>LJXT01000005.1 GCA_001314815.1 Algoriphagus marincola HL-49
AAAAGCCCCCGTGGTTTTCGATCACAATATGGATGCCGTGGGGTTCGGCAAATTCACAGACCTTTCGGATGCCGTCGCTGACGAGCTTGGAAGCTTCGGCCGCATCAGCTGGATTTTGGGACCAGGCGATATCAGAGTAGCCATTGACCCGGACGGTATGGCAACCTAGAAATTTGGCCGCCTCTATCCACTTTTTATGATTTTCTACCGCCTGCATCCGATCGGATTCTGATCGGGCGCCAAGCATTCCCTCCCGGTCCACCATGATGAGCACTTGGGTAATGTCTTCATTTTGGCAGCGTGTGTTCATCTCTTTGAGATAATCCATGTCCTGAGCCTTATCCATAAAAAACTGGTTGACATACTCCACCGCGTGGATGCCATGCTTTTTGGTTTCCAAAGGGAAATCTAAATGGTCCAGCTTTTTACCAAAAATCAGGCGGTTGACCGACCACTCGGCCAGGGAGATTTTGAAGGGAGGATCGGCGGGTTTCATAGCAAAGGAAAATTGGGGTAAGCCCAAGCCGAGGGCTGCGGTGGCTAAGGTGGAGTTTTTGAGAAAATTTCTACGATTGGTCATGGAAGAATAGGTTTATGGGTTATTGAGTGTTATCAAAACCCTCCAAGGCTTTTTGATCCCCTAGTGGGTTACTGAGAAACCAAGTTAATGATTTTGAGTGATAGTTATCTTGGAAAATAAAGAAGAGCGTAATGCTTATTTCCTACGTTGTTGATTTTCTACATTATTGAAAGGATTGCTTCTCTTCATTTCCTCGGATCCACAATGATGGCAAAGACCTATGTTTGTCTAGTTGTTTGGAAGCGCTTTGTTATTTGAATAGTTTGATATAATCATCAAACCAATATTGTTTGCCTCTTTTTGCTCCTGTGATTTCTGTAAGAATTCCGAGCTGTTCAAGTTCATCTACTAACTTGTATGCAGATGGAAGAGAAAGTTTTGTGAGGTCGGCAACTTTCTGAACGGTGATTAGTGGCCGTAAATAAAGTTGATTAATAACAGCTCTTGCATTACTTGTTCTTGCGCCTAAAGCTTGGATTTTCATATCCACTTCTTTTTGAAGCTTCATTATGCTATCAAAGGTATTTATACTACCCCTAGCAGTTTCAATGATTCCTACCAGAAAGAATTTAAACCATTGTTTAATATCGTTTGAGGATCTTACTTTCATTAAGTTGTCATAATACAACTGTCTATTTCTCTCAAAAAAGTCTGATAAGTATAATACTGGTTTTTTTAAAATACCTTTTTCTACTAAATAAAGTGTGATCAAAAGACGACCAACGCGTCCATTTCCATCTAAAAATGGATGTATTGTTTCAAATTGATAATGTATGATTGCAATTCTTAATAAATGAGGTAGTTTGATTTCTGTGTTATGTGAAAATTTCTCTAAATCTCCCATTAACCGACTAACTTCTTGATGTGGAGGAGGGATAAATGTAGCATCTGCAATCGAGGCTCCTCCTATCCAGTTTTGACTTGTTCTGAATTGTCCTGGTATTTTATGTTTTCCACGAACTCCTTGAAGGGTAACTTTATGTGCCATTTTGATAAGCCTAGAAGATAGAGGGAGTTCATCCAATGACTTGATGGCTAAGTTTAGGGCTTTTATGTAATTCTGAACTTCTTCCCAATCGTCTCTTTGTTCCTCCCGAATTTCTTCTCTTTCTTGAAGTGCTTCTTCAATATTGGTTTTTGTGCCTTCAATTTTACTTGATTGGGTAGCTTCTTTCACCACATGCATTGAAATAAATAAATCAATGTTTGGAGTGTGTTCGGAGTACATATCAAGCCGACCAAGTTGTCTGTCTGCCTGGCTTAATAGTTCTATAATTTCCATATCATCAAGTATCCAATCCCGATTAATCTCCTCAGGAATAAAGCTTCTAAAGGTTCCTTGATTGATATAGTAGCCTGATTTAAAGTTTTTCATGCTTTCCTAATTAAGCGTCTTTCTAATTTAAGAAAAATCATGAAAACTTAAATAAGAAGATCATATAATAAATTTTAATCTAAAATTCTTTAATAAAGTGGTTTGTTTTTAACTAAAAGGCAGACTCCGGGCAATCTAAGAAAAAGAATAGCTTTTTGGTTTTGGTTCTGGCAATACCGATGACGGATTAGAAAATTTCGAGATCTAGGCAAATAGCTTCCATTGGTTGTATCGGTCATGCCTACGGCATTTATGGAAATCCATAGACTTCATGTTCCAGCCATTGAAATGGCTGGCTAATCAATGATTCATGCCTACGGCATTTCGACTAACAGAATTTCTCGAAAATAATTATCATTTCGTTTTGTGCATCTTGCTTCAATTTACTGACTCAAACATAGGATGACGCAACTGCAGACTGCCACAGCCAACTTTCAACTTTCTCACTTTAGCTTTCTGCCTTTCCCGCCTACTGCCACTGCCTACTTTTTCACACTTCCCACCCCGCTCGATACTCCCGAGTCAGTAATTGATTCGCCGCTTCATCATTGGTGATCTTCACCAGATTGGCATCGAAATCTACTTTTTTACCGGCACGTAAGGCGATCGCTCCTAGATTGATCGTATCAGTGATGCATTGAGCGCGGGTAAAACTACCGGGAGTTTGTCGCTTTTCCAGCATGGCATCAACCCAAGAGTCAGTTTTGCGATCCACTTCACGGGAATTGATCCGCTCGGAATCCCGACCTGCCATCTTCGTACTTTCGGGCAGAAGCACTGGATTTTCCCCACGGAAACCGCCCAGAATTTTTCCTTTGGTACCTACGATCATCAAACCTTCCTCCGGCGTGTCCTTTCCATCCATTTCCAGTTCTTCAGGAGCAAAAGGCTTCATTCCGCCATCATACCAAAACAGGTCAAAAGCAGGAAGGGAGGCTTGGGCTGGGAAATTCCATTTGATGGTGCAACTCGCGGGGAACGCCACGTCATTTTTCACCCACTGATAAACCTGATTGACTTCCTCTCGGGTAGTCGTGCCAAAAGCCCGAGCTGAAACAGGACTTCGATCGATGCCCAAAGTTTCAAAAAGCGGAAACAAGCTGTAATGCCCCATGTCAGCAACCGATCCACCCCCGAATTCATACCAGCCCCGAAAGACATTATGCGTGTAGTTTTTGTGGTAGGGCATATCAGCCACCGGTCCCAGCCAAAGGTCCCAATTCAATCCTTCAGGAACAGGTTGGCTTTCCGCAGGCCGCTTGGTCCACTGCTGCCAAACGGGCCGATAGGACCAGTTATGGATTTCCTGCAGTTCGCCGATCAGTCCGGCATCCATCCAGGCTTTGATCTGTCGGTATTCGGGTCGGTCGGACCAAGCGAGCAGGTGCGTAACCAATCCCGAGTCTTTTGCTTTTTGGATGACTTTTCTTCCTTCCAAAAGCCGATTGGCGATCGGTTTGTGTGTCACCACGTGCATATTTTGATCCATGGCTGCCAAGGCAATCGGTGCATGGGTATGGTCAGGGGTCATGATTTTGACGGCATCGATGCCTTTTTCCTTTGCAAAAAGTTCCCGGTAGTCCTCATAGCTTGCGCAGCCTTTGTATTTCCCGGAGGCTTGGTTTTGGGCGTAGTATTTTTCCACATATTCCTTTCCAATATCCCGCCCACCCGGGATTCCGGGCTTTCCTTCCCACCAGGTATCGTCTCCGATGGTTCTTCGGATATCATTTCGGATTCCGTAAGGAGACCAATCGATGTAATCCGTGGAGAATTTATTCACATCACATACAGCAACCACCCGCACTTTGGGATTTTGCAAAAGGCTTCCCATTTCCCGTAGTCCCTGCGTTCCACAGCCGATATTGGCTACAGTCAGCTGGTCCGAGGGAGGGATTTTGCCCAGTCCGGCGATTACTGAAGAAGGAACGATGGTAAATGAAGCAGCAAAAGTGGCTGCCGAAGCCAGAAAATCCCGGCGGTTGAGGTTATCAGGTAAAGGCATGATTAAGGTTTTTTGGGTTAAACCTGAAATATGCATTAGAAAATCTACTACAACCTCAAAATGCTTTAAAATCAGTCGTCTTACTTCACTTTTCGATCTCAGCGTAGCGGTGCTATGCCTCAATCTCCAAAGTGACTGATTTTCTTGCATTTTGAGTTTTCGCTACGAATTCTAATTCATAATCCAGGTTGGAAATGGAATTTAGGGAATTAAGCCAAAAAAGTGGATTTTGCTATCCAGTTTGTCTAAAAGGATTCTGACACTATTTTTTAGTATAACTGGATAAAATTTTTACTAAGGCTTTATTTTTTCTATTTCTGCTTCTTGCTATTGAAAGAAATACTTGCTTATTTAACCGAACAGTTAAGTTATATGTCGCTATAACCCTTTTTCTTTCTTGACTAAAACTATTTAAATGCGAAGATTTGCTATTCTACTTCTCTGTCTCATCGGATGTACTGAACCTACTCAAGAAGTAGTGGAACTCGGTGATAAAAAAATCGAAGATAAAATCTTGCTATCTACAATAGCTGAAGATATTGAATATGTCATTCTAGACAATCAATCGGACCTGATCTATGGTGCGGATAAAATCATCTTTGAAAATAACCGATTCTTTGTTTTGGATAATTCCTACACCGAGACTTTGGCAGTATTTTCTGATACGGGGGAGCCTCTTTTTGCTTTGGAGATTGGTTTGGGTGGACCAGATGAGTTCGTAGAAATCACTGATTTTGATTATTTCCCTGAGACGAAGGAGCTTTTTGTCTTCTCAGGATCTCAAAGAAAGATTTTTGTATATGATGAAAATGGTGAACCGCTTCGAGATTATCGAATTCCCCGATCATTGATTGTTCACGCTATAGGCTACTTGGGGCAAGATAAATTTGCCTTTTTTAGAGATATGGTGGAGGAGTCCAAGATGGATTTACCAAGCCAACTCTTCACTTATGATTTTGAAACAGACGAAGTCATTGATCAAGCCATTCCGCTTTCAAAAAATGAATTGATTTTAGCACAGGATTACGCCCTAGTTCGATCAGGAACTGAATTATTTGCCTCCAAAGTCTATGGGAACAGCATTTATTCTTTGGAAAGTGATGGTTCTATCAAAAAAGAGCTGAGTCTTTCGGACTTTACCAATCTCAATGAGCGAGTTGATATCCTGGATGATGAAAGCTACAGAAGAGTAATGACCGAGGAAAGAGGGATTCTTTACTTAGGAGGTTGGATCGGAAGTGGGAGATCTCACATATTTTTCCTCAAAAAAGACCGAAAGGTAGCTATTCGTTGGAAAAGTGAATCTAGTGATGTATTGACAAAGAGCATTCTCAACGATTTAAGCCTACCCATTTTTTCCGCATACAAATACCTAAATGAAGAATATTTAATTGCCGTCTTGGACGAAGAAGCAATCGCTCTCTTGCAGGGAAACCCCAAGGGGCAAGAGTTTTTAAGAGAACTGAAACCAACCGGTGAGTTCTTGAGTCCTATTCTCGCCAAAATTAAATTGAAAGACTAATGAAAACGCTATTTCTACTACTTCTTCTTTTTACATTTTCTCAGCAGAATCCTGAAAAAATGGTCTTGGTATCTAACCCAGACTTAGGCTATGATTTTTGGATCGATACCCATGAAGTGACCATGGCTGAATTCGAGCGATTTCAATTGGCAACCGGTTATCAGACCACCTGCGAAAGACGAGGCACCGGACCAAAAGCTACCGGGACCAGTCCTTCCGAGCTCTTCGAGGGCTTGAATTGGCGTCATGACCAAGATGGAAAGTTAATAGCCAAAAAATGGTATGATAAGCTCCCCGTTACCAGAGTTTCTTTAAACGACATAAAGGCTTATGCCAAGTGGGCAGGAAAAAGATTGCCAACTGTTCGAGAATGGAAAATAGCCGCTGCAGGAGGGGTATGGCCTCCTATCTACAAATACTCAGGATCCAATAAGGCAAACCGCGTGGGTTGGTTCGATAGTAATTCAAAAATGGAAATCCAACCCATAGGCACCTTGGAGCCCAATCAACTTGGGATCTATGATATGTCAGGGAATGTGGAGGAATTTGCATTATTAGAAAAGAACGGAGAGGTTTACAATAGAATAGGAGGTCGGTTCTTCAGTGATAAAGATCATATGGCGATTGAGGACGACTACAGTTTTGATATCAAGGACCCTGAGTATTGCAGTGCTTTTTTTGGCTTCCGCTTGGTGAAGGATGTTGATTAATTCTTAAAATTTATCCTCCTACTTCTCATAAGATTGCTAAACGATTTGAGCTTACCCATTTTTTCCTTTTGTTGTCCTGCTTCTCCAGAAGCCGGACTTTCATAGGTCTTCCCAACCCTCCAAGGGTTTTTCATCGGTCAGAAGAAAATTCAAATGGATTTCATGTAATTAAGATAGATTGATCCCTTGGAGGGTTTCTTTCTTTAATTCGCTTTCCTGCTTCTCCAGAAGTCGGACTTTCATAGGTCCACATAACCCTCCAAGGGTTTTTCTCGGTCAGAAGAAAATTCAAATGGATTTTATATAAATAAGATAACGGATCCCTTGGAGGGTTTCTTCTTTTAATTCCTTGTCCTACTTCTCCAGAAGCCGGACTGCTTAGTCCGTGGAAAGGAAATCTTGCTTTTGTACAAACGGGATAAGCAGCATGAAACAAGCAGGAGGAAAATTACTTTTTATATAAAACTATTTTATCATTTTAATAATTAAAAAATATTAAACCTTTAGTATAATCTTTCAGTTTGACTTTTTATTAGAAAAAATTCTTAAGTATAAATCTTCTTCAAAATTAAATTCTAGAAATTATGAAAACATCAGAAAACATCAGAAAACATCAGAAAACATCATTTTCCCTTATCAGCTTAAGGAATCTATTTAGTTTGATTATGGCGGTGTGGTTTTTAGGATCTTGTCAGGAGCTCGAAGAGGAGCCCATGCAGCTGGAAGACTCAGTAGAGGAAAAGTTTAACCGTGATATGTTTTTAGCCAGCATACATAAGGCATCGCTAGAATATGCGGAAGGAATACGCAATCCCAAGAAGAATATAAATTTCAGGACTGTGTACGACTCAGATGTGGTGATTCATGATTATATAGAAAGTGTTGCTTCTAGCATGAATACCCCTGATAATTATTTTAAAATAATTCCTGAGGAAACTTGGGATGATCCCTACCAAGGACATGTATTTACTCAAGAGGCTGATTTAAATAAAAATACCCTGAGCCCGAGAGTTCGGATGCATGTCGATCAATTCGAGAGTGTAGTGGATCAGATCGCAAACCGCTACGAAAGTGGACTAATCAATGAGGATCAAGTGAAGAGTCAGCTTAAATCTTTGCTACGGGCAATGGGGAATACAGTGAGCTTGGATTTTTCGATTCCCAGTCAGGAGCGAGGAGATATAGCGGATATTTTTTACACCTTGGACGGAGCAACAGACGATATAGCTCTATTGCTACAAGATCCTGCTATATCCAATGCTTCTTTTTTCAAAAGGTTTGTTAGGGCTATTGCAAGAACATTATTAGTGGCCGCAGTTTCAGCGATTATTGTTTATACCGGGGGATTTGCGGCTAGTATTATTAAATATAAAGCCGGTGTAGCTGTCGCTCATAAGGCTGGGTTAAAGGCCTCTGGTATTCTAGCCTTGACCAAAAAGACATCTATTGGTGCATCTGGAAAACTCTATTCAGGATTATATTATGGACTAGGTAAAGGAACCATAGAAGCGGTGCAAAAATGGGATAAGCCCTGGGAAGGAATAAAAAAGGAAGCAAAATATGCAGTTAAAGCGATATGGTGATATGAGAACCGGATTTGTAATTATCACAATAGTCTTGATGACCCAAGTTTCAATGGCACAGACTATTTTCTCGGCGCCGCCCTTAGACAGAAATGAAGATTTTGATCGGGGATTTGCACTTTCTCTTGTAATACCTTCATACATGACCTCGCCTCATAGTAATATGAGTCGGTTACTCGTTCAAAATGGTTATCCTCCCATCCCAAGAGGCAGTCTAAGTTTTGGTTTGGGCTTGGCCTACCGATTCAAAAAATGGGAACCTGGATTTGATGTAACTCTTGGAAACCAAGTAGTAACCAACTATGACCAAGGGTCTGAAATTCTTAGAAGGCCTTTGAATTCAACAATTTTTGTCAAATACCATTTAATTAGAAAAGGATATTTCACTTTCTTTCCTATTGTGGGATTATCCATATCTGATACGAATTTGATCGCATCTAAGCAGTCTTCGGTAGATGATGTCAATCAACTACTGCAAGATCCTGGTACATCAGTTAATATGCAGCATTTATCTGCAGGTCTTTTGACAGGGGTCGGGGTGGCCAACTCTCAGTTTTGGGAAGAATTTCCAGGAGTAATAAGGTTGAAGTTCACCTATAGAGTTCCTTTTGGTGAGGGTTATGCCTGGGAGTCTCTGTTTGCAAATATTGAATCTACCAGCCCATTAGACAATTTTCCTTATTTCTCTATACAACTAGAAATAGGGGGAATGATGAACTGGAATAAAAACAATCCACCTTCCATGGATTGATAAATTTTAGATTGAAGTTCTATTAAGACCTGAACTAGAAGCTTCTTCTAGTTCAGGCTTATAATAATGCTTAGGAATAAATGGGAAAGCTTTAGTAAAAAAATGTAAAGAACCTTAATGAGTATAATGAACATGCAGTTAAAGCGGTTTGGTGATATGAAAGCAACAGCCATTAGTTTGCTTCTGTATTTAGTCTACAGTAGTGTTTCAGGACAAAATTTATTTTCTGATCCACCGGAAGATTGGAGAAAACTTGATAGGGGTATGTCCTTGACGTTAGTAATCCCTTCTTTTATGACTTCGCCCCATAGTAATATGAGTCATTTCCTTGTACGAAATGGCTATCCTCCCATCCCCAGGGGTAGTTTAAATTATGGTTTAGGCTTAGCATACAGAATTAAGAGGTATGAGTTTGGTGGTGATTTCTCTGTAGGCAGTCAGTATTCCACGAATTATGATCAGAGGTCGGAAATTTTGAGAAGACCTATGACAGTAAACCTTTTTCTGAATTATCATCTGTTTAGGAAAGGCTCATTTACATTTTATCCCATTCTGGGCTTATCCATGACAGATACGAATTTGATTGCTTCCAAGCAGTCATCGGTCACTGATGTGAATAGTCTTCTAGAGAGTCCGGGAACTTCGGTAAACCTTCAGCATTTTTCAGGTGGGTTATTAACGGGATTTGGGGTTGCCTTAGCGGAGCATTGGGTTGAAAGTACATGGATCTTTAGGTTAAAATTTGCCTACCGGGTTCCTTTTGGAAAGGGCTATGGCTGGGAGTCCTTTTTTGCGAATATCGAACCAAGCAGTCCCCTTGATAATTTTCCTTTTTTCTTTATTCAATTTGAGATGGGGGTTTTGGCAAATTGGAAAAAAGGAGATCCATGGATGGATAAATTCTAGAGTATCCAATGAAGTAATTTTTAAAGCCTGAACTTGGGGTTAATTCCAGTTCAGGCTTTTTTACTTTTTCAACAAGCTCCAAAACTCTTCCCGCATCTTATCCGCATCGATCTCGGTATAGACCTGCACCACTCTCGGGGTGTTTTCCGGAGGAGTCATGACAGGAGAAACCGTCGCCCATTCGGGATGCATGTAAGCCATCACCAATGCTAAATCCCACATCACCCGGGTTTTGTCCTGTGGGTTGTGCACTCGCCAGCGATCTGATAAAATCTTTTCGATCGCCACGTTTTCATCCAGTCTCGCATAGGTCTCATCCCGATCAAACTTCAAAGCAAAGGAAGTCGTCGTGGTCATGATGGTGAAGTCCAATCCCTCAAGATTAAGTAAGTAATCAAAGGCATTTAGGTCACAGCGGATATTGAATTCACTTTTGTTCCAAGCCCGAGACTCAGGAGTGTACCAGGATCCCAAGGAGAAAAGTCGGATTTTATCTTTGATATCCGGCGCCAAGATCAATGCTGTGGCCACATTAGTCATGGCCCCAAGTGTCAGGACATGGAGTTTTTCTTCTCCTTTCATCTTTCGGGCTTCGGCGATAATGGCTTGGGCTGCCGGAGAATCTCTCGGGTCCTGCTGTCCCCATGCCCTTCCGATCTGTCGATCGGCACCCAAGGGATGTGGGATATCCATTCGACCCATGGCGGTAAGAATCTCCTCATTGAGACGCTGACTTTCTTCGACAGGCTTGAGCGTTGCGGTTTCGTAGGCATTCCACTTTTCGAAGACATTCAGATCGGCATTATTGAAGTGAGCCGAACTCAGCCCGATCAGATCAATTCCCGGAACTTTGACCAAATAGGCAATGGCATAGAGGTCGTCCATTTCATTGCCAGTGTCGGAATCCAACCACACTTTTTGCTGGGCGAATGAAATGCTTTGAAATAGACAAAAACAGTAAATAAGTAGGAAAAAGGGTTTGTTCATAAGTTTCTTTAGGTTTAGCATCCAAGATAAAAAGATTGTCTGAAAAAGGGTAGGCTAGCTAATTTCCAGAAAAGCTTATCTTAAGCGAATAAATCATTCCGCCATGCAAAAGCTTGTTCTATTCCTTCTCCTTGGCTTTTTTCTTTTCTCCTGCCAGGAAAAAACTCCCCAATCCGAACAAATCATCTATCCTGAGCGACCCAATATCGTCTGGATCGTCGTGGAGGATATGTCACCGGAGCATTTGGAAACTTACGGGGGCACAGGTGGTAAAACTCCAAACTTGAATGCCTTGGCAGCCGAATCCCTGCAATATCAAAATGCCTTTTCTACTGCGGGTGTTTGTGCACCCAGTCGGGCGGCTTTGATCACGGGGGCTTATCAAACTTCCATCGGAGCCCATCACATGCGTACCACGGGCATGTCAGCAAATGCCTTGGATGCTTATCCCCCTGGTTTTAAAAGTTACAATGTGGTCTTGCCTGAAGGGATGATTCCTTACCCCATTCATTTGAGGATGGCGGGCTACTATGTGAGTAATAATGTAAAAGAAGACTACCAGTTTGCCAGTCCGGTTTTTATGTGGGATGAAAGCAGCAGAAATGCCCATTGGAGAAATAGAAAAGATCCCGACCAACCTTTTTTTTCGATTTTCAATTTTACTACCACCCATGAATCCCAGGTTTGGGCTCGGGAAGGGAAAGACAGCCTCTTGGTAGATCCAAAGGAAGTGACTGTGCCGCCGGTTTACCCAGATGATTCGCTTACCAGACGGACCATTGCCCGCTTTATTACCAATGTGATGCGAATGGATGATCAGGTGGGGGAAGTGATTGCGCAGTTGAAAGAGGACGGACTGTATGACAATACCATCATTTTCTTTTACTCCGACCATGGGGATGGGATGCCTTATTTCAAGCGGGAATTGTACGACCGGGGTTTGAAAGTGCCTTTGCTGGTCAAAGCTCCTTGGCTGAAAGGAGGGACAAAGACGGATGAACTGGTCAGTTTTGTGGATTTTGGTCCAACACTTCTTTCTCTGGCGGGAATTCCCATTCCGGAAAGCATGCAGGGACAGGCCTTTTTGGGTGAGCAAAAGGCCGAGCCTCGGAAATATATTTATGCCGCCCGGGATCGGATGGACTCAGAATACGATCGGGTACGAGCCGTTTCGGATGGCAGATTTAAATACATCCGAAATTACATGCCCGAAATGCCGAATTACCAAAATATCCAATACCGGCTTCAAAATCCCCTGATGGAACATCTTTTGGAACTGAATGAAAATGGTGAGCTTAATGAAAATCAGGCCCGCTGGTTTGCTCAAAGTAAGCCTGAGGAGGAACTCTACGACACCCAAAGCGACCCTTGGGAGTTTAACAATCTGGTTGAGAATCCAGAATATTCCGAAAAGGTAGAAGAACTGCGCAAAGCCCATGAAGACTGGGTCGCTGAGTACGGAGACAGAGGAGCGCTCAATGAAATGGAGATGGTCAAAAGCTGGTGGAATGGAGGGGAAAATCCTCCCGTCACTGCGGAAGCTGCCGTGAGTTTTGCCGAAGGCAAAGTCACTTTAAGTTGCCCAACTTCTTCAGCTCTGCTCGGCTGGAGAAAGTCCAGCTCAGAATCCTGGAAAATCTACACCGGACCTTTTGAAGCAGTGGCAGGAGATTCATTATATGTGAATAGCCATCGAATCGGGTTTGAGGCTTTGGAGGTTTCCATGAAATTGGGTAGTAGGGA
Source organism: Algoriphagus marincola HL-49 (assembly GCA_001314815.1). Classification (GTDB taxonomy): domain Bacteria; phylum Bacteroidota; class Bacteroidia; order Cytophagales; family Cyclobacteriaceae; genus Algoriphagus; species Algoriphagus marincola_A. The sequence continues at coordinate 12,163 of LJXT01000005.1, forward strand.
TTGAAAAAAAATAGACAAATCATGAACTACTGAAAAGTAATCAGTTCTTTTTTCAGTGAAACATGTTCATAAGGACTATTTGTCATGCCCTATCAAAGGATATAATAAGAAAAGTCCAAAATTCAAGGTTCGGACCTTAATTGTATCCTCGTAGGTTACTGATTGACTACCTCCTGGACTTGTACGGGGAAATATAGAGTAGTCAAAATCAGCCCGTTGATAACTGACTTCCAAGCCTAATTGAAATTTACCAATAGCCCTGGATACTTGCAGATTTCCTCCTACGGTAATAGAGGATAAACTGGGTCTAGAGCCGGCATGTGCCCATGTTAGAGTTTCATTACCCACTACCCTAACCATCTCGTAATAAGGGTAGTTGATCTGTCCGTAGCCTAGAAATATTCCCGTTCGATATTCCCAACTTCCTTTTTTCAAGAAATATCCTAACCCAGGAGTGATTGATAGCATGTTGTTATTTTCATGAGAAAAGCGAAAATCCAATCCGTAAAGATCATTGACGAAATCTTCCATTTCGACAACAGAGATCGGATTGTTTGTTACACCTGATCTAAGAAATACATAAAAGTTACTGGCGAAATGATAATTAAGGGTTCCGTGAATAGAGTAGCCAACTTTTGCGAATCCATTGCTAGCCTTGGAAATACTCGCAAGATTGGGTACACTAGAATCTGGAAAATAAACGGCAGCATTTTCCATATTTTTTCCTCCGAATACACCCACTGGAATGGCAGGGCCTGCACTGATGGATAATGAGAATCTCCGGGGTGGATTTACTTGAGAAAAGGAAGATTGAAGCGTAAAGCCAAAGAATAAAACCAGCAGTATTAAATTTTTCATTAGGAGCTATTTTGAAAGGATTAATCGTTCTTGATGAATCATTTTCCGTTTGAAATTAGCACCCACGTGGCAATCAGAAAGTTTTTTAGACCCATACAATGATTCGTTTATTTTCCAGAAACTGTTACTTTGATTAGAAAAGCATACTGCCTGAGAAAAACCATAATTCCAACTAAGGAACATTGAAAGAACCAATAGGAGTTTTTTCATTTCAAGATCATTTTAGAGAATTTATTAAAATTAATTGAGATACCCAATAAGAGACCTAAAATTTTCATAAAAGAATTAGATTTCTTGGTTCTTGAAAAGTAAAATACTTTAACTAAACCACGCCCAAGAAGATTAAATCACGCAATACGATGACAGTGGAGCCCTCAATGATATAGAAAAGGTCAAAAGCTGGTGGAATGGAGGGGAAATTCCTCCGGTCACGGCATCTGCTGAGCTGAGTTTTTCCGAGGGCAAAGTCACTTTAAGCTGTCCGACTTCTTCTGCTTTGATGGGTTGGAGAAAGTCCAGCTCCGATTTCTGGAAAATCTACACCGGGCCTTTTGAGGCGGTGGCAGGAGATTCGCTCTATGTCAATGCCCATCGGATCGGGTATGAGGCGGCGGAGATGGGCTATGTTTTGGATTAGAATGATGAAAAAAGCTAAAAAAACCCCGTTTTTCCATACATGACCATCCTATAAAAAAAGATCGAGAGACCATTATCAGCCTTCTCGATCTTTTTTCTAAATAAATGCTATCCATCAAAAGGAATACCCGACTCCTATTCGCAGCCAGTTGCTTTTATACCTTGAGATCTGGAAGCCATGTGCTACGGCGGGTATGAGTTGTAGATTTTTGGTTAGAAAAATCCGTGCCTTTAGCTGTACTCGAGCCGTTTGATCCCTGATGGTTCCTGTCTCCCGTATGATCAGGCCTCCGGATTCCAGCTGACTGATGAGCTCCTGGGTGCTTTGCCGCATATACGTGATTTCTCCAGATAGGACAAAGCGTTCGGTCTGTACCACATCATAGCCTACTCCTAGGTTGAAAGCTCTCATATTGATAAAATCCATTTCTTCAGGCTCCAAAAAGAAAATACTGTTTCTTCCTTCAAAATGGTACAAACCATAAGAGATGGTTCCAAAGAAACGCTTTTTAAAATACCTTTCATAGCTTAAATCGATCCCTTGTGCAGATATATCACCTCCAGAAAAATGGCTTGATTCGTAGAACGAATAACTCGATGATATACTATTTTTATATCCATTCTGTCCTTTAGAGACTAAAGAGGATAAAAATAGGCTTAACGATATAATTATTATTTTGTAAGACATACTGGTTAAAGGCTTTCTAAAGTAAAATAAGTTCTCACATTACCAAATGCATAAACAGGAAAGCGGGTGCTTCCATAATATCCGTACCCTTGATTAGTTTCATTGATATTATTGGCTATGGTAAAACATTTATCAAATGATAGGGCTGATACCAATTCCACGCTGTTACGAATAGCGACTTTTACTTTTGCTTCTCCCGAAACACCTGTTTTGGATGCTTTGACTCCTCCTTCTACATCAATATTTGTTTCAGTTCTGGTACACCCCCATACTAAATACATATTATCAGCTTCTGGTTTCCAAGCAGAAATAATAAAGGAGGTGTTTGACAACTTCCATCTTTTTATATTAGCTTCCTTTCTAGTGATGGTAAATCTTGCTAAAGGCATATTGACATCAGAAGAAATTTTAGGGAGTCCGTCTGATCCAAGTTCGATATCGTTTGCAAATGCAACCCATAAATACATTTCATTTGCACTAGGCCATCTTCGAATGTTATCTTCAAGACGCAGTGCAGGCATTCGCACAATTATATTTTGATTTGCTTTGTCATTTGTATCGCAAAGCTGTACCGGGCTGCCAGTCATATTCGCTGAAAATGCATTGGTTTCCATTTTTAAATTTCCATTAATCTGATTAACGTCAAATTCGTGGTCAGGAAAGGAACCAAGTACAATGGTAGGGTTTTTTAATGCCCACTCATCATTTGCGAGAAAGTATTCAAGGTTTTCAGCTTCGTTTTCATTGGTAAGGGATATTTTTATTGCTTTAGTTGCACCTTTCCAATCTTTATTCAATGCTAGCTGTTCATTTTCAAACTCCAGTGTCCACCAGGATAAAGTTAAATCCTTAATCTGATTAGGATCAAAATCTTCTGCCAGATAAGGCGCAACTATAGAAATCTCGTTGTCTTTGATAAATTGAATAAGTTCGTCAAGATTAATTTTAGAGTTTAATCTATTTCTTTTGTTTGACTGTGCAGTAAATGCGGATACGATTGCTGAGCGCTTTTTGTAAAGTGGATGCTCGCCTTTTTCGAACAATTCCTTGAGGCTGTAATCAATGTCGTCCCTTCCTTCGTTGATTTCAGAAAAAGAAAACAATTCTGTCCTTGCTGCCGGATCCTTTAGAACTTCGCCGAAAATGAGCGTAAGATTTTTTAAATTTTCCTCATATTCGGATAATGCGGTTGAAGAAAGGATGGTTTGCTCTTGGTCCACCTTCGGTAAATTCTCCTCAAATTCTGAACAAGAAAAAGTGATAAAGATTGCCATAAAGAGAAGGCTGAAATTTTTGGCCTTCTTTAGGTGGAGTAGTTTTTTGCCAGATATAATCATTATAAAATTAGTTGGTTTTATTTCGGGGGCAAAGGTAGACCAAATATTTCAGTAACCAGTATTTTTTTAAAAAAAGCCGTGATAATCAAAGACGAATTGGTAATTGGCTTCGATTGATTGCCAGAACAGGAAAATAGGTCATGAATTTTGGTCATCTTTTTTCCCGATATTCTAACAATTGAAAGCGCATTTGATCCTCTTGATTATCCGGATTGAGCGGGTGATTGGTCGATAAGTAAAGGCCTTTTTCTGTGATAAAGTATGAGAAAGGATGATACTGACCAGCAGGAAATGCCGTCTCGGAGACCAGGTCGAGGTTTTCATCGAAAAGTTGGATAGAAAAAGGGCCGCTATGATTTCGCCAGCCCTGAACAGGGATGGAATCATCTGCCTCCGTTTTATGAAAAACAAATCGAAAAAAGAACTTACGGTAAGGGTCATAATCTAAACTTTCATAATGTGGACTATAAAAGGACTACTTTCTGAAATCCAATCCATTTCCATCGATGGGTAGGTAAGGAAGTGAAGCCGGAAGATAATCACTCTTAGCCTCCTTGCATTTCAAGGTGTCCCCCCAATCCTCAACATAGAAAAGCCGATGGTCTCCAAATAGCGAGTACACCTTTTTTCCTCCGCCTGAAGCAATTGATGCTTCAAAAAGTTTTAATCCATCAGGCATGTAACCTTCTGGAAACTTAAAGTCCAAAAAGCGAGTAGCCCCAGATTTCAGATCAATTTCATAAACCAACTCTTTTTGTACCAATTGATCTTGAGTCATGGCTTGTAAAGGGCCATAGAAGTGGGTTTTCACAATCATTTTATCTCCCTGAAGGAGTGGTGGACTGGTGAAATAGGCATTGTGAATAAAAGCGGGACTGTATTGATCGGGACTTTCATAGGCAAACCGGCTGCGTATTTGCCCTGATGTATCAATCATGGTAAGCTCCCCTTCGAGCTGGTTGAAGAGAAATATGCTATCCAAGCTATGTGGATAGATCCCCATGATATCCAATACCCCATTTGGTCCCTCATAATCAAATCTGAGCTCTTTTACCTTCTTTTCAGAGTCTAGGTCATAAATCTGTATGCTGTTTTGCATCCAGTTTAGACTAAAAAGCAGATTGCTTTGCGCATGGTAAGTCAGACCGTCAGAGATGTTGGAGGTACTATCATCTATCGGAAGAAGTAGAAATGTGTCAGATGCTTTTAATTCTAAAGCTTGGGGTGGTTCAAAGGAGGGTTGACAGGAAAAAAGACTGAAAAGGACGAATCCTAGAAGGTAGAAGAAAAAGAGTGATTTTTCATGGTGCTAATTTAGAAATTAGAGACAAAAAGCGGGAGATTGTCCTCCCGCTTCGATTATTATTGTTCACCTGGACATTTCCGGGCACAGCTTCAAAATCCTTGCGGATCACAGTATCTGGAAGGATAGGTAACATCATAGGCATTATCGCAAGCTGCCTCAGCCTGTGGTGTCGGGATAAAAAAGGCCATTCCGAAAGTGAAAAGACCTGCAATGGTAATCTTTTGAAGAAGTGTCATGTTTTTTGAAAATTTAAATTTGGAAAAACTTTCGGCCAAAAGTGACTGATTAAACAATCAGTTCATCAAGAATATTATTATTATTATGCAAGAGTGAGGTGGAAAAAAATTGAAAAACTTCAAGCTTGCGTCTTACTATTCAAGTTTTGCTCCAAATAACAGATAACCAATTTATGAATCATTACTCGAGGACAGGCAAACAAGGAATCTCTTTGACAGAACCAAAAGGAGGCCGAATTCGGTATTCTTCGATTTGCTTTTGCCAGTCAATATCCTTCATCTGATAGTCGGGAGTGTAGCGCAGTTCATCCCAATAAGTTGATTTGGGGTTTTCGAATCTCGGGTCACCCGTTTTCTCCATCCAAGCCAAGAGTTCCTTTCTCATTTCTTCCTTGACGCTTGCAAAACTCGGATCGCTTGCCAGGTTATTGAGTTGAAAGGGGTCTTTTTCTACATCATAGAGTTCCTCTTCCGGCCTAGAACCAAAGGCCAATTGAAAGTAATCCGGTTTTCCTGCTTGAGCTTTTCCCTCCAAAGCCATCATCAAAAACTTGGTAATGGAATGATCCACATCTCCATATTGCCCAACGGACTGATGGACGCTCGGGTCACCGGCAGGATTTCGCTCAGGCATGGGATTCCAGATGTAGAGGTATCGATGAGTTCGAATCGCCCGCATGGGATAGCTCAGATCGCCCTTTCTGACATTGGCATGCCGCTCCCGCTCTAGAAAGACCTGATCCCGATCTTGTTTTTCTCCATCTAAAAATGCCCAAAGGGATTGCCCGCTCATATTTTTAGGAGTTTTTCCGGCTGCTTCCAAAAAGCTCGGCGCAAAATCCACAAAATTCACAAAGTCATGAACCACCGTTCCTGACTTGACTTTTTTGGGCCAGCGTATCGCCAAAGGCATTCGGGTGCCGTAGTCATAGAGATTGGCTTTGGCGCGGGGAAAAGGCATGCCGTTGTCACTCGTCATCACAATGATGGTATTTTCCAGTTCGCCCATTTCCTCCAGCATGGCAATGAGTTGTCCGCATTCCCGATCAAAGCGCTCGATCTCGAAGTAATAATCCAGGATATCATTTCGCACGCAGTCATTATCCGGGAAAAAGCCAGGAACTACCACGTCTTCTAGTTTCATCCCAGCCTGAATTCCCGTGTTTGCCACGTATTCCCGATGCGGGTCCGAACTCCCAAACCAAAAGGTAAATGGGGCTCCATCCGGTCTATTGGCCAAAAAATCGGCAAAATCCGAGTAGCTTTTCCCGGCAGGATTGTGTTCCAAACCTGAAACTTTGAAGTCCCCCGGTCCCCAGCCTTTTCGTGTCGAACCTGTGAAATAGCCCATTCCCTCCAGCAAACTCACATAGGTAGGATATTGGGCCGGCCATTCCGACCAAAGATTTCCACCGCTTTCGTTTTCGTGGGGATAGCGCCCGGTGAGGATACTGGCCCGGGATGGGGAACAAGAAGGAGAAGCCGTGTAGGCATTGGTGAAAAGTGCCCCCTCCGCTGCCAATCGGTCAAAAGTGGGTGTTCTGACTTCCTTGTCTCCATAAACTCCCGCGTGCGGAAAAGACCAATCATCGGCGATCAAAAAGAGGATATTGGGTTGTTTACTTTTTGCTTTTGAAATAAAAAAGCTGGCGAAAAAAACAGTAAATGCAAGTAGGAGGCTTCTCATGGGTTTAAAGGGTTTCTTGAATTTAGGTCGCTCTTTGTTCGATTCCAAGATTTATAGGAATGGGAAAGCAATTCTTCTCTTTCTGCCATTCGCAGAATAACAAAACAGTCCTGAACTAACCTTAAAAATCGATTATTTTGAGGTGAAGTAATTCTCAGGCCTTTATGTTGAGGTCAAATGTACTTCCCACATTAAAATTCAAAATATTAAGGTCAAGTATTGAAGAAGGCTTTGCAGATCAGTTCATTGGAAATTACAGTTCCGGGAAGTTCAAGTTTTCGTTTCAGTACAGGATTATTCCTTTATTCCATTCAAGGCATTTTCAACTTATGGAGTTGAAATCTTCCTCCTCGTAGGATGTTGAGATCAATATATTCCCCAATTCCTTCCAGACTGCCTTTTTCAGAAAATTGCCAGATGACCCAGTTTTCAGTTTCTGGCTCATCAATTGAATTGTAATTGGCTACCCAAATCGGATATTCGTCAAAGCCTTGGTCATGAAGCACTTCCCAGAAAAACCGATCTCCGGTGTAAATCATAGGCTTGACCCCATAATGTGCCTCTACCAAATTGAGCCAGTTTTTGATCCCTTGCCTCAAGCGATCCCTACTTTGAATAGTGCTATGTTTTTCAATATCCAAAACGGGAATTAAATCCCCGGATTGAAGCTGAACTGTTTGGATGAAGTTTTTAGCCTGTTTGGTGCTGTTTTCATTTAGGCGATAATAATGGTAAGCCCCTTTAAGAATAGAATGGTTTTTTGCTGCTTCCCAATTTTGTTTGAATCTACGATCCAGACCATCCGAACCCATAGTCGCGCGGATAACCACAAATTCAATTGGGCGATTTTGAAACTGAAATTGAAGTTTTGAAAAATCGACTTTGCCCTGATATTCTGAAATGTCAATGCCGAGAATCCCGTCCGGGAAGTTTTCAAAAGCCTTTTCGAATTTGAAAGATTCGTTCCATTTTGGACTTGGGCCGGTATAGTCTGACAATTCTCTTTTGATCCATTTAGAATACCAAATGGTAAAATAAACTCCACCGATTAAGGTCAGGGAGATGAAAATTATTACCCATGTCCAAGCAATGGACTTTTTCTTCTGAGGCATTGTTCAATTCACATCGGAATGCAAAATGAAGAAATCAAGGTAAACCCTGAAATTCTATTTTGACCTTAAAAAAGTAAAAAATTGAGGTAAACTCAGTTATTAACCTTTCGGTTATGGTTTATTACTTAGGCTAACATTAAAAATTCAAATTTTAATACCTAATACTAAAATATGCCTTGCAATTAAGGTCAGTTTTCCTACCTTAAATTAAAAAGTAAAATTTTTAATGTCAGGCCAGCGCTACCGAATCAATCCCGACCGGACTATCCCTTGAATAATCTGTCTAAACTCCCATTGCCCCATGGATTTGGAGATCATTCCTCTATCTATGAGCGGCAAAATTCTAGGATTTAAGATCACTGCTGATGAAAAAGTGGATATCCAGGATCTTCCAAATGGAGATTACCTTGTCAGAGTGAAAATAGGTGAGGATGTGGTTTTGGAATCTAGATTGATAAAAAATGAATAAGGCTCCTCTATTGTTTATAATCCTTTCAATCTTATCAGCGGAAGCTTTTTCACAACAGAAATTCTTCGAAAAAATTGAATTAGGTTTTTCGGGTGGGCTGGCTTTACCAGTTGGTCATTTTAAGGAAATTTCTATCGTTCCATCCTTGGAACCTGTCCCACCGGGCTCTAGTCCAGAGAGATTTCAGGGATTTCTCAAAAATGAAGGTGGGCAAGCAGAACTGGGCTACAGCCTGGGACTAAACCTGACCTATCATCTCACACCTTCGGTTTTTATTAGCCTAAATTATCTTAATACCCAACATTCCATAGATACCCATCCACAACAGACTTTTTACGATGCCAATTTTAAATCTGAAATTGATTTAAACGAATTACCATTTGAAGTTCCGGGAAGACTGGAAAGCGATCCTTATCGCGCTAATCTCTTTTACATAGGAATAGGGTATCGCGTGCCTATTCATCGCCTGGAGGTTAGGTTTACTGGATTAGTAGGGATGAATAACCTGGAGTTTCCTTTTTATTCCTGGACCTATCAGATTTCAGAGACCACAGCTATTCCCCTTAGGCCATTTCCTGTAGATGGACCAGTGCCGACTAGCTTAAGGGAATTTGCTTATGGACTCGAAACCAAAGTAGCCTACTCGCTGTCTAAAAAGTTCAATATGAACCTTTCAGCCACCTATCTTCGTTCTGACCATCCCTATGACTATTGGACCAGTTTGCAGGCAGCATCTATTGGTTATAAAATTCAGGATGAAATTCAATATAGAAATATTGCGGTTCAATTTGGGATTTCTTATCGGTTTGGGGGTGAGTGAAAAGTGAAGAATCAGAGGAGGTAATTATTTTTTGAATTTGGAGTTGTATTGGATTTTGGGGAGTTGATAAGGACCTTATTTTTTCCGGACTTGGCTTTTCGGTAGGTTGTATAATCCGTGCAAAGTCGGAAAGCTGCATAGATGTGAAATCTAATCCTTTGCGTTTCTTCGTGTTCTTCTTGGTTCACATTTTTACTTCACCTCAAACGCCGCCGATTCCCAAGGTCCCAATTCCAAACCGATCTCTGCCCCATTATCCGTCACTCGTAGTTTGGTCTTCTTTTTCCCAAACATGACTTCCTGAATTTCCCGCTCACCTTTTTCCAAATTCCATTCCTTGAGCAATTCCGGAGAAAGCTTCAGCGTTGTTTTCACCGATTGGAATTCATCGAAGTTGGTCACCACGACCAGCTTTTGGCTTTCATCCCAGCGTGCAAAAGCAAAGGCTTTGTCGGTATAGGCTGGGTTTTGGGATCGGTTGGAGGTATGAAGCTCCAAATATTCCCCCATCAAGGCCGAACTGTTTCGGGTAAAGTTCAGGACTTCGGAATAGTAGTTTCGCAACGCTTTTTCATTTTCCGAAAGTTGCCCTCCGTCAAACTTCCCTCCATTCATCCACTTCTGATGCTGAGGCACGCCGATATAATCGAATATGGATGTCCGGCTCGGATCTCCAAAACCTGCATCTTCTGCTCCCGGTTCGCCGACTTCCTGCCCAAAATAAATCATCGTCGGAGAAGTGGAAACCGTCGCAGAAACCACCATGGCAGGCATGGCTTTCCAAGGATTCCCGGCAAACTCCGGACTGGCAATTCGCTGCTCGTCGTGATTCTCCAAGAAATGAAGCATATGGTGCTCAATGTCTTTCAATCCTTCCAAAATCGGCACCAGGTTATCGGTCGAACCGTGACCTTGCATGATATGCTTCAGGGTGTCGTACAGCTCCACCTTATCGTAGAGGTAATCCATTTTTCCCTTGTGGATATAGTCTCGATACAAGCTGGGATTATAGACCTCTGCCAAAAGGAACGCCTCGGGATTGGTGCTTTTGATGTGTGAATTCAAATAAGACCAAAACTCCACCGGTACCATCTCAGCCATATCGAAGCGGAAACCATCCACGCCCTTACCCAACCAAAATTGAGTGATATCCTTGAATTTTTTCCAGGAATCCGGCACTTCTTTCCCTTGCCAAAAATCATAATGCGCTTTCCAATCCAGAGAATCTGCTCCCGCTGGTAATTCGTCAAAATCCTTGCTCCCGTCTGGTTTGATTCCATAATTGATCTTTACTGTCTCGTACCAATCGTAAAAATCGGGTTGAGCCAATCGGGAACCGTTCCCCGTCCATTTGGCCGGGTTTTCATCAAACTTCCCATCGGCCAAGGGATGTTTTTCTCCGCCTAGAGGTTGGTAACCATTTTTGGGTTCGGGAACCTGAAAAGCCTCTCCGGGGATATAGTAAAAGTTATTATCCCGTGCATATTCAACAGAAGTATCATCATCCGCCCCAAAGTCTTTTACTCCTTCAGGATTGTTTTTCCCTTCATAAAAGCGGGACACATGGTTGGGTACAATGTCAATGATTACCTTCATTCCGTGCTTGTGCGTACGGGCGATCAAAGCTTCGAATTCCTCCATCCGCTTAGTCACATCCACCGCCAAATCTGGATTGACCTGATAGTAATCCCGAACGGCATAGGGAGACCCAGCCCGGCCTTTGATGACATCCGGATCATCCGAACTCACACCTATCTCAGGAAAATCCCCGATCACTCCATGATGAGGCACTCCCGTGTACCAAATGTGGGATACGCCCAGTTTTTTGATTTCTTCCAAAGCAGTATCCGTGAAATCGTTGAACTTGCCGACACCATTTTCCTCCTTGGTTCCCCAAGGTTTGTTGGTGGTATTCGTATTGCCAAAAAGGCGGGTAAAGACCTGGTAAACGACTATTTTCTGGGGTTTCATAGGCTCGGATTCTTGGGACTTTGGAGTTTGGCAGGAAAGGGCTGCCGCTACCAAAACCGCAGGGATTAAAAATTTTTGCATCAGCTTATCGGGTCAATCGGTACAGTAAAATTGTATTTCTTTTGATCAAATCGGGGAATTGCTTCATGTTGATCGTTTCTCCGGGGGCATGTGCTCCGCGTCCTGAAGCTCCCAATCCATCCAAGCCCGGTAGAATTTCGGCCACAAATGCAATATCAGCAGCTCCCCGACTTCCTGGGTCACCGGGTTTCACTTCGCCCAATCCCATATCCAAACTTACCTGATTGAGTGTAGCGGCCAAAGCATAATTTTCATCGGTTGGGGCCATCGAAGGAATATAATCGTTGAAAATGATCTCTGCTCCGGTTTGAGGAAGGTTTTTGGCGACGATTTCTCTCATTTTTGCTCTTGCAGCCTCTTTTTGAGCTTCGCCTAAGAAACGTAGATCCCCCGTGACGACTGCTTCTCGGGCCACAATATTGGTTTTGCCCAAGGCCGTGCTTTTTCCGCTGATTTCATCCAAGCTCACATCAGAACCACCGACAAACTGTCCCGGATTGAAGGTCAGGTATTTTTCTCCTGCGAGCGCTTCGCGAAATTCATTTAGGATTCGGCTGGCTTCATAGATTGCGCCGTAGCCTGCATTTTGACCGAAAACTCCGCTGGAATGACTCTGCTTTCCGTTGGTTTTTAATTTCCATCCACTTGCGCCTCTTCGGGCTACGGTGACGGTATTGAAGCCTTGCGCGGTTTCATAACCCAAGGCGATATCATGGGATTTTGCCCGCTCGATAAAGTCCCTGCGGGACAAATCCGGATTTCCCGAGCTCTCCTCATCACCCATAAAATACACCGTTACCGTACGATCATCGAGCATTCCCAATTCATGAAGGGCTTTAAGGCTGGCAAAAACCAACACATCCCCACCTTTCATGTCATTGGCACCTTGACCGGTGGCGGTGCTGTCGTTAAGCCAAGTGAAAGGGGTAAAGGGCATGTCTTTTTCAAAAACCGTATCGATATGCCCAATGAGAAAGAGCTTTTTACCTTTATTTCCCTTTCGGGTAGCTACGAAATGTCCAGCTCGATTCACCTCAGCGGGTACTTCCACCCATTCTGTTTGGAAGCCGATTTTTTCAAATTCCCTGGCGAAAACCCGACCGACTTCCCGCACACCTTCCTTATTCAGCGAACCCGAATTGATGTTAATGACTTCCTCCAAAAGAGCGACAGTCTCTTGGTAGTTTTTGTCGATGTGTTCGATCAGTTTTTGTTCGTCATTATTGAGTTTTTGCTGCGCAAAGGTGAATAGCGGTCCAAAAGCCAGAATGAGGATCAGGGTGATTTTTTTCATAGGCGAAAAATAGGCGAAAATTTGGGTGGTGGCAAGGGGGATTTATAAACAGGGCAGTTGGGGTGAAGTTAAATACAGGTCGTGCCTGCCTGACCATGGGGCAGGCCGTTGGCACTTTTCCTATATTCCGGTTGAAATACCGATAGCACTGAAGGCGCATTTTGTGTAAGCCCCAAATTCAATTTGGGGTTTAAAATTGGGAATGGATAAACCAGAGTCCTGAAGGGGCGATCTGTATTGATTTAATCCCAAACATACCTCTCATTTATTCTATCTGGAATATCTCTAAAAAACCTCCTGTATCCGGCTTGAAAGAACTAAATAGGACGTGCCTTTGGCACTTGTCCTATAATCTGGTTGAAATACCGATAGGCTGAAGGCGCATTTTGTGTAAGCCCCAAATTCAATTTGGGGTATCAAATTGGGAATGGATAAACTAGAGCCCTGAAGGGGGGATCTGTATTGATTTAATCCCAAACATACCTCTCATCATATTCAATCTGATATTCATCCAAAAACCTTCGATACTCTGTTTGGAAATCAATATTTCGATGATGCTCCTTCTGATTTTGGATATAATTTTTGACGGTTTCCAGTTTGGATTGAGAAACCGAAAATCCTCCATACCCCTTCTGCCATTCGAAATCTCGACGGATTAATTCCTTGAATTTGATCGAGCTGGAGATTTTTACATTTTTCACCAAATCGGCAATTGTAATTGTCCTGGGGAGGGTGCAAATCCAATGAATATGATCTGGCATCATGAAGATCTCCATGGTGTAGCTTCCGAGATTAGACCCAAGCTTTACAAAATAGGCTTGGGCTTTGGGCCGGATTTCTTCTGTGATCATCGGGATTCGATTTTTGGTGGAAAAAATAATGTGGAGGTAAATTTTGGATAAGGACTGTGGCATGGTATCAAAAATTTAATGTTGTGAAAAATGGGTTACAGATCGTGCCTTTGGCACTCTTAAAATAAACAATTAACCCTAATACCCAGAATTGAATTCTGGCCTGCCTGCGGTAGGCAGGGCTTTTACAGGGCGTGCCTTTGGCACTTTTCATATATTCCGGTTGAAATACCGATAGCGCTGAAGGTGTATTTTGTGTAAGCCCCAAATTCAATTTGGGGTAACAATAGGAATTCTAGGAATTGGAGCCCTGAAGGGGCGACCTGTAATAAATCAATCCCAGACATACCTCTCATTTTATTCTATCTGGAATATCTCTAAAAACCTCCTGTATCCGGCTTGAAAGAACTAAAACAGGGCGTGCCTTTGGCACTTTTCCTATAATCTGGTTGAAATACCGATAGCGCTGAAGGCGCATTTTGTGTAAGCCCCAAATTCAATTTGGGGTATCAAATTGGGAATGGATAAACTAGAGCCCTGAAGGGGCGACCTGTCTTGCCTTAGGACTATTCAGCAGACCTCATCAAGATTTGACATGAATCAAAAGTCAATTCCTTTCTTATTTCAAATTTGAATTTTAGCTATTTTCGACGCAAACCAAGTTAGTAGCACTTCGTTATTCAACATAATCACCAAATTCAATCAATATGAAAACCCTTTTCGCGAGCTTCGCCTTTTTTCTATTTACCGCTTTGACAATTCAGGCTCAAGATGCTGATGCCATTTTGGGAGTTTGGAACAATACCGAGAAAGACGGGCGGATTGAAATTTATAAAGAAGGAGGAGAATACTTCGGGAAAATCATTTGGCTGAAAGAGCCGACAGACAACGGCAAGCCTAAAACCGATGAAAACAATCCGGATGAATCGCTACAGGATAACCCTATTTTGGGCTTAGAGATTTTGGAGGGGTTTACTTTTGAAGATGGTTCCTGGGAAAATGGGACTATTTATGATCCTAAAAACGGAAAAACCTATTCCTGCGAGATGACCTTGAAGGACAGGGATGTTTTGGAGGTTCGAGGATATATCGGCGTTTCTTTATTTGGTCGCACGGTGGAATGGACTAGGGAAAAGTAGTAGGCATTCTCCCTTTCGATCAGAAATTGACTGAGTATTCCATTGAAAAATTGGCTAATATTAGGCCTTCAACAGACCTATTCGTATGGCTAATTTTAATATCGATGCCGACAAAAACCTAACCTACGACGCTATCGTCATCGGTTCTGGGATTAGTGGAGGCTGGGCAGCAAAGGAACTTTGCGAAGCCGGACTCAAAACCCTAGTCCTCGAGCGGGGCAGAATCGTAGAGCATGTCGTGGATTATCCCACGATGACTCTTGATCCCTGGGAGCATGAGCTCCGAGGCGGACTTACTCCCGAGCAGAAAGCTAAGCATCCCAAAGGCGGGCGTTCTGGATTTATCGGTGCCTTCAATGAGCATTTTCATGCCAATGATCTAGAGAATCCCTACACGGAAGTGAAGCCTTTCATGTGGGTGAGAGCTCACCAAATGGGAGGGCGATCCCTGCTTTGGGGAAAGCAAACCTACCGCTGGTCGGATCTGGATTTTGAAGCCAATTCCAAAGATGGGCATGGAGTTGACTGGCCGATTCGATACAAGGATATCGAGTCTTGGTACACCTATGTGGAGAAATTCGCCGGAATCAGTGGGGAGGCCATTGGTCTTCCACAATTGCCGGATTCCCACTTTTTACCTCCGATGGAACTGAATTGTGTGGAAAAACACGTTAAGGAGCGTATCGAGAAAGATTTTAAAGGTCGAAATCTAATTATCGGCAGGGTGGCTCACTTGACCGAACCCTTGAATGGAAGAGGCAAGTGTCAGTTCCGAAATCGCTGTGATCGGGGCTGTCCTTACGGGGCTTATTTTAGCTCGAATGCCGTCACGCTTCCTGCTGCCAATGCGACTGGTAACCTAACCATCCGGCCTTTTTCTATTGTACAGTCTGTGGTCTATGATGAGCAAAAAGGGAAAGCCTCTGGAGTTCGGATTATCGATGCTGAGACCAGCGAGGAGATTGTTTATAAAGCCAAAATCATTTTTGTAAACGCATCTACGCTGAGTACCACCCAGATTTTAATGAATTCTACTTCCAGCCGATTCCCAAATGGATTGGGAAATGACTCAGGAGAACTCGGTCACAATTTGATGGATCATACTTATAGAGTCGGGGCTATGGGTACCGTGGAAGGCTTTGAAGATCAATATTACAAAGGCCGCAGACCGAACGGAATCTATATTCCACGCTATGTCAATCTTAAAGATGGACCTCAGTCGGATAAGTTTGTTCGTGGCTTTGGCTTCCAGGGTGGAGGAGGCCGAGCCGGTTGGGGTGCAGGCAGCAATCAGGAAGCTTTTGGAGGAGATTTTAAAGATGGTCTGATGAGGCCGGGACCTTGGGAGTTTTTCATCACTGGTTTTTCGGAATGCCTTCCTTACCATGAAAATCAGGTGTATCTCAATAAAGATGTGTTGGATAAATGGGGTCAACCTACCCTTTCCATCGATGCGGAATGGAAAGCCAATGAATTGGCGCTAAATGATCAGGCCCGTCAGGATGCCAAGGAAATGCTCGAGCGAGCCGGGCTGAAAGATGTCATGGAATTTGACAATAAACATGAGATGGGCTTTGGAATCCATGAAATGGGAACTGCCCGAATGGGTAGGGACCCAAAAACTTCCGTTTTGAATGGGAACAATCAGGTCCATGGTTGTGAAAACGTATTTGTCACTGACGGTGCCTGTATGACCTCTTCTTCCTGTGTCAATCCTTCCTTGACCTACATGGCACTCACTGCCCGGGCTGCCAATCATGCCGTATCCGAACTCAAAAAAATGAATCTCTAAGCCATGAACAGACGCGACGCACTCAAAAAATCCGCTCTGGCACTGGGAGCAGCTGCCGGAGCTCCTACTTTACTGAGCTTATTCCAATCCTGTGCGCAGCAGGACCGATTGACCTGGACTCCTCAGTTTCTATCAGAAGACCATGCGAGGTTTTTGTCCTCTTTTGTGGATTTTCTTCTCCCAAAAACCGAAACCCCGGGGGGCTTAGATGTCAAAGCTGATATTTTTATTGATCTGATGTATGCCAAAACCTATGACGAGGCGAGTCAGAAGCAAGTAGTGGCTGATATCGAAAAATTCAATTCAGATTGCAAGGCGAATTATGGAAAAGTCTTCGCCGATTTGTCTGAAGGGGATAAGAAAGCGGTTTTCGAAGAGCATGAAGCCAATTCGCCTAAATTTCCCAAGACTGTTTGGGGTGGAGCTGTTGGTCCTCGTGAACCAGTCGGTTTCTATCGAAGCTTAAAGTCCACGGTGCTTTGGGCCTATTTCAGTTCGGAAGAAATCGGAAAAAATTTCCTCAGTTATGATCCAATTCCAGGTGAATATCGAGGGTGTATGCCGCTTTCAGAGGTAGGAAACACTTGGAGTTTATAAAAATTAAAGCCGGGTTTTCCCGGCTTTGGTTTTCTAGTTATTCTGTGCCTGATTTTTCCATCAGTTTTTGGAATACCTGCATTCCGTATCGCTGACCGATTTGCATGGTCTCTCCTGATAGTTGAGGGGTGATTTCCAAAGTTTTCTTTCCGATAGGAGAGGAGTAAAACTCAATCAGCTGAAGCATTTCTTCCTCTGTGTAGTATTTTTTGTAAACTTCTGCGACTTCGGCGATGAGTTCGTCGGAAGTTATTTCCGCTTTGAATTCATCCCAAAAATCTGCCGGTACAGATGAAGAGAATGCTGGATTTTGCTTCATCATGTCCACCATTCCACTCATGGACTCAGATATTTGCATGACTTCCATCAATCGGTTGACGGTTTCATTGGATTGAGCCTTTGAGATGTTTGGTAGTATTAAACAGAATAAGGCAAGGGAAAAGACTAGTTTTTTCATAGATAGAATGTTAAAAGATCGGTGTAATTAGATCGGCTAATTACCGAAAAACTTTTAAATTCTAAAGAATAAGTTTGAAAATTTTTCTAGGCCTTTATTCACCTGCCACTCCCGGCTGAATCTTTTGGGTTGACGCTAAAGTCTTTTCCGATTCACCTTCCAAGGATATCGCTGCCAAAACTTGAATAGCATCTCTTTTCACCAGCTCAAAAGCATCCTTATTTTCTGCAAGAATAGGTTCGGATGGTGGGATTTTTTCGCGTAGCCAATCTACTTGCTTTCCATGCTTCCAAAAACGGAAACAAAGATGCGGGCCTGTTGCCAAACCTGTGCTTCCCACATATCCGATCACCTGACCTTGACGAACTCTACTCCCTTTTTTGATGCCATTACCAATTTTGGACATGTGGAGGTACTGAGTAGAATAGGTGCCATTATGTTTGATTTTGACATAATTGCCATTTCCTCGGCTATAGCCCGCTTCGACAACTGTACCATCGCCTACAGTTCGGATTTCTGTGCCTCGAGGCGCTGCATAGTCTGTGCCTAGGTGTGGTTTGTAGCGTTTTTGTACCGGATGGAATCGTCTAAGATTGTATCGTGAGCTTATTCGGGAATACTTCAAAGGATCGCGAAGAAAGGCCTTTTTTAAGCTGTTGCCCTCCTGATCAAAGAAGTTCATCTCTCCATTTTGCTCGAAAGGAATGGCATGATAAGGTTCGCCCATGTGCTCGAAATAAGCTGTTTGAATGCCTATTACTCCGACGGATTGATCTTCCACAAATTTTTCATCAAAAACGACCTTGAATTTATCTCCTTTCTGCAAACGCTGAAAATCGACAGACCATCCGTATAAATCTGCGAATAAGTCGATCAGATCTGGGCCGACACCTTTTTCGATCATGTCCACATAAAGCGAAGTTTGGATCACCCCGCCAATCTCACGGGTACGGATTTCCGCCGGCTTTTCCTTTTTGTAGATTTCCAAGCTATCCAAGTCAAAGACTACATATTCCGCAGCATTGGGTTCGTAAATAAAATACCGAGGCTTTATAGAAGTGGAATCATCGGCTGTAATCAGCTTGAAATTCTTATTGAAAGCGATGTTTCTTACATCAAAAATTTCTTTGGATTTTTTGGCTAGCTCATCGATGATTTGATAAGGTACTTCAAAAGGCGAAAGAATGCTGCCGAGTGTCTGATTTCTGGCTACAGTACCTTCTATGATATTGAGCCCTGTGACGTCTATTTCGTAAAGAAATTTAGCATTTGGGTCGATGGTTAAGCTGTCTGCTTCTGAGATTTGATCCTCGAGGCTAGTGTCGATGTCTGTATTGGATCGGTCTGAAAAGTAATAGAATGCCGATAAAATTATTGCAAGTCCGAGAAGTCCGAGCCATTTATTGTTCATGAGGGGAAATTTGGGGGTGAATAGAATGCTATCCGAAGGAAAACAAATGATGTATTTTCTCCAAGTCTTTTAACAAAAACTATTCCTTTTGCGGATGGTTTTGCTAAATTTTTCCAATCCTTTGGCTATTTAGCGCGAATCTCTCGAAATCTTTCAGTCTTGGCCCTGATTCTCATCAAATAGATGATAGGCGAAAGCACAATTTTTTATCTTTGGCGTCCAAAACCAAATTTTGCTATGTATAGAAGTCACAACTGCGGCGAACTTCGCCTAGACCATGTCAATACTCAAGTCACTCTTGCTGGGTGGGTTCAGCGAGTAAGAAATAAGGGAGGCTTGATTTGGGTGGATCTTCGGGACCGTTATGGATTGACGCAGTTGATTTTTGAAGAAGGCTCTACTGCCAAAGAACTGCTTGATAAAGCCGGGTCCCTAGGCCGTGAATTTGTCATTCAGGCAACAGGTACCGTGATCGAGCGGACATCAAAAAATGATAAAATCCCAACGGGTAGCATTGAGGTAAAGGTAGTGGAGCTCGAGGTCCTGAATCCGGCCAAGCTTCCACCGTTTTTGATAGAGGATGAAACTGACGGTGGGGATGATCTTCGGATGAAATACCGATACCTGGATTTGCGCCGGAATGTAATCAGGCAAAAGCTTCAATTACGCCACCGCATGATGCAGGAGACTCGGAAATACATGGATGCAGCGCAGTTTATCGAAGTGGAAACACCCGTTTTGATCAAATCCACCCCAGAAGGGGCTCGAGACTTTGTTGTGCCAAGCCGTGTGAACCCCGGTGAGTTCTATGCGTTGCCCCAATCTCCTCAGACTTTCAAGCAGCTTTTGATGGTTTCGGGTTTTGACCGGTATTTCCAAATCGTCAAGTGTTTCCGCGACGAGGATCTTCGGGCAGATCGACAGCCTGAGTTTACTCAAATCGACTGCGAGATGTCTTTCGTGACACAAGAAGATGTGCTTTCCATGTTCGAAGGGCTTACCAGGCACTTATTCAAAGAGGTAAAGGGAGTAAAATTGGAGGAAGTCGGAAGAATGACCTTTGCCGATGCGATGCGATTTTACGGGAATGATAAGCCCGACCTTCGCTTCGATATGCGATTTGTGGAATTGAATGACCTTGCAAAGGGCAAAGGCTTTGGGATATTCGATCAGGCTGAGTTGGTAGTAGGTATCTGTGCCAAGGGAGCTGCAGAATACACCCGCAAGCAATTGGATGCCTTGACTGAATGGGTGAAAAGACCTCAGATCGGAGCCAAAGGCATGGTCTATGTCAAGTATAACCCAGATGGGTCTTTGAAGTCCACAGTGGATAAGTTCTACGGTCAGGAAGATTTGACTGCTTGGGCAGCAGCATTTGGTGCGGAGCCCGGCGACTTGATGCTCATTCTAAGCGGGGATACGAAAGTGGTGAGAAAGCAGCTTTCTGAGCTTAGATTGAAAATGGGAGAAGATTTGGGGCTTCGTGACAGAACGGTCTTCAAGCCTCTTTGGGTCGTAGATTTTCCTTTACTAGAATGGGATGAGGAGACGGAGCGATATCATGCCATGCACCATCCATTCACCTCTCCCAAGCAAGAGGATATCCCGCTTTTGGATTCCAATCCAGGAGAAGTGCGGGCCAATGCATACGATTTGGTCATCAATGGGGTAGAAATAGGTGGGGGATCGATTCGAATCCATGACCGAGCCACGCAGCAATTGATGTTCAAACATTTAGGCTTTAGCGATGAGGAAGCTCAAAAGCAGTTTGGATTTTTGATGGAGGCTTTCGAGTATGGAGCTCCTCCTCATGGTGGCATCGCCTTCGGTTTTGACCGTCTTTGCGCCATTTTCGGAGGCTCTGATTCCATCCGGGACTACATAGCCTTCCCGAAAAATAATTCAGGCCGAGATGTCATGATTGACTCACCTAGTACCATAGCTGATGAGCAGCTACAAGAACTTTCTATTCAGCTAGCTTTGAAGAAATAGACTTTTATTCAGGTCTGAGGATGTAGGATCGGATTCCCATGACGATGAGTAATTGAGCAATCACATAGCTGCCCATGATCATGATTCCAGCTTCGGGAAATTCAAAATAGAATTTGTTGATAGCGATCATGCCATCCGAGACAAAGAAAAAACAAGCCCCGACAAATACCTGCCAAAAGGACTCAGGGTTTACTCTTTTAAATCGTTCACGAGCGGTAGTCACCATACTCACGATGATGATAATGTAGATGACAACGGGGATTTTTAGCGGACCAAGATTATTGTGAATCAGGAAATAGACAAAAGCTGCAGCAATGTAAATGGGCAGGTTGAAAAAGAAGGTTCGGATGAAATTCACATTAAAAATCCGGTTTGGGTTTCGCTGTGAAATCTTAAAAGCGATGATGTAACAAACCTGAGCCAAAAGGAAGGCCCCTAATCCGTAAATGAACAAATTTTCCCATAGTAGCAGGACATCTCCAATGAGTGAAAATATCAGTGCTCCCATCATGGCTTTAGAAAGTAATGTCCAAGAAATTGGCTTTGTGATTAGGTAAAAATAGATGATCAAACTTGTGACTATCAATGGTTTGGAATAAACTCGTGCCTCATCTAGGCCTTTGATGATCAGTGCAAAGTCTGCCATCGATGTGAACAAAAAGAGGTAAAGCCAGATTATGTTTTTGTTTTTCAAGCTAGGGGTTGATTTTGGGTTAGAATTCGTTGTCGTGAAATTAGGAAATAAGTCCAAAACGGGAGAATGTCAATTCAAAAAATATTATTTGACGCATAAATCAATAAGCCGAATATTAATTTGAAAAAAAACAAATGATGAAATAAAAAACTTAAATATTCTAAGAATTAGGATTCGGGCAAATGTTTGTTCTGTTCGTATGTTAAGTAAATGTTAATAACTGCTAAAATTGTGTATAAAAAATTAACCTAAAGTACCCCGCAAAGAAGTATGTCAAAATTACCTTTGCGCTGTAATTGATAAAACCAACTTTTACTAAACCAAAAAAACATGAGGCAAAATTTACTCAAAAACTTAGTGACGGTTCTCTTGCTGGTATTAAGCAGCACTTGGGCGATGTCGCAAGGTGTGACTACTTCCAGTATGAACGGGACAGTAGTGGATGAAACTGGTGCTGCCCTCCCGGGAGCAAACGTGGTGGCGACGCACACGCCATCAGGTACTCGCTATGGAGCAGTGACAAACTTGGAAGGAAGATTTTCTATTCCAGGGATGAGAATTGGAGGACCTTACACAGTTGTAGCTTCATTCATTGGCTATGAATCTCAAACCGTCGAAGGTATCGTGTTAAATCTTGGTGCAGTTTCTACAGTGAACTTTGCCATGAATGATTCAGATTCTGAACTCGAAGAGGTCTTAGTGACAGCTGATCGAAACTCTGCTTTTAGCTCAGATAGAACTGGAGCAAATACTGCGGTAAGCAATGAACAAATATCCACTTTGCCGACAATCTCCAGAAGAATCAATGATTTTACTCGACTTACTCCTCAGGCTTCTGGAAACTCTTTTGCAGGACAGGATGGTAGATTGAATAATATCACAGTAGATGGATCTTATTTCAATAACTCCTTCGGACTAGGTTCTCAGCCTGGAGATCGTACGGGAGTTGCTCCTATTTCATTGGATGCGATCGATCAAATTTCGGTAAACATTGCCCCTTATGATGTAAGACAAGGTAACTTTACCGGAGCTGGAGTGAATACTGTAACTCGAAGCGGAACAAACAATGTGGAAGGTTCTGCTTATTATTTCTTTAGAAATCAAGACAATGTAGGTACTCAAGCAGGAGATAATACCTTCGATCCAGGAGAATTCAACTATAGACAAGTCGGTTTCCGTGTTGGTGGACCAATCGTAAAAGATAAATTATTCTTCTTCGCAAGTTTTGAAGATGAGAAGACCACCGAGCCTGGGACGAATTTCCGTGCTAATAATGGAAATGATCCTATTGGTGGAAATGTCACGCGAGTTTTGGCCTCTGATTTGAACCAATTGAGCAATTATCTAAGAACAAACTTTGGCTATGAAACAGGACCTTTCCAAGGTTATGATCATAGTACCGAAGCGACCAAGTTCTTGATTAAATTGGATTACAACATCAACGACAAGAATAAATTGAGTCTACGATATAATCATTTAGATTCTTTTACTGATGTATTGGCATCCAACTCTTCTTCCCTTGGATTTGGAAGTAGAAGAAGTAATGTGAATGCACTTAATTTCCAAAACACGAATTATCAGATTTTGGAAAATATTCGCTCAATCATTGGTGAATTAAACACCCGGATTAGCAACAACATGACCAATAATTTGATCGTTGGTTACACATATCAGGATGAAAGCCGTGACTCCAGAGGTGATTTTTTCCCACTCGTGGATATCCTTCAAGACGGTAGAACATATACTTCATTCGGATTTGAGCCTTTTACTCCTTTCAATGAGTTGAGATATAGTACGTTTCAATTGCAAAACAACCTACAGCTATTCAAAGGAAAGCACACCTACACAGCTGGTGTTACCTTGCAAAGATATGAGTCTGAAAACGTATTTTTCTTTGGTTCACAATCTGCTTATGTCTACAATTCTTTGGACGACTTCTATGCAGATGCCGATGCTTACCTAGCTGATCCCAATAGAACAACGTCTGACATTGATCTACGAAGATTTCAAGTTCAGTACAGCAATATTCCTGGTCAAACAAAACCAATTCAGCCTTTAAAGGTAACCTATGCAGGAGCCTATATCCAGGATGAAATCGCAGTGAAACCCAATCTGAATCTTACAATTGGACTGAGAGCAGACGTGCCTTTCTTTGGAGAGACTGGATTTAGAAACCGCGAGGTAGAATCTTTGAGCTTTAGAAATCCTGATGGCGATCCTGTTCAGTTTAGAACAGACAAACTTCCCAACGCAAGAATTCTTTGGTCCCCAAGAGTTGGTTTCAATTGGGATGTGAACAGTGACAAAACGCTTCAGGTGAGAGGTGGAACAGGTATATTCACCGGACCTCCTGCATATGTTTGGATCTCAAACCAAATTGGAAATAATGGTGTGTTGACTGGTTTTGAACGATTGGACAGTAGAGATAATGCTCCATTGCTCAATAGACCATTCAATCCTGATCCGGATCATTACAAACCAACTGACGTAACTGGTGATCCTGCTGACCGTTATCAGCTCGCACTCACTGATCCTGACTTTAAGTTTCCTCAAGTGTGGAGAACAAATATTGCTGTAGATAAAAAATTGCCTTGGGGTATTACCGCTACGGCAGAATTCATCTACAATATGGATGTAAACGGCGTCAATTATTACAATGCAAACTTGTCGCAACCTGATGCATCTTACACTGGACCTGACTCTAGACCTCGCTGGACATCAGGAAACAGAATAAACCCTAACATCGATAATGCAATCGTATTGTCCAATCAAGCTTTGGGTAATTCTTATGTTGCCTCGATCTCTCTTGAGAAAGCTCTTTCTAATGGGTTTTATGCCAAAGCATTCTACAGCTACGGCGGAGCAAGAAGCACAGTAAACCCAGGTTCAATCGCTGGTGGTTCGTATTTTAACAATCCACATCAAGGTGATCCGAATAATCCGGGAGCTGGCTTCTCCAGCAACTTCCTAGGCCATAGAGCTGTTGCAGTATTAAATTATTCAGATGATATTTTCAGCTTCGGTAGAACTTCATTCTCATTATTCTGGGAAGGAAGAACGATCGGAAATGCTAGCTACACTTACTCGTCTGATTTTAATGGTGATGGTGGTTTTAGAAATGATCTAATCTATATTCCAGCTAATGCGAATGAGATGAATTTCGAGGAATTTACTTCCAGCGGAACCACCTTTACCGTGGCTGATCAGATTGCTGCATTTGAATCATTTATCGCTCAAGATAAGTACCTTAGCAAAAACAGAGGGAAAATTGCAGAAAGAGGTGGAGTGATCATGCCGATGGTTTTCAGAGCTGATTTCAGCGCTTCACAGACCTTGGTTACTACTTCAGATAAAAGTTTCTTGGAATTCCGAGTGGATATATTGAACGTGGGTAACTTGTTGAATCCTAATTGGGGAATTGGTAAAACATTCACCACTACCAGCCCACTAAATCCAAGAGGAACCGATGCTTCTGGAAACCCTGTATTCAGATTGGCTAATCTTGGACCTAACTTGATCTCTGAAACTTATCAGCCTACAGCTGGCGTTAGTGATGTTTACAGAATTCAGTTCGGTTTGAGATTTACTTTCAATTAATTATTTATCTAGTCTATTCGATTTATACATTGGATACAGTTCCTGGTACATCAGACTTCCCAACCGAGACATTCCGTACCACCACTTCATTGGGTGATACTTGGAGAATGCAGGTGGGTGTGAGATACATATTCAATTAATAAATCAAAATAATTTTTGAAAAGCACTCCGAAAGGGGTGCTTTTTTTTATTTTCGGAAATCAACTCAGATTTCTTGTAATGATTAAAAAAATTAAGGCCCTTCTTATTTTTTTTCTATTATCAACTCAGATTTTCTCTCAGACTGATTCATTGATATTCAAAAATCAAAATCTAATTGTCGGGGAGGTAAAAAGAATGGATCGGGGCGTCTTGACTTTTAAGACAGACTATTCTGATAGCGACTTTAAAATAGAGTGGGAGGAATTGATATTTATTAAGTCAAACTCCAATTTTCTAATTACCCTTTCCGATGGCAGAAGGTATAATGGAAGAATAGAGAGTGTTTCGGATTCTCAAGTGATTATTTATCCTTACAATCCTGAGGCTTTAATAAGGTTGAGGAAAGGAAAAAACAGGGACAGTCCAGAAAAAGAAGAAAGCCTCATCGTTAGGATAGAGGAAATAGTTTTTTTAAACACTCTTGATGAAGGTTTCTGGAGTAGACTTTCTGCGAGTATAGATTTTGGATGGAGCCTGACTAGAGCCAATAATCTTCAGACTTTCAATCTCAGGAGTAGTGTAGGATACTTGGCAGATCGGTGGAAGTTTGGATCATCATTCAATGGTCTTCGGTCTGACCAGGAAGGTATTGAGGCAGTACGGAGGACTGACGCTAATCTATCCTATGTGTATTTTCTGCAAAATGATTACTTTTTGCTTTATGATCTGACGTATTTATCCAATACTGAGCAGCGTATAGCCTCCCGAGTCGGTAATAAAATTGGTATAGGTAAGTATGTGGTCAGGACTAATAAATCTTATTTTGGATTTCAGGTAGGTGCAAATTTGAACAATGAACAATTTTTGGACGAAAGTCCGGGTAAAAGATCCGGAGAGTCTTTTTTAGGAGCTGAATTGAGTCTTTATGATATTGGAGATTTGAAATTGCTAAGCAATCTGACTACCTATCCTAGCTTGACTGAAGCAGGTCGTTTTCGGGCCGATTTTAAGCTGGATGTCAAATATGAATTTTTGTCTGATTTTTATATAAATCTTGGAACTACACTCAACTTTGATAATCAGCCAGTGGAATTAGCCACCCGGCTGGATTATATTATACAGACTACCGTGGGTTGGAGTTTGTGATTTACTGAATTCATTGACCTTTTCTACGTTATTGTTTCATTAGGAATCAATAAATATCCTTGATTTTTTCCTTTAGTCGAAGCCATCTACCTCCAGTATGTTTTTAATGATTTATTCTATCTGATTGTAGATACTTTTGAGTATATGAACCAAGCTAGGTCTATCTGAGTTTAGCCTTCATGTTGCATTACAAAAGATATCCGAACCCCAAATCCGAAGAATGGGTGGTCTTCATTCATGGGGCCGGAGGTTCTTCAGTGGTCTGGTATAAGCAGATTAAGGATTTTCGTGAAGAGTTTAATCTACTTCTGATTGACCTGAGAGGACACGGGAAGTCTACCAATTTTCCGCAGGCCATTTATCAAAAGGAGTACACTTTTGAAGATGTGACTCAGGATGTTATCGAAGTCTTGGATCATTTGAACATGCCCCCAGCGCATTTTATGGGAGTTTCACTGGGCACTATTCTGGCAAGACAATTGGCAGAAATGGAGCCTAAGAGAGTAAAATCACTGGTTTTGGCAGGTGCCGTGACTAGGCTTAATGCAAAGTCAAGGGTTTTAGTATTCTTGGGAAATACATTTAAAAAAGTAATCCCATATATGTGGCTTTATAGTCTATTTGCCTATGTGATTCTTCCCAGAAAGCAGCATTCTGAATCACGAAATTTATTTATCCGGGAAGCCAAAAAGCTTTGTCAAAAGGAATTTATCCGATGGTTTAAATTGACCGCTGACATCAATCCTCTTCTTCGGTATTTTAAAGAGGTAGAAATAAAAATTCCTACGCTTTATGTGATGGGAGATCAGGATATCATGTTTTTGGAACCTGTGAAAAAAATCGTCAAAGAACATAAAAATGCCAGTCTCAAGATACTCCAAACTTGCGGACATGTAGTGAATGTGGAGCGCCCTGCAGAATTTAATCAGCACTCCATGGCTTTCATTAAGAGTATAAACTAATAATCATATCCAGTACTTTTCTGTATGAACAAGCAGACGAAAATCATCCTTTTTGTAGTCATTCTTCTCGTAGTGGCTGCAGCAATCTTGTACCCGAGACTTGATGTCAGAAAGTCAAATGAGTCCTCTGTGGCGTCTGAGAGTGCAGGTCCTGATCAGCCTTCTGCCCTACCTGTGAAGGTGGTCAAGCTACAAAAAGAAACACTCCGAAATCAGCTTTCGGTGACGGGAACGATCATCCCAAATGAATCAGTAAATATCCGGACAGAAGTATCCGGACTGATCCAGCGAATCGCTTTCAAAGAAGGTCAATATGTGACTAAAGGAACTCCAATTTTATACTTGGATGATGATGAGCTTCAGGCGCAATTTCAGCGGTTGGATTACACCCAAAAGCTTTTTGAATCTCAGGAAAATCGTCAAAAGCAATTGTTGGAGCGAGAGGCGATCAGTCAGGAGGAGTACGATATCGTGCTCAATGAATTTAACACCACGCTGGCTGACATCAAACTCGTGGAAGCCCAACTTTCCAAGCGGGTCATCAGAGCTCCTTTCAATGGCGTACTGGGCCTGAGACAAGTTTCTGAAGGGAGTGTAATCGCGCCTACTGACATCATCGCCAGCATAGTAAACCTTGACCCGATAAAAATCGAATTTTCTATCCCTGAGCGCTACGCAACCGTAGCCGAGGTAGGGTCAAAAATTTACTTCTCCAATGACGCCTCTACCGAAGAGGTAGAGGGCGAGGTTTACGCATTTGAGCCGCAGATCGATGCAGCTACTCGTACACTTAAACTTCGGGCACTCAGTCCCAATAAAGAGGGGAAATTTCTTCCGGGAATGTTTGTCAGGATTCGTTTTGTTTTGGAGGAATCAGAAGATGCTTTGCTTGTTCCTTCTGAGTCAATTATCCCCGAATTGGAGGGATACAAAGTATACATCGTAGATGAAGATGATAAAGTGCAGGAGCGAAAAGTAGAAATCGGCACTCGGACAGACACCCAGGTTCAAATCCTGGAGGGATTGAATGAGGGTGATTTGGTATTGACCACAGGGGTTTTACAAGCTAGGCCGGGAATGGCCGTATCATACACGCAAATCAATTGAGATGGCGAGTTTATCAAGTTTAAGTATCAATAGGCCGGTATTGGCCATCGTGATGTCTTTGGTTATTGTCCTGTTTGGGGCGATAGGTATTTCACTTTTAGGAGTTCGGGAATTTCCGAGTGTGGATCCCCCGGTGATCAACGTGAGGACAAATTATGTCGGCGCCAATGCCGATGTAATCGAAGCTCAGATCACTGAGCCACTGGAAGAGGCCATCAATGGTATTCAAGGAATCAAGTCGCTGACTTCGACTAGTAATGACGGTTCTAGTAGCATTACTGTTGAGTTTGACGTGGGAGCTGATTTGGAAGCTGCTGCCAATGACGTGCGAGATAAAGTAGCCGGAGCTCAGCGAAACCTACCTCCCGATGCAGATCCACCCGTGGTTTCCAAGGCGGATGCAGATTCGCAGCCGATTGTTTTTTTGAATGTCAAAAGTGACGAGCGCAGTCTCCTGGAGCTTTCAGATATAGCTGATAATATTTTTAAAGAAAGACTACAGACCATTCCTGGAGTAAGTAGAGTTCAGATTTGGGGTGAAAAAGAATATGCGATCCGACTTCGGATGGATCCACTGAAAATGGCCTCCTATGGGGTTACTCCTTTAGATGTCCTGCAAAAAGTGCAATCTGAAAATGTAGAGCTCCCCTCGGGACGGATTGAGGGAGAAACCATCGAGTTATCAGTACGGACCAAGAGTAGACTTGCCACTCCTCAGGAATTCAATCAACTGATCATCAAAGAGGATCAAAATAATATTGTTCGCTTTCAGGATGTAGGGAAGGCGGAATTGGCAGCACTCAATGAGCGTACGGTGCTCAAGCGGGATGGAATTCCAATGGTGGGCGTTGTTTTGGTTCCCCTTCCAGGCTCCAACAATATCGAGATCGTCGATGAGTTTTATAAACGCCTAGAATTTATCAAAAAAGACCTGCCGGCCGATGTAGGCTTGCAGATTGGTTTTGATTCTACCCAATATATCAGGGATTCGATTTCGGAGGTACAGGAGACGATTATCACGGCTTTTATCCTAGTGGTAGCGATTATTTTCCTTTTCCTGAGGGATTGGCGGACTACTTTTATTCCGGTATTGACGATTCCGATTTCCCTGATTGGGGTCTTTTTTATCATGTATTTGATGGACTTTTCGATCAATGTTTTGACACTGTTGGGGATCGTATTGTCCATTGGGTTGGTGGTGGATGATGCTATTGTGGTCTTGGAAAATATCTATGCCCGAATAGAAAAGGGCGAAAAGCCACTAGATGCTGCAGCTAAAGGGACAGAAGAAATCTTTTTTGCGGTAATTGCCACCACAGTTGCCCTCGCGGCAGTATTCTTGCCAGTGATTTTTTTGACGGGTACGACCGGTCGGCTTTTCCGTGAATTCGGAATCGTAGTGGCTGGCTCGGTGATTATCTCCTCTTTTGTAGCCTTGACCATGACTCCGATGTTGAGTGCAAGGTTTCTGAAGAGACGGGAAAAACAAAATTGGTTTTACGAAAAATCCGAACCGGTTTTTATCTGGCTCAATGATCAGTACGATAGTCTGCTAGGCAAATTTATGAAGGTGAGAGTAGTCGCTTTTGGTCTGGTGTTGGCAATGGCTGGAGGGATTTATCTTTTGTTCAATGAGATTCCTACCGAACTGGCGCCTGTCGAAGACCGAGGTGAAATCCGAATCAATATGTCCGGACCGGAAGGAGCTACTTTTGGCTACATGGATCGGGTGATTGACGCGATGGTGAAGGATTTTCGGGAAACTTTGCCAGAGGAAGAACTTGACGGTATGATTTCCGTCACTTCGCCGGGTTTTGGTACGGCAAGTACAAATTCGGGTTTCGTTCGATTAATTCTTTCAGATGCCGAAAACCGAAACCGTTCCCAGCAGGAGATTTTTTCGCTGGTCAATCAAAAGTTGAAAGATTATACTTCTGTGAGAGCATTTGCCTCGCAAGCCCAATCCATTGGTGACCGCAGAGGTGGTCTCCCTGTCCAATACGTGCTTCAAGCCCAGACTTTGGAAAAGTTAAAGGAAAAGATTCCAGATTTTATGGAGGCAGTCAATTCAAGTGATAAATTCATCTTTGCCGATATCAACTTGAAATTTACCAAGCCGGAACTGGAGATCGAAATTGATCGGGAGAAGGCCAGAAATATTGGTGTTTCGGTTCAGGAAATTGCCCGAACCTTGCAGCTTTCCTATTCCGGACAGCGATTTGCTTATTTTATCATGAACGGAAAGCAATATCAGGTGGTAGGAGAAATGCAAATCGAAGACCGAAACGAGCCGATTAATTTGAGAATGCTTTACGTGCGGGCTGAAGATGGTCAGCTGGTCCAATTGGATAATTTGGTTTCTGTCGTTGAGAAATCCACACCGCCGCAACTTTATCGATTCAATCGATTTGTCTCGGCTACCGTTTCAGCAAACCTTGCGGATGGATACACCATCGGAGATGGCTTGGAAGAAATGGACCGAATCGCCGCAGAAGTGCTGGATGACTCATTTACCACAGACGTGTCAGGACCTTCCAAGGAATTTAGAGAATCTTCCAACAGTTTGATTTTCGCCTTCATCTTTGCCTTGGTCTTGATTTATTTGGTGCTTTCTGCCCAGTTTGAGAGTTTCTTGGATCCATTGACGATTATGTTTACGGTTCCGTTGGCCTTGTTTGGTTCACTCTTTACCTTATGGATATTTGATTTCACCTTGAATATTTTCTCCCAGATCGGGATTATTATGCTTATCGGATTGGTGACCAAAAACGGGATTTTGATTGTCGAATTTGCCAATCAGCGAAAAGCCCAAGGCATGAATGTGAACGAAGCAATCTATGGAGCTGCGGTAGCTCGATTTAGACCGATTTTGATGACTTCCCTTTCCACCATATTGGGTATTTTACCAATTGCGCTTGGATTGGGTGCAGGGGCAGAGAGCCGTGTGCCGATGGGAGCGGCCGTAATCGGAGGGTTGACCTTTGCCACCATTTTGACTTTATTTATTATCCCGGCTATTTACACATATCTCACTTCCAAGGAAGGAAGATTAGCAAGAACATAATGAAGAAAATTTTGATAGGCCTGATTTTAGGCCTGATGACACAGCCTTTACTAGCACAAGACCAAGAACCGCTGGATTTGGAAAAAGCCATTCAGCAAGGATTGGAGAATAATTTTCAGGTCAAAATTGCCGTGGAGACGATCAGTCTTCGGCAGGGTGAAATTGGCTTGGGATGGTCTGCTTTCTTTCCGGTGGTGGATGCGATTTATACACGCAACTTTGCCAATGAGGATGTGACCCAGACATTCGTTAGTGATCCGGAGACGCCTCGAGAGATTCTCGGAGCGAAATCCCGCTCCGAAAATTTTACCGTAGCTGCTATCTATGGCTTTAGACCAGAAGCAGTGGTTGCTGTAAAGCGGCTTGGCCAATTGGCAGAAATATCAGAGTTGGATGCAAAAGTTGCGGTGGAAAATACCGTGGCAGCGATTTCTACAGCCTATTATCGATTGGTTTTGGAGCTTCAGCGTTATGAAGTTTTGGAGCGAACGCTCGAACTCAGTCAGGCAAGATTGGATATTGCGCAAGCCCAATATGAATTGGGTGGAGCAGGAAAAAGAGATTTTCTGACAGCAGAGGTCGATTACAACACTGATTTGAGTCTACTGAAAAGTCAATCCCAGGTAATCGAAGCAGCCCGGATTAATCTCAATGAACTGATGGCTCTTGAGCCCGGCGTTAAATTTTTCGTCAATGACACGATTACGGTGGGTGATGAATTGAGATTGCTGGATTTGGAAGAAAATGCTTTGCTTCAAAACAAGCAGTGGCTTATCACCCAGCGACAGGAAAACGTAGCCTTCCTACAGCTCCGAGAGCTTCAAGTCGCAAGACTACCAGCGATCAACCTGAATGCCAACTATGCAAATAACACCTTCAATTCAGATGCGGGATTTTTGATTCAAAACCAACGATCCGGTTTTAATTACGGGGGTGATATTTCCTTCAATCTCTTTTCTGGATTTGCACTCAACCGTCGGATTCAAAATGCCAAGGTGCAGCAACGAATTCAGAATTACACGGTGGATCAATTCGAGATTCAGCTGAAATCAGACCTCTACCGGGCATTTAATACCTATATGAACAATCGGGAGCTTCTGGAAATCGAGCAGCGAAACTATGCCGTGGCCAAGGAAAGTAGCGAGATAGCATTGGAGCGGTTTCGATTGGGTATAGCATCGTATTTGGAGTTTCGGGATGCTCAGGTCAATTTGTTGACAGCAGAAAACAGATTGATCACCTCCATTTACAATATCAAAGAGCAGGAAATTGAGCTCATGCGTCTTTCAGGGAAAATTTATTTTGAAAACAGCTCTGATCAATTGCCTCTGAACTAATTTTTAAACTTCATCGGTATCCGCGTACAGGTGGCCAAATTGTATTTTGGCATACCATTTGACTATCAGGCTTTTCGAACCAAATGAGAGTTGATCTCTCTTGTATGTACAAAGCCTTTCGAATCATTAGTACCTTTCTAATTCTCAGCTTATTTGGGGTTCAGTGCACCTTTTTAGAAAAGTATTTTCCTTCCCCTGAAGATGAGCCATCTTATTTTTTAGATCTCAAGGGGATCAAAAATCGAGGAACTTTACGGGTTGCTGTTGATAATAATTCGACGGGATACTACATCTACCGAGGTAGAATGATGGGGTACGAGTATGAGATGCTTCGTGATCTTAGCGAAGAATTGGAGCTGGGTCTTGAAATCAAAGTCCTCACTGAAATTGATGAAGCCTTTGATCAATTGAATTCCGGGGGAGTTGATTTGATCGCCATGAATCTGGAGTTTGATTCCCTGAGGTTTGAAAAAGGGAATTTTTCATCGCCACTAGGGACAATCAATACCGTCTTGGTGGGCTCGACGAATTCGCCTCGTATTCAAAGTTGGGAAGACTTGGAGGGGGACACCATCTATGTCAGACAAGGAACTATCTACAAGTCTCAGCTTTGCAAGATAAAGGACTCCCTGAATGTGAATTTCACCATTGAAGAGTCCCGATTGCATGAGGAATCGCTCATTGAAAAGGTGGTGTCCAAAGAAATCCGTTGGACCGTAGCAGATCAGAATATTGCCAGAGCCAATGCAACGTATTTTGATGGGCTGAATATTGCTTGGAAAGTTTCTGAATCTAAGGAAGTGGCTTGGCTCGTACGCAAAAATTCTCCACAGCTTCTCGAAGCCGTGAATACTTGGATAGAAGAAAATGAAAAAAAGCTCATTCCTATTCTTTATTCCAAATATTTTCTCAATTCAAAAAACAGCTACTATCGCTCTACCAGTCCATTTTCCTCTGTAGTAGGAAATCGTATTTCGGTCTTTGATGATTTTATCAAGGAAGGCGCCCGAGAATTGGGATGGGACTGGAGGCTTTTAGCATCGCTGGTTTACAAAGAATCCCGCTTCGATACTGCCGCTACTTCCTATGCCGGAGCCCAAGGCTTACTTCAGTTGATGCCTGTGACCTTGGAGCGATTTGGCGTAGAAAACCCGAATGATCCGATCGAATCTTTAAGTGGAGGAGTTCGATACTTGAGGTATTTGGATAAGTTTTGGCTGGAGCGAGTCCCTGAGGTAAATGAGCGGATCAAGTTTATTCTAGCCAGCTACAATATCGGTCATGGACACGTCGAAGATGCCTGGAGACTAGCGCTGAAATACGGAGCCAATACCCAGACTTGGGAAGAGGTAGCAGAATACTTAGCCCTCAAAAGCGATCCGGAATATTACTTGGATCCCTTGGTCCGAAGTGGCTTTGCC
Organism: Algoriphagus marincola HL-49; assembly: GCA_001314815.1. GTDB lineage: Bacteria > Bacteroidota > Bacteroidia > Cytophagales > Cyclobacteriaceae > Algoriphagus > Algoriphagus marincola_A. The sequence goes on from LJXT01000005.1 coordinate 46,366, forward strand.
AAGGGGCATCTAGCCGTAAACTATGTCCGGGACATTTTAAGTGTATTTGAATCCTACAAGGCTTTGGTTGAGCCTTAACTTACTCTTTTAGCTCAAACAGCGCCTCAATTTCTACAGGGATATTATCGGGCAATGATCCCATTCCCACTGCAGAACGAACCCCAATTCCATTATCTTCTCCCCAAATTTCTGCGAAAAGCTCACTACATCCATTGATGATATAAGGGTGCTTTTCAAAGTGCGGTACGCAGTTGACCATACCCAAGACTTTGATCACGCGCTTTACCCGGTCCAGACTTCCCAAATTAGCTTTGATCGTGGCAAGCATAGCTAGACCAACTTGTCTTGCTGCTAGTTTTCCCTGCTCGGTATCCAAGTCTTCACCCACTCTGCCGATAATTAAAGTGCCGTCTGATTTGACTGTGCCATGACCGGAGAGATAAAGGTATTTGCCATCAATCAGACAAGGTTTATAAACCCCTAAAGGCTTTGGAGCAGGGGGTAAGATTAATCCAAGTTTTTCAAAATTGCTTTCTGCAGAATCCATAATTAAAATTGGTTTAGATAAAGATATCCAAAATCAACACGCCAATCAAGCCGACCACGGCTACCAAAGTCTCCATTACCGACCAGGTTTTGATGGTGTCTTTGATGCTCACGTTGAAAAATTCCTTGTACATCCAAAATCCGGCATCGTTGAAATGTGAAAACATCAAGCTCCCTGCCCCTATAGATAAAACCAAAAGATTGGGATCTACATTCATAGTGGTGACAAGCGGCGCGATGATACCCGCTGTAGTCAATCCTGCTACTGTGGCCGATCCCACACAGACCCGGATGATCGCTGTAATCGTCCAAGCTAAAACGAGGGGATGAACATCCCAGGTTTTTAATCCCTCAGCAATCGTCAGACTGACTCCCGTATCGGTGAAAATTTGCTTTAATGCCCCTGCACCGGCCACGATCAGCAGAATCATGGCAATATCCTTGGTGGCATTGGTGTAGCGGTCCATGAGTTCTTTCATAGTAAACCCACGTAATAAACCCAGCGAGAAGGTGGCGTAGAGTACCGATACGATCATCACCACGCCGGGATTGGAGATGAATTTTACCAGGGGACCAAAAGTCAAATCTTCACCTGCCTGTAAGCTCAATGCAGTAGTTCCCACCAAAAGAAAGACAGGCAAAAGAGCGGTGAAGAGACTGTTTCCTATTCCGGGTAATTCTTCCTCAGGCTTGATTTCGGCCTGAAAGGTTTTGAGTGGTTCGGCCTTTACATTTTTCAGAAATTTGGCATAAAGCGGTCCTGCAATGATAACGGTCGGAATCGTCACCAAAAATCCGTAGAATAGCGTCAATCCCATATTGGCGCCAAACTGGGAGACCAAGGCGGCAGGAGAAGGGTGAGGAGGCAAAAATCCATGGGTGACCGAAAGTGCAGCCAATAGCGGGATGCCCACGTAAACAGCCGATATCCGGTATTGATAGGCCACCGTAAAGGCCAAGGGAACCAGCAAAACAAAGCCCACATTATAAAATAACGGGATTCCCACGATCAAACCGGTCAAAGCCATTGCCCAGGTGATGCGTTTTTCTCCAAAAATCTTCATCAGAAAACCGGCAATTCGCTGAGCACCTCCGCTTTCAGCCACCAGTTTGCCCAGCATGGCACCCATCACGATCACGATGACCAAGTCGCCGAGTAGATCGCCCATGCCCTTTTGGACGGAACCGGCAATCTGATCTGCGGGGAGTCCCAGTAAAAATCCGGCAGTGATGGAGGAAATCAAAAAGGCCAGAAAAGGATTGAGCTTGGCCCAAACGATCAAAATCACCAATAAGGCTATGCTGATCAGGACGAGAAGGATGGTCATAGGTTTATGCTAGGTTGGAATTTCAAGATAGGAAATATCTATTTTTTGAAAATACCGATCAAAAAATAGATGACTTGAACATCCATCAAACATTATTTTCTAATCCATCTAAAATTCAGTTGAAGTTCGCTTGAGCTGATTTGGATGAAATAGAGCCCTGGCCTAAGCCGTTTCAAATCTGAGATTACCCGAGGAGACTTTAAGCGTTCTTGGATTAGGGATAATCCGTTTTTACTGAAGACCTTGATCTCTGCAGTCTGAGGGTCAATTTCGGGAGGAAGTTTCAGGTGTAATGGACCTGTTGTATAAGGGTTAGGATAAATAATACCATTCTCCGGGATCGAATTTATTGGCTTTAACCTGACTGTGGTAGACCAAGAGATCAGATCAGTCGTTTCTTCCACATGCTTGATTCGGTAAAAATAGGTCTTAAACTTTTTTGCCGTCACATCCTGCCAATTGTATCTGCCTTGCTTCTCAGGATCCGATTCAACCACACCTAAGAGATTCCATGTTTCTTTTGGATTTTCACTTCTGTAAACTTCAAACTGCCCAGCTTTTTCATCTCTAACCTTCCATCTAATTTCCGGAGCGGATTCTTTCCAACTTGCATCGATATCAAAGAACTCAATTGGAAGAATACTTAAGGTTCGGAAACTGCCAATTGTGAAATTGATACCAGAAAAGTCATTTATAGGAACCTCTCTTCTTGCCCAAAGTCTGACAGGGTCGAGGCCCGAAATATTATTTCCAGGTGCCGCATAGCCAGTTCCAACAATCCGAAGGTCATCTACATCATCTACGATCAATTGATCTGCTGAAATTCGAAGCTCCAATAAGTTTGGGCTAGGGTTAAATCCCGAAAATTGGAAATAGGAAAATAAGCGATAGAGAATGTCAGTCCCATCTGTATCCTGAAATCCTGCATTGAAATCGGCTCCTTCAAATTCGGTGAAGGTAATTTCTAAATCACCTCCGGCCGTTGTACCCAAAAGCTGCACTAGCCTTTCTCCTCCGTTGGCCACATCTTCAAATGGGAAGGTGCCATTTGTAGAAGTAAGTGTATTGGGTAGATTGGAGTAAATAAATGAATTGGCATTTTTCCATGTTCCGCCGGAATAGTTGATACCACCGATTCCGGAAGAGTTTACTGTTAGGGTGTTTCCATTAAGATCTAGACTTCCACTTTGTAAAAAAAGTGTCTCGGTCACATTCAAGTCACTTTCCACTATCAAATCGCCAGCGAGTTTATTGAGAGACATGTCTTGAGTGGTCAGTGAAAAGTTTTCGATTTGCTGGTCTCCATTTCCTGTAAAATATAAGTGCGAACTCGCTGCTATGATTTCCCCTGTTCCGCTTTGTCGAAGATCTCCAAGGATGAAAAGTTCGGAAGGCAAGGATAAATCTTCAGACCCTTGTAATTCGAGGTTGCGAATCGCATTTGGAATAGCTGCATCGGGATAGGTAGAAGTTAGAAATGTTTTGGTGCTACTTCCGCCACGATGGATTATGGTGCCGTTCAGTTGAAAGTTTGCCGCTTCGATTTCTGGGTTTTCACCCTCCAGGATAAGTTCTCCACCATTTTGAAGGATAAACTGCAAGGCGCTGATGGAGCCTGAACGGAAAAGAATCCCGTCATTGCATTCGGAAATCAACTGTGCTCCGGGCTCGATAATCAGATCTCCAAAGGGGCCAACTGCCACGGTTGGGTTTGTATTAAATGATAGTGATGAGCACCTAAAAGGCGTAATATTTGTGTTTAATCGTTGAAAAAGGGTTCCTGATCTGATGGTGAAGCTCATGGCTTTTATCGCCGTTTCAATCGTTAAAGTCTGCCCTGGTCCTGGATCAAAAATTACGCTATACCGACTATTGGTAGACTGTGCGCTCCATGCACCTTCTGGAAGAATTGTTCTACTACTTCCTCGAAACGTTAGGGTTGATGAATTGGAGTTTCCAATCCAGTTTCCTGAGCTAAAAGAGCCAGTTGGAGTTCCTGGTGCGGGACCTGTAAAGGCCTGAAGAGTTCCATAAATATCTAAATTAAACCCATTCAGATTTAGCTTTTGATCTGCTCCGGCCTCGGCATTGATAAATAAGCTTTTGACCGATTCGTTTTGAGTAAGCGTGAGGGTGTGGGTTTGGTCGATGTAGATATCATGGCTTTGACTGGGTAGAAAGCTGGCTGCCGCCCAAGTGCTGCCATCAAAGATTTCCCAAATGCTCAGATTGTTAAAATTTCCCGTGGAGATAGTGCGAAATGCCCCAATTTCTTGGGCAAGGATAGAGGTGCAAATCAGGCATACCAATCCAAAAGCCGACATAAACCTGTATATTCGGCATAGGAAAAATATCCATAGGCACATCGTTTTGTCCCTCATATCCAAATAAAAAATGTTGAAAAAGGACAATTAAGTTAATACAATGATTTTAAAAAAGAAAGTTCTCGGTCTGATAATTTTTCTATTAGTTGGTCAGGTCTATATCTCTCAAGCTCAGCTATATCGGATCAGTCTGCTGACCTGCGATCCGGGGGATGAACTCTACATGGCTTTTGGTCATAGTGCCATCCGGGTGCTGGACAATATCAACGGCACCGATTATGTATTCAACTACGGTACCTTCAATTTCAATACGCCCAACTTCTACGGGAAATTTGCGGGCGGTAGGCTGGACTACATGCTCAGCGTGAGTACTTATGCGGATTTTGTGGCGACCTACAGCCGGGAGCAACGATCCATCCGCGAGCAAGTGTTGGATTTAAGCCTCGAGCAGGAAAAGTACATGGTGGAATTTCTTCAGGTCAATTACCTTCCTGAGCGGCGCTACTATCGCTATGATTTCTTTTTTGATAATTGTGCCACTCGAATCCGGGATGCCATGGATCTAGTACTAGGTGACAAATTGGTTTGGAATGATGAGGGTGCGGATAAATCCGAAAAGACCTTCCGAAACCTGATCGATGAATATGTTTTAAACATGCCTTGGGCAGACTTGGGGATAGACTTGGCTTTGGGTGCAGTGATTGATCGGGATGCTACGGCTCAGGAGGAGCAGTTTTTACCCGACTACATGGAAAAAGCCTTTGCGAGAGCCAGTATCGTTGGGGATGGTCCGACTAGACCATTGGTGAAGGAGAATCATGTCATTTTGGATTTTCCAAGGCAAAATGCAGCCATGCCAAGCCTGAATCCGTACTGGCTTTTTTGGTTGGTGGCAGTTGTATTTACCGTGATTACCTATGTCGGTTTCAAGCGAAAGCGCTTATTTGTCGGATTTGATATAGCCCTATTTTCGATTTTGGGGATCTTGGGAATAGTCGTCTTTTTGCTTTGGTTTGCTACTGAGCATTCAGCCACGCAGTGGAACTGGAATATCCTCTGGGCTTTTCCTGGGCATGTGATATTAGCTTTTGCCTTGCTTCGCAAAAAGCTAAAACCTTGGGTGCGTCATTACTTATTGGCAGCTTTGATCTTGGCCGATGCGGCTGTAGTTTTCTGGATTTTGGGATTTCAATCCTTTCACCCAAGTCTGATTCCTATTCTGCTTGTAGTGATTCTAAGGACGAATTATCTATACTACAATGTCGAAAAGTATAAAGCGATTTCTGCTTAATTCAGATTTGCCCAAACTATTGTAGTCCCAAAAGGTGTTTGTAGAAAAGTATGGAATTTAAAATCACATCAGACTATCAACCTACGGGCGATCAACCAAAGGCTATCCAAGAATTGACCAATGGGGTCAATCAGGGGGATGAGGCCCAAGTACTCTTGGGAGTGACGGGTTCGGGTAAGACATTCACGATTGCAAATGTCATTCAGGAGGTTCAAAAACCTACTTTGGTCTTGAGTCATAACAAGACCCTTGCTGCCCAACTTTATGGGGAATTCAAACAATTTTTTCCAGACAATGCAGTCGAATATTTTATTTCATACTATGATTACTATCAGCCGGAGGCTTTTATTCCCAGCTCAGGCACTTACATAGAAAAGGACCTTTCGATCAATGAAGAGATCGAAAAATTGCGACTTAGTGCCACCTCTTCTTTGCTGACCGGGCGTAGAGATGTGATCGTGGTGGCTTCAGTTTCCTGTATCTATGGTATCGGGAATCCGGAGGAATTTGGGAAAAGTGTGATACGACTCCAAGAAGGAGATCGAATTCCAAGAAATCAGCTTTTATTCAAGTTGGTGGATATTTTATATTCTCGGACGCAGCAGGAGTTGACGCACGGTACTTTCCGGGTCAAAGGTGATACGGTAGATATTTTTGTGGCTTATGCGGATTGGGGCTATCGGATTTTCTTTTGGGGGGATGAAATTGAGGCAATTCAGCGGATCGATCCGGCTAGTGGGAAAAAGCTGAACGATGAAAAGATCATTTCCATTTTCCCGGCAAATCTTTTCGTAACTGGTCGCGATACCATCAATAAAGCCATCCATGAAATACAGGATGACATGGTCGCTCAGGTTAATTTCTTCGAAAAGGAGGGGAAATTCATTGAAGCCAAGCGTTTGCAGGAGCGGACCGAATTCGATTTGGAAATGATCCGGGAGTTGGGTTATTGCTCAGGTGTGGAGAACTATTCCCGTTATTTTGATCGCAGGCAGCCCGGAATGCGGCCTTTCTGTCTTTTGGACTATTTCCCGGATGATTACCTGCTCGTGATTGATGAATCCCATGTCACGGTGCCGCAGGTGCGGGCCATGTGGGGAGGGGACCGGTCTCGTAAAGTCAATTTGGTGGATTTTGGTTTTCGTTTGCCCTCAGCTTTGGACAATCGCCCCCTGAAATTCGATGAATTCGAAAACCTGACCAATCAGGTCATTTATGTCTCAGCTACCCCTGCGGATTATGAACTTGCGAAAACCGAAGGGGTGGTCGTGGAGCAGATTATCCGTCCTACAGGCTTGCTAGACCCTACCATCGAAGTACGTCCGAGTCAAGACCAAATCGATGATCTGCTCGAGGAAATTGATCAGACGATCAAGCAAGATGCAAGGGTATTGGTCACTACCTTGACCAAACGGATGGCCGAGGAACTGCAAAAGTACCTAGAGCGTGCCGGGGTGAAATCCCGCTATATACACTCCGAGGTGAAAACCCTTGATCGGGTAGAGATACTTCGGGAATTACGCTTGGGAATCTTTGATGTCTTAGTTGGGGTGAACTTGCTTCGGGAAGGGCTTGACTTGCCTGAGGTGGCGCTAGTCGCCATTTTGGATGCAGATAAGGAGGGTTTCCTTCGAAATGAGCGAAGCTTGGTACAGACGATAGGACGGGCTGCGCGTAACTCAGAAGGTCGGGTGATCATGTATGCGGACAAGATCACAGATTCTATGCAGATGGCTATTGATGAGACCAAAAGGAGAAGATCTCTACAGATGGCCTATAACGAGGAGCATGGCATCACCCCAAAAACCGTCATCAAGTCCAGGGACAAAATCATGGGTCAAACCAAGGTGGCCGATTCGAAGAAAAATGCGAAAGTTTACGCCGAGCCAATGCCAGGTGAGGCAGCTATCGCCGCTGATCCGGTAGTACAATATCTAGGTAAAGAAAAGTTGGAAAAACTGATCGCTCAGACACAAAAGCAGATGGAAAAGGCAGCCAAGGAATTGAACTTCATGGAAGCTGCCCGTCTCCGTGATGAGTGGATGGCACTTAAAAATAGACTTGCTCAGCTGGAGCAAGGGCCGAATAAATAAAAAAACATCATGACACTTCAAGAGGTCAAAAGACTTGCTGCTCAGGGCGAGGGGCTTCGACTGGAATTCAAAAAGAAGGTCGCCTTTCCGGAAAAAATTGTCCGGGAGCTTATTGCCCTTGCTAATACCGAAGGCGGTAAATTGCTATTGGGTGTCGATGATGATGGGACAGTCAGTGGGCAGCGTTTTATCGAAGAGGAAGTGTTTGTCTTGAAGCGGGCTATTCAAGATTATATTCTACCCAGTTTTGATTACGAAGTGGATATGATCAAAATCAACGAAAAGAAGGGAGTGGCTATTTTTGATATACCAAAAAGTAATGGGACTGCACACTACTTAATGGATGGAAATCGGAAGAAAGCCTACATCCGGGTGGAAGATAGAAGCGTGCAGGCTAGTCGGGAAGTCTGGGAAATCCTCAAACGTCGACATCATCAGCGAGATATAGTTTTTACTTACGGCCCAAAGGAAGAAAAGCTGATGCGGATTTTGGGAGAAAATGGAAAAGTAACCCTTCGCGAGTACATCAGGGAGGCGAAGCTTCCTAAATTTCTAGCCAGTAAGACCTTGGTGAGACTGGTTTTGGCAAATGTCTTGGAAATCCATCCGGAAGAGTCTGAGGACTATTTTACCTTGAAAGAGTAGGGAGCTTGATTCCTGTCTGAAAAGTGAAACCTTCATTTCCCTGCAAGCCACCCGAGTGAATGGCTAAAATTTTTGAACCACTTGGGAAAAAGTCTTTTTCGATTAAGTCCCAAATTCCGGCAAGCATCTTTCCGGTGTAAATTGGATCAAGGACAATCCCAAAACTGTCAAAAAACCACCAAATAAACTCGATCAGGGATTGTCGGTATTTGGCGTAGCCGCCAAAGTGGTAGTCGGTGAAAATCTGATGTTGGTTGCTAAGCTCTATGCCAAAAGTCTGGCTTAACTCAGCGACTTCTTGATGAATAAAATCCCCTTTCAGTGCTGAAAATCCCAAAACACTTTGATCAGGCCTTGCTGATTGAACCAAACCTAAAAATGTGCCCGCAGTGCCGATAGCAGTGCCGATATGCGTAAAGCCGTAATCGTCTGCCGAAAGAATCTCACGGGTGCCTCGTATAGCTTCTGCATTGGTGCCTCCTTCCGGAATCAAGTAGAAGTCCCCAAATTTTTCCTTCAGTCGCTGGATGAAATCTGCATCCTTTTTTTTACGAAAATCTTCTCGGTTCACGTAGTGAAGCTGCATCCCTTTTTCTGTAGCGGCTTTCAGGGTAGGATTTAACGGTAAAGTTTCTTCACCTCGAATGATACCAATAGATTTCATCCCTAAAGCAAATGCCGCTTGGGATACAGCATGAATATGATTGGAATAAGCACCGCCAAAGGTCAAGAGTGTATGATGGTCTTCAGCTTGAGCTTTTAATAGGTTGTATTTTAACTTGAAAAATTTATTTCCCGGTACCAATTCATGGATCAAGTCCAAGCGTTTAATGGATAATTCAAGCCCTTTTTCTTCCAAAAGAGGATGATCTAAAGGCTGGTTAACAATGGGATTGGGGCTAAGCATGCTTGAATTTTGGGAAAGTTAAGGGAGTTCCGTGTATTTTTGCAGGATGAATCAGCAACCCGAGGAGGAATTTGAGGACGAGGAAGTAGTATCTCTTTATGAGCACTATCATATCAAGGTCGACAAAGGACAGTCTCCGATCCGTATTGACAAATTTCTTACCGAGAAAGTGGCTTTCGCTACGCGCAATAAAGTGCAGCAGGCCATAGACAATAGCTTTGTGCTTGTCAATGGCCAATCTACCAAAGCAAATTACAAGATTAAGCCACTGGATGAGATCCGAGTCATGTTTCCACAAGAACCACGGGATACCGAGGTAATTCCTGAAAACATTCCCTTGGATATCGTCTACGAAGATATGGATTTGCTGGTAGTCAATAAACCTGCCGGAATGGTAGTTCATCCAGCACATGGCAACTGGACGGGTACCCTAGTGAATGGGCTGGTTTATCATTTTCAGCAACTTCCCGAGATGAAAGGGAATGTGGGCCGCCCCGGATTGGTACATCGAATCGATAAGGACACCTCTGGCCTTCTGGTGATCGCCAAGAAAGAAGAGGCCATGACACAGCTTGCGGCGCAGTTTTATCACCATACTATCGAGCGAAAATACATAGCCTTGGTCTGGGGCGAGATGGAAGAGAAGTCCGGGACCATCACCGGACATGTAGGACGAAGTGCCAAAGACCGGAAAATAATGGACGTCTTTCCGGATGGAAGCCAAGGGAAACATGCGGTAACCCACTGGGAAGTGATCAATAATTTACGCTATGTCAGTTTGATTTCCTGCCAACTGGAGACTGGAAGGACCCACCAGATCCGAGCTCACATGAAATATCTGGGACACCCCCTATTCAGCGATGGGATGTATGGCGGAGATAAAATCCGGAAAGGGACACAGTTTTCTAAGTATAAGTCTTTTGTAGAGAATTGCTTTCAAATCATGCCGAGGCAAGCCCTTCATGCCAAGTCTTTAGGTTTTAAGCATCCCCGTACTGGAGAGAAAATGTATTTCGAAGCACCACTTCCGGAAGATTTTTCGGCTGTATTAGCTAAGTGGGAGCATTATGTGCAGTATGAATAAAAGGAGAGTGTTTTGTTCAGAGCCTTTTCGCAGCCTACATTCTGTTTTAATACCCAAATACCGATTGAAAATAAGTCAAAAATAAGACTGGAATCAGATTCAAAATTAATGAATCGGTATATTTAAAACGATTTCATTAAATAATATGTAAATTTTTAATAAAATTTTTAGATTATTTTCAAAAAATAATCCTTTTGCTGTATATTTGAAACAGTCAAACGGCTGAAAGTTCTAGTATCATACTGTAGGATGTTGAAATTGGCAGACAAGCCCTCCTGTCTCGGGGGTGGGGATGAAAGGACAAAGCATTTATCGAGCTCGTGAATGCCTAACTTCCCCGTGGAGGTTCGAATCCTTCTCCTACAGCAGGTTATTTTGGGTTTATTGTTAATTGATTAAAACCATGAAATTGTTTTTCATGGTTTTTTTTTGCTCCTAGGTTTCAGGTTTTTTAGTTGGATTGAAGATTTGTTAATGAAGCTTTGATTTTAAGATGTTTCATTTTATAAAAAATATCAAAAAGACATATTTATTAAAAATAATGTAAAAAATTAGAAAAAAATTTGCAAAAAGGGTAATAAAAGGATCATTTTGTTAATTTTGAATCATCAAGAGTTAGAAATTGAGCTATCGCAAAACGATGCGATTCATACTTGAAAAGCGGCGCGTAAGCAATGGAGACAGACGACTTTTTCGACTGTAAGTTATTCGCCGCTTCTTTTCTGAATTTAAACGACCCAAGGTCTCTAAGAAATAATCCTGTAGGATGTTGAAATTGGCAGACAAGCCCTCCTGTCTCGGGGGTGGAGGTAAAGGAAAAAGCATGGCTCAAACCGGACTATCGCCTAACTGCTCCGTGGAGGTTCGAATCCTTCTCCTACAGCTAAAAGCAGCAAGAAATTGCTGCTTTTTTATTTTTTAGAGCAGATTTAGTTATTTTTCACAAAATACCTCAGCATGATCAAAGGAATCCGTGATAAACTCAGCCATCATCCCCGGCGCAAGCGGGTTTTGAGGGTTTTGATCTATTTGCTGCTCAGTCTTCTCTTTTTGGAGTTCTTTTTTTATTTCGGTTCCAACCTTCTGTTGCTCAATTGGGCGAGGACTAAAGTCAATGAAGCAACGGGCGGAGTCTATCAGGTAGAGTTTAATCGTTTGAATTTTTCACTGTTTCGTCGTGGCGTATTCCTAAATGGTATCGTCCTTCGTCCGGATCCCAATGCAGCTGCTAATCAAAATCAGGTTTTGTTTAATTTTCAATTGGATGAATTGGGAATTCAAAACCTCTGGTTTGACTGGGATCAGAAAATCCTCGAAGTAGGAAACATCAGGCTTGAGAATCCGGATCTTTCACTTCAACTTCCTCCCGATTTGGAAGAAAGCGATTCTCTGTACCAAGAGGAAGTGTCAGCAGTGCGCCGACTTGAAAATGAAATCAAAAAGAGTATCGATCAGTTGATCATTGGGGGGGTGATTATCGATGAAATCTTGATAACGGACGCAGACTTGTTCTTTTTTAACTTTCTTAGTAAAAAATCCATCAATGCCAAGAATACGCGGCTGCATATTTTTGATGTGAATTGGAGCGAATCGGGTGACTGGGACACCCCTTTCAATGCCAAAGGCTTTGAGTTTGAGCTGGAAAAAGTGGAGTTCTCCTTGCCGGATAAGGTTCATACCATAGTTGCCGAAAAAGCATTTGTCACCTCGTTGGACAGTCGCATTTCGGTTGAAGAATTTTCCCTCAAGTCTGACAAAACTGTTGATGCGCCTGTTTATTATGAGCTTTTTTTGGATGAGTTGCGGATAGGGAATGTGGATTTAAATCGTGCATTTAGACAATCAGAGCTGGAAGTTGATGAGGTCATTCTAAATAAGCCCTCAGTGCAGGTGATCCGAAATGAGAATCTTACAAAAAGTGTCCAAAGGAGTGGTGACCTGAATGAATTGATCGAAGGCTTACTTAAGTCTATCTACATCAAAGAACTATCTGTCCGAGAGGGTGATTTTTTGACAGGGGGGCTTCTGGATAGTCTCCACAATCGGATAGAGGCTGGAAAAGTGGAGTTCAAAATGGTTGAGTTCTACCTGGGAGAGGATCAGAGTAGGAGGCAGAATCAGTTTTTTTATGGAAAAGATGCTGCCATGGAACTTGGAGAGTTTGTGCTATACCTGTCGGATGATTATCACCTAATTCGAGGCGAAAAAGTCCTGGCCAGTTCCTTTTTGGAAAGAATCGAGGTGGAGGGATTTGAGCTGGTGGAAAGGCCGGAAATAAACCCTGAAATAGTTCCCAATCAGCGGTTTGATATCAAGCTTGAGACCGTGGAGATGGAGGCGGCTGAATTGAAAAAGCTCTATAACGAAGGGATATTGGATGTGGATAGGATTACCTTGCAAGCACCCGAAGTTGAAATCACTGATCTGCGAAGAGCTACCTCAGTGGAAGTCGAAAAAGCGAGGAAGAATATATGGGAAGGCTATTTGACAGAAGCAAATATTGGGGTTTTTGATTTGATTGATGGTCGGGTCCAATTCAAGAATGCAACAGGCTTACGCTCGGATGATGTAGCCTTTGAGCGGATCAGTTTGAGTTTGGAAGATGTCAAAGTGTCATTAGATTCCGTGTTTGAAATTCAAGATGCCCTTCTAGCTGAAGAAGTGGTATTGAGTTTGGATAAGTATAGGCTCAAGCTTCGGGATAACCTTCACGTTTTTGAAGCGGGAGAGGTGATTGTCGATTCCAAACGTGATTTGATTGAGCTGAGAGACTTTACTTTAAGGCCTGAAAATCCCCAGAATATTTCTGGTGTTTTAGATGCCTACGGTAAAAGTGTAGTGCTGAATTTCAAGGTCCCCAGCTTTCAGGTGAGAGGAGTTGATATCAGGGCAGCCCTGCTTGAAGAGAGATTGGATATTAGTGAGATTTTTGTCCTTGGCTCTGAGTTTGAATATAGAAAATATCGTAAAACCTCCGAATCTTCCAGGGGAGACGGGCCAAACTCCGTGGATGATTTTCAAGACCTTCTTTCTTCTTATTTCCGTTCAGTTTCCATCGATTCGGTCCGTTTTCAGGAGGGAAAACTCAATTTTTTTGATTTTTCCGGAAGGAGAGAAATTAGTTTTTCCGAAGAGGATCTGTCTCTTTATTTGAAGAATTTTTACTTCGAAGAAGGAATGGTGAATGATACTTCCAAGACTTTCTTTTCGGATGAAATTATTCTTGATCTGGCAGATTACTCCTTCAGTCTAGCCCAGGGTGACTATGATGTGAAGACTAATCACCTTCAGTTTGATACCAAGAAAAAGCGTTTGTCAATTGATACTCTTACACTCATTCCCGGACAGAATCTTTCCAGTAAAATTGCCTTGTCCCTGCAGCTGCCGATGGTGGAGTTGGATGGGGTGGATTTGGAGGATTTTTTATTCAATGATCAGTTGAACCTCCATCGTCTGAAGGTGAATGAAAGCTCGATTAATTTGGAGGTGAATCCGGATTATATTCGTAATGAAGGCCGGGAGGCTAGGAGAAATCAAAGGAGAAGTGAAAGGAGGGTCCTCAAGGAGGTAAGCATAGATGAAGTAATTGCGACTAATTCTAATTTTAACCTGCTCTACCGCTATGGACAACGAGGGGAACAATCCATCAATACTGATTTTGACCTTTCTATTCAGGATCTGAACTTGGGTGAAGAAGTGGATTTGAGGCTTGATGCTTCACAACTCTTCGGGCAGTTGGCCATTTCTCTCAATAAGTTTCAATTCAATCTTCCGGATAGCATTCATCAGCTGGTATTTTCCAATCTCATTTTTGATAGTAAAAAAGATGAGACGGTTTTGTCTGGGATCACGATTTCTCCCATCGATCGCTCGAATAAAACGCCCTTTTTTCTGGAAGGTAGTATCGCTGAAATTGGTATTTCAAATAATGACTTGAGTCTTATTCAAGAAACTGGAGTGTTTGATATCGAAAAGCTCCGAATCTCCCGGCCGAAGCTGCGTGTCATCCGAGACAAAGAAGCACCTCGAATCAATAAAGTATCCCAATCAAATAATGCTGATTCGGTAGGTCTGATTCAGAAAATTCTCCTTCAATCAATAGAAATACAAGAAGGACAGATAAAAATTGAAGATCTTTACAAGGGTGCGATCAATGGGCTAGGTTTTAATAAGGTCAACGCACAAATCAATGCACTTAATTGGGATCTGACTCAAATGAGGGATGTAAAGATCCTCGAATCACTTTTAGAGGGGGATTCTTTTCTTTCCTTTGGAGATTATGAGATTTTCAGCAAAGATAGTATGGAGTCGGTGCGGGTGGATAAAGTGATCATCGATAGCGGGTCCTTTGAGCTGGAAAAAGCTCGCTATGCTCCGACGATGGGTCGGTACGAGTATTTGCGGAAAAAGGGGTTTCAGACCGATGCCTTGGATCTGACAATCGAGAACTTAAAAGTCGATGGGATCGATTACCCAGCCTATTTTGAAAAGGGTCTGATTAAAGCCAGAAAGTTTCGGGGAGACGAGTTTCGATTGGATGTTTTCAGAGACAAACGAATTCCCATGGCAGAGAATAATTACAAACCCATGCCTCAAGTTTTGCTGAGCCAAGCCCCTTTTTCTGTTCTTTTGGATACCGTTGTGTTGGAAAATGGTCGAATTCGTTATCAGGAATTTACCCAGGGTTCTCAACTTCCAGGGCAGATTGTCTTTGAGGGTGTAGCTGCAGGAATCGCACCGGCAGCTACCAGTACAGAGGGTTCATCCTATCCTTTAAAGGAGTTGGATTTGATTGCAACCGCTAAGTTGATGGGAGAGGGGGAGATCAATCTCCAAAGCCGTCTGTTTTTCGAAGATCCTTATCCTATGGATGTAACGCTGCAGCTTGGAGCCATGCCTTTGGAAAAATTAAATGGGATATTGGCCAAAGCAGCATTTTTAAATACTCGTAAAGACGCCCGTGTGGTCATGGGGGATTGGAGTTTTCGGCTAGATGATGAGGAAGCTATCGGGAAAATGCGTTTTCACTATGAGGATTTGAAAATTGATTTTCTTGACTCTCTGACTTTGGAAAAAGGAAAAGGCAAACTTGCCTTTATGAGTTTTCTAGGGAATACTTTGATCAAAAATAATAATCCGCGAAAACTTTTTGGGAATACGGTTCTATCTGATATTTACTTCAAAAGAGACACATCTAAATTTATATTTAGTTCATGGTGGAAAGCAACACTAAGTGGTCTCAAGGGTTCGGTGGGACTAGGACAGCCAGCTATTCCGGTCCGGAAAGAAGAGGAGGAGTAATCGTCCGTTTGGAGGATCAAAAGCTTTTTTTGATAAAAACAAATCCCGTTTTGAACAGAATTGGATTCCTGCCCAAAACGGGATTTTGCAGATTAAAAGAAATGCTTTAGTCCAGCTTTCCTTCGGTGTCTTTGAATTCTCCGATTACTCTTGCTCCGCTGTTGATTTGAACATCACCGTAAATAGTGATGACATTATCTTCACCGACAAACTCTAAGGTAGCTCCACTATTTAGTCTTAAATCGCCGTAGATTACCGTGCTTCCTGTCAATCGAAGTGTTGAATTACTATTAACATTGATGCTGGTGTTTTTACGATACTTGCCAAAAGCAAAGGACCCTACCACATGCATCAGTCCATTGCTATTGATATTCAGGTTATTCTCAATTGCCAAGGATCCACAGAATAGAAACTCCCCGCCGATATTTACATTTTTCAATTGAGCAGAACCGCTATAAGCTGCTTTTTCATTTCCGTTTATATTGAGATTGGAGTTTCCCCGATAAGGATCCAAACCTTCGCAGCTGACTCCTGAGCCTTCATCATCCTCATCGTCGTCATCATCATCGTACTTTTTGATTTTTAGGATTTGAATACCTCCATTTCCTGTGGCCACGAAGATAAACTCATCCTCAAACCGGACGAAATTTGACGAACCGTCAAGATCCAAAACTCCATAAAGTTCTACGTCATCCTCATCGTCTACATCGGCGATAGAGATTCCTGCAGCCCCGTTTGCCATAAATAGCAACTCATCGTCCACAGAAACAGCATTTGTCACCACATCACCCGGCTCTACATTCTCTGGGTTGATGGGAATAGCAACTAGGCTTTCTTCCTGACCATTTGACATTCGATAGATACCTGCTCCATTTCTTCCCTTTGCGATGTATAGATACCCGTCTTCAATATCGATAGTTCGCTTGGCTTGGGCCTCATCAGACTCGGTATTGATGCTACTTACTTCGCTCAATGAGTTGGCATTAAGAACTACAGCTCCCGACGTTCCGTCCAAGATAGCAATGCGGTTGTCTTCATGGGCTACACTTCTCAGGTCTCCACTAGCACGCTCTTCAAGTTTGTCAAAGCTTCGGTCAAAAAGCGTCAAGGCTCCATCGCTACCACTGACAATAGCGGTGAACTGGCTACTGGCAGTGACATCAGTGGCCACAAATCCAGGAACTGAATAATATCGGAAATCAGAGGTGAATTGTCCATCAGAGACACTTACTACTCCGAGATTGGCAGGGCCATCGACATCCATCTGATCGATATCCATTCCCATGGCTAGGAACAATAATCCATCTCGGTATTCTACTGCGCTGACATCGGCATGTCTAAAAATCACCTGAGAGACAATCTTTGGTTTATAGGCATCAGAGATATCGATGATTTCTACTGCGCCTAGAAATGTCGGTCCGGCAGTATTGTAAGCCACGTATGCGTAATCATCATCAATATCTACATGAGTAGCCTGCAGTATGTTGCCTTCATATTCTGGAGAGGAAGCCTGAGACACAAGTACCAGTGATATTTTCTCAGCATCATCATCATCCAGAACTCTCCCTGAAGGATTAGATGGAGAAGTGATTCCAATTACGCCTCCGCCCTCAAGGCTCAGTCGTTGACTCAACTCATCGGAATTGGTATTGATCAGAACAGTCGGGTCTGCCGGGTTTTCAATCGAATCATTGCAGGCAAAAATCGTAGCTGTCATAAACGCTGCGAGTAGCAAAGTATTTAATTTACTGTTATGTTTTAATTTCATATCTTGTAAAATGTTTTTTGTAATTATATAAATGAAATATAAAATTCAACTTTTTTATTATTGATTATTAATTATTTAAAATCGCTCGAATATAAACTATGTTTATTATATAATCCAAAAATTATTTTATATAAAAATTCAAATATTTAATCACTTATATGTTTCATAACTAGTATTTTGTTGTTTGTTGATAAATCAATGTAAATAAACTGCTTATTTGGATAAATCAACATTTTTTCCGGGATCCAGAAGCTTAAATCTCTTCCTTTTGTAATGCCATAGACGATTCTGCCCTAGATTTTCGGTCGGCGTAGACACAAACCGAGGCGGGAATAAATTTCCATTGTACTTCACCGAACGAAGCGAGGTATATTTCGCAAAGCGTATTTCAACCCTATTTCTCCAAAATTCTGCTTGCTGCCTACTGCGACTGCCTACCACTACATTTGCCGTGGTCTTTGTCATCACAGACTATATTACTATGGTTTCGGGCTGTGAAGACACAGCCCGAGGCGTGGAGCTGGTTTCTATCGCCGTTGTCTGTGTCTCCACAGACAACTTTACGTTTGCCGCGTTGCCTGTGTCTAGTCTGATTCCGTGGTCTTTGTCATCACAGACCACTTACCTTGATAAACAGCCCGTAGCGAATCTGCCTACTGAGACTGCCTACTTATTCACCTGCCATCTTGTCACTTTTTTTCGATTGGAACGGGCATTGATAATCCCCTTCTGTCAATATTGTATTCACTAAAACGATTTATACCATGCAGGAAAAAGGTACCATCTCGATTCATACCGAGAATATTTTCCCCATTATCAAAAAATTCCTCTACTCAGATCATGAGATTTTTCTTCGCGAATTGGTTTCCAATGCCGTCGATGCTACCCAAAAAATCAAACGCCTCGCGACATTAGGTCAGTACACTGGCGAATTGGGTGATATCACCGTGGAGGTTTCCTTCGACGAGAAAAAGAAAACCATCACCATCTCTGACAAAGGTCTGGGGATGACTGCCGAGGAGATCAAAAAGTACATCAATCAGATTGCCTTCTCTGGCGCTACTGAATTTGTGGAGAAGTTCAAGGACGCCAAAGATGCCAATGAGATCATCGGTAAGTTTGGTTTGGGCTTCTACTCGGCCTTTATGGTAGCCAAAAATGTAGAGATCCACACACTTTCTTATCAGGAGGGGGCAGAGCCAGCCATTTGGACCTGTGACGGTACGACCGAATTTGAGATCAAAAAAGGTAAGCGCAAGACTCGCGGTACGGACATCATTCTTCACATCAACGAAGACTCTGAGGAGTTCCTAGACAAGTGGAAGCTGCAAGGTATTTTGGATAAATACTGCAAATTCCTGCCTGTACCGATCAAGTTTGGCACCAAAAGCGAATCCGTAGAGGATGGTGTTGATGATAAGGGCGAGAAAAAATTCAAGTCTGTCGAAGTGGACAATATCATCAATACCACTTCCCCGATTTGGACCAAGTCGCCCAGCGATTTGAAAGATGAGGATTACCTGAATTTCTACAAGGAGCTCTATCCCATGTCAGAGGATCCGTTATTCTGGATTCATCTGAATGTAGACTATCCATTCAACTTGACCGGGGTATTGTATTTCCCGAAGGTCAAAAACGAATTCGAACTTCAGCGAAACAAGATCAAGCTCTTCAGCCGTCAGGTATTTATCACCGATGAGGTGAAGGATATAGTGCCTGAGTTTCTAATGTTGCTTCACGGGGTAATTGATTCTCCGGATATTCCATTGAACGTATCACGAAGCTTTTTGCAGGCGGATGGAAATGTGAAAAAGATCAATAACTACATCACGAAAAAGGTAGCGGACAAGCTTTCTGAATTGTACAAAAAAGACCGCAAAGCCTACGAGGCCAAGTGGAATGATATCGGCCTTTTTGTGAAGTACGGCATGATCTCTGAAGATAAATTCTACGAAAAAGGGAAAGAGTTTACGCTCCTAAAGAATACAAAGGACGAATACTTCACCTTAGATGAATACACAGAGAAAGTAAAAGCTATTCAGAAGAACAAAGACGATCAGACCATTTT
>LJXT01000184.1 GCA_001314815.1 Algoriphagus marincola HL-49
CCGATTGGTATCCACCCCGCCGACATTGTGTCTCCAGTGACCCCGGGCTACGCCGTCAGGATTCATTAGGGGCATCACGTAGAGGTTGTATTTGCTTCGGAATTTTTCAGCTTCCGGACTGTCTTCAAGGATGGTTTCCACAAAACTCTTTAGAGCCAAAAAGCCGGGAATTTCCGGCGGATGCTGGAGTGAGATGGCCATCAGCATTTTTTGATCATCTGCATTCCCGATTTTTAAAACCTCAAGCGGTCTTCCTTCCTTACTCGTGCCTATGGTTATTTTCTCGACAAAATCCTTTTTGAGCACCCATCGCTTCCATCGCTCCACGTATTCGGTCCCGGCAAAATCCTGTGCAGCTAGCCAAAGGGTATCCGGTCCGGCCCAAACTTTAGCTTCAGCAAATTCAATTTGCCTTCGCCCGTCTTCCATCACTTTTTCGTGAGGATGAAATGCGACAGAGTCGAGCTTTTTATAAAATAGACCCCGTTTGTTGATTTTGGGGTAATAGCGATGAAATCCATTGGCAGGATAGGTCAGCCGAATCCACATGGGTTTTTCCTCCTCAGCCCAAATTTTAAAGGCATACCAAGGACTGGGATTGATCGGTTGATTTTCCGGCAAAATCTGTACTTCCACCAGCGTATCATTGATTCGTCTTGCGTCATTCAAACGGCCACCTTCCATTTTATTGGATAGAAAAAACCCGTCTCCCAAATCGAAATCCTGATAGACTTGGGTTTCGATCGCTCTATCTTCAGTCGGAACTACCTCAATGGGGCCTTGCCCCGTCCATTGCTGTGGCGACTTGCAGGAAAT
The DNA here is from genome assembly GCA_001314815.1 of Algoriphagus marincola HL-49. GTDB lineage: Bacteria > Bacteroidota > Bacteroidia > Cytophagales > Cyclobacteriaceae > Algoriphagus > Algoriphagus marincola_A. The sequence continues at coordinate 817 of LJXT01000184.1, forward strand.
TAAAACAAGAATAAATGCGAAAGGGGCTAAATACTTCATTTAGGAATTTAAAAAAAAATACTTTAGGACTCAAATTAGCCTCACAATCAGCACTGAGCCAAACTCTTATTGACTTGTTAGCTTACGATGTTTTCACCCCCATCATCATCATTCTTTCTCAAATATCAGGTGGAATCCCTCCATCTCTGACATTCGTATCTATCTCGGAGAAAATGATCAAAGCTGCCCAAAACTTCAAAAAGCTTTTTCCTAAAAATGATTTCAATACGCTTTTATCTTATATCCACACGCTCGTACATTGATATGGAATTGACAATTATTTTTTACATTTTAATGCTTTATTTTTCAAAATCATGATCAAAACCATCCTCATCGACGACGAGCGTCATGCTTTGGAGTCTTTAAAAATGTTACTAGAACGGCTTTTCCCGGAAAAATTTGACTTTTTGGCGCTTTCCAATTCCGTGGACCAAGCGATCCCAGCCATCCAAGAACATAAGCCCGAACTGATATTTCTCGATATTCAGATGCCACAAAAAAATGGATTCACCTTGCTTGAGGTTATGCCACAGCGAGACTTTGAGGTGATTTTTACCACTGCCCATCAGGATCATGCCATCAACGCATTTAAGCACGCCGCCTTTGATTATTTGCTCAAGCCCATCGATTCCACCGAACTCCAGAAATCAATCATTCGATACGAAGAATCCAAAAAATCCGATCCGCTCCTAAGTAAATTAGAGAGTCTGGACATCCAGCTCAATGGGCTTGACATCATTACTTTTTCCACTTTTGACGGTATCGAATTTGTGGAATTTGACGAAATCATTTACCTCAAAGCTGACCGAAATTACACCACCTTGGTGATGGAAAACAATCGCCAGTTGCTGATTTCCAAATCCATTGGCCAGTTGGAATCCCGGCTTCCTGAGAATCGATTTATCCGGGTTCATCAATCCTATTCGGTCAATGTGACGAAAATCCTTCGCTACGACAAAGCTGAAAATTATTTGATCTTGAAATCGGGCGAGAAGCTCTCCGTATCTGTCCGAAAAAACACCAACCTGACCAAACGCTTTGCTTAGCAATTTAATTCGGCTGACTATTCTGCTTTTTTGGAGCTTTGGCCCTGCCCTTTCACAGCAGCTGCCTTCTGAAGCGTATACGACCGCGGATGGCTTGCCCAATAATGCCATTAGAGCACTTCATTTGGATAGTCGCGGTATACTTTGGATTGGGACCGAAAACGGAATCTCCAAGCTGGAAAACGGAACATTCGAAAATTTCTTCGAACAGGACGGGTTGGCTTTTAACAGTTGCTGGGCCATCGCCGAGGACAAAAATCAGAATCTTTGGTTTGGCAGTTATGGAGGTGGCGTCACTTTTTTCGATGGAAGAAAATTTCAAAAAATCCAATCCCAAGACGGATTGGCTGACGACCGGATTCGGCACTTTTATCCCTACGAAAACTACATGCTGGTCGGCACAGAGGACGGAGTGAGTCTGATTGATATCGAAACGCTGGAAGTCACAACCCTCCCAGAGAGCACCAATCAAACAGATCTGAATTATACCACGGGTTTTTGGGAAGCGGATGGCAAGCTATTTTTTAGCACCTATCGAAGCGGTTCCTACGAAATTATTTGGAATGACAAGGAATCCCAACTTCGGAAAATCAACGATTGGCTTCCTATTTATGGGGTATTTCAGGAAGGAGAAAATTTACTTTTGGCTGATAAAGGAAGTCTTAAAAGCATTTCACAAAAGGACTTTGAATCGGGAAAATCACCCACAGAATCTCAGCCTTCCAGTATTTTTTGGAAGAAAACAAAGGGAATAAAGGGAGAAAGCTACCTAATGGCAGCGGGTCTTTTCACCAAAGACGGGGGAGTTTTCCAATGGATGGACGGCAAATTGGTTTCCCTGAATGAGCGGTTTAATCTGGATTCTAAATTTATCCAAACAGGAGCGCTCGACCCAGCTAAAGGCCTGCTCTACCTGGGATCGCTTGACAAAGGGCTTTATCAGGTTCGTGTGGATGAAGCCCTTATTTACGAACGGTTTGAGGAAAAAGAAGTAAAGGGAATTGCAGGGAGACAGGGGCTTTTGGGTTTACTTCATTCGCAGGGATTGGAGATCAGAGATTCAATTCGCTCAGAGACTTTTCAAGTGGAGCGAAGCGCATTTAAAGCTGTACAGGCTAATTATTTCCGTCAAAATCCGGAAAAAATCCCCGATCAGATGGATGGATTTTTCGAATTGGACCCCACGATTTCAGCCCAAGACCTTGAATTTTATGAATTGCATTTGCAGCCGGACAGTTTTTGGGTCAATAGCAATTTGGGGGTGTTTCAGCTCAGCTTGAAGGGAGAAATCATCACCTATCTTCCGGTTCATTGTTACAGCATGGGATTCACCCCGGATGGAAAATTGATGGAGACCAATCCCTATGCAGGTGTTCGGATTTACGATAACCCCGAAAATTTCACCTTTCGTTACTTTCACCCCGACCTTCCGACCACACCGCTGCAAATCGCAAAAGTGGCTACGGACAAAGGAAAAACCTATTTAGCTTCTGTTTTTCATGGATTTTACCATTGGGATGGGGAAAAATTTGTTTCCTATCTCAAGGATGGGATTTGGGAAGAAGAAAAGTTTAAGTCCCTTCATGTTTTGGAAAACGGGGAGGTATTGGTGGGGACAGAGTTTGGGGAATTATACCGCATTCAAACAGAACCATCCTTCAAAATCCTCCAAAAATGGACGAATGAAGAGCTCCGTGGCACCTCTATTTTAGCTTTGGAATCTTATGAAAGCACCATCATCGTGGTCACGGAGCGGGGAATCCATTTATTGGACAATGAAAAAAATCGTTTTCTGGATGAAGAGCAGGGCTTCTATGAAAAAGTATTTCTCAGTTCGGAGCGCGTTGGGGATCAATTGTTCCTGGGAACGACCACCGGATTTTATACCATCAACCTAGAAAAACTGACCCAGACTACAGCTCAAAGTATTCAATTGGGCATTACGGAACTGAAGATCAATCATCGTCCAGTAGATCCTGATTATTTCGATTGGTTTATTTACCGGCCCGAAAAATTGAATCTTCAGGCTTCGGAAAACACCCTTTTCATAAGATTCAAACCTTCCGTTTTGATCCAAAGTGAAAAATTGCGCTATCGCTATCGGCTTCGACCGGATGCGGAATGGAATGAGTTTTTTAATGAACCGGTTTTGGAACTCCCCTATTTGCCCTGGGGAAAATATCAACTAGAAATTGAGGCTTGGGATTATCATTCGGGCGAAATGAACCGAATCAATCTACTTGATTTTGAGATAGCCCGACCCTACTATCTACAAATTTGGTTTTTGATTTTGGCAGTTTTGATTCTCGTGGGAATTTTTGCGGCAGTTTACCGAATTCGAAAAAAACAATATCAAGCGAAAGCTCAATTAAACCAAAGGCTTACCGAAATCAAGCTGGAAGCTCTGCGATCGCAGATGAACCCCCACTTTACCTTCAATGCGATCAATAGCATTCAGTATTACATCCTCAAAAATGACACCCAGCAGGCCTTAGACTACCTGGCCAAATTCAGTTCGCTGATTCGTAGCACCCTAGAGCAAAGCAGCAAAACACAGATTTCCTTGACGGAAGAGGTAGAATACCTCCGAAAATACATTGAAGTAGAGAATATCCGGATGGATCATCGGGTGGATTGGGAAATCTCGGGCGATGCAATGGCCAAAAGCGATGAGATTTTTCTATCGCCGATGTTGATTCAGCCCTTGGTAGAAAATGTTTTTGTGCATGCCTTTCCCACAGGACATGCCAACCCAAAACTCCGAATTCATTATGAGTTAAAGGATACGAATCAACTGATTTGCACAGTGGAGGACAATGGAATAGGACATCCCATGACCTCACAATCCAACCACGAGTCCAAGGGGATCAACCTGATTCGAGAAAAACTCAAGCTACTCGAAGGATACAACGCTGAAAGTCTGACCATCCAGTCGGGAAATTGGGGGACAAAAGTCATTGCAAAAATTTACGTTTGTCTGTGAAAAAGGGACGCTTATATGATGGATGAGGGCGGATGTATATTGCATTATTAAGATCAAATTATTTATACGAATTTGATCTTATTATTTAAGAATCTCCATATAAATACCATCTTAATTTCTGATATGAGTCAGGCCTATATAGTTGATTTTTAGATGAATATAAAATCGAAATCGGCTGTATTGAAAAATAAGAAGATTGTAACTTTTCGAATACATTCACAATCATAGAATAAATTATTTAAAACCAATAAAATAATGACACAAAATATTGTACAAATTATTGAAGACGCAATCCATAAAGCATTGAAAGACAGAGGTGAAGTAAATATATAGAGGTGTCCATCTAAGATCATATCATTTTGTAAGTGTAAATTTTGTCCATTCTAACCATTCTTGTAATCAAATTATGGAAGATGGTTTCTTTGCT
>LJXT01000185.1 GCA_001314815.1 Algoriphagus marincola HL-49
TAAAATCAATAACAGACCCGTTAGAAAGTTTAATTACCTTAGTCCAATCCAAAAACTCAAACAAAAATTAGGTGTTGCACTTATAAGTTGAACACGGCTTTTATAATAAGACAAAAATCAAACTAAACCCAAAGACTTTATGAAAATCTTCGAGAAAAATGACTTTTTGACAATCACTAAAATTCAATCCGATCCGGTGATTTCTATATATGTCAAAACTTCACGAAAAAGTACAAATGCCTACAAGGAAGATATTCTTGAATTAAAAAATCAAATCAAAGATATCAAAACCAATCTGGAGAATTCTTGGGAGTTGGATAGGCGTTAAATAGAAAGGCTAATGAAGCCTGCTGATGAACTCTTAGTCAATTTTGAGTTTTGGCAAAACAACTCCGATATGCTGGCACTTTTTCTTTATGATGAACAGTTAGAAATTATAAAACTGCCTCTTTTCATCGAAAAATCGTCCCACTTCATTGGTAATAGACCCTTAACTCTCCCTTTGATTCCCGCTATCAACCATAATGGTCATTTCTATATCCTGTTACTGAATTTGGATAAAATTCTACTTTATGAGGCCACCCGAAACGTCATTCAAGAGATAATTTTGGACCCCGAAGAGGTTGCATTGTCCTTTACGACAGAAGAAAGCCTGGTTGAAAATAAATCCCAACTTCAAGGACAAGGAGGAGTGGGAAATGCCGGTGCAATGTATCATGGACACGATGAAGGCTCCGATGAGGCGAAAAAAACAAAGATTTTAAATTATTTCCATCGAATGTCCTCCATGCTTGAGCCAAAATTAAATAAAAATCCGCTGCCTCTATTTTTAGCAGGAGTTGATTATTTAATCCCGCTTTACAGAAAGGCGAGCAAATACAAATTCCTCCAGAATGGACATGTGAGTGGGTCCTTTTCAGATAAAGATGAAATGACCCTCCATCAAAAAGCCTGGGAATTGGCAGAACCTTATTTCAAAGAAGAGCAGGAAAAGTTAGAAGCTGAGTATTCAGATAAAAAAGCGGCAAATCAGACGATTGACAATGATCCTGTGTCTTTGATCAAAAAAGCAATGACAGGAGCTGTTGAAACACTCTTCATCGACTTCAATCACACCCATCTATGGGGGAAGTATAATGCTGATGATCACAAAGTTGAATTATCTGACAAACCTGAAAAAGGCTTTCACTGCCTCATCGATCTGGCTGCTACAAAAGTAATCGAATCTGGAGGAAAAGTATTTATTGTGACTTCAGAGGATCTACCCAAGGATCAGTCATTTAAAGGAATACTTAGATATCCGATCTCATAAGAAAGAGCCCCAAGATCAAAAATCTTGGGGCTTTGTGGTTAAGGTTACTTTTTAATATCCAGCTTTGTTCTGAGCTCCTCAATATTCAGGAGTTTGGAAATTTCCTCCTGTTCGAGTCGCTTGAATCGCGCTAGCTGCACATCAATCTGCTCTGTCAATTCTGCTCTGACCTCCTCTGCCTGATCTGTAGGCTTGTAATCTCCATTGCCCGCGATTGAGTTCAAGTGAGCCAATTTATTATTCAGTCGAATCGGGAAATTCAATGGATCTTGACCGCTTCGATTTTTGGTTTGATATAAAGTCTCCTCTATCTCAGTCATCTCAGCTTGAATGGCATCCAAATTGGCAGGCTTCGTTTCCATACTATCCAACTCAGCACGATACTGACGAATCAGCTTGATGGTCTGATGAGTTTCCGTCAGTTTTCTATTGACATTCATCAGAAACTCAAACTGCTCCTCCAAATCTGCTTGGGTGGAAGGATATCTCGGATCTGCCAATACCTTGAATGGCTGAACTTGTGATTGTCCATCTAGAGTCATTTTGACTTTATATTCCCCTGGAGTCACTTTAGGCCCTCTCAAGCTAGCAGCCCACATAATTAGTCCATCAAATCCTTCCGCATCCTCTACTCGAAGATTCCAGTTGAACTCATTACTTCCTGCTTTTATTTTGAGTGTGTCACCATTGTAGCCTTTGGAAGAAAATGTTCTTAGGATATTGTCATTGCTATCCATAAACTCAATTCGAAGTTCATCCTTTGGTTCTTCCTTCATGAAGTAGTAAACCAAAACTCCTCCATCTCGATTTGTTCCGGCATAATTTGAGCTTCTGCTTGAGCCATCAATTCGATACGAATCCTGTGGTTTGAAAAGGTGTAAAGCTTTGTTTTCTATTCCTGGCTCAGCTTGATGAAGCACCGTCAAATCGTCAATGATCCAAAAAGAACGACCCTGAGTGGCAGCAATCAGATTATTTTCTTTAATGGCTAAATCTGTAATAGGAACCATCGGCAGGTTCATCTGAAGAGAGTGCCAAGAGGCTCCATCATCCTTGGAATAATACATGCCAGTCTCCGTACCTGCGTAAAGCATTCCACGCTTAGCGGGATCCGCTCTTACTACTCTGGTGAAGTGCTCCGGCTCAATTCCGGAAGTGATTTTGGTCCAAGTTTTCCCATAGTCTTTTGTTTTGTACAGATATGGCTCATAGTTGCCCATTTTGTAGCCGGTGGCAGCAAAATATGCCTCAGACGGGTCAAATGGGCTCGCTTCGATGCTATTGATCTGTAACCATTCCGGCATATCTCCCGGAGTGACATTTTGCCAAGTCTCCCCATTATCTGTGGTCACATGCACCAAACCGTCATCCGATCCAGCCCAAATCACACCTTGCTTTAAAGGAGACTCAGCGGCAGTGAAGATAGTCGCATAATATTCCACGGAGGTATTGTCCTTGGTGATCGGTCCTCCTGAAGGCCCTAGCTTGCTCTTATCGTTTCTCGTAAGATCCGGGGAAAACACCTCCCAGCTTTGTCCCTCATCTCTAGACCTGTGAAACTGATTACTCGTGGTATACAATAAATCTGAATCATGCGGAGAGAAGAAAATAGGGAAATTCCACTGGAATCTGTATTTCATGTCCTCAGCTCCATGACCCATGGGATTATCAGGCCACACGTTTACAGAGCGAGTGATTCCTTTGTCATGATCTACACGAGTCAAATATCCACCATAAGACCCTCCATAAACGATGTCGTTATTATCGGGATCTGGTGCAATCCAACCGGATTCCCCGCCTGCTGTTGGCTCCCAATCATCTTCGGTGATTCCTCCTCTTCCATCAACTCTATGTCTTATTCTTACCGTGGAGTTATCTTGCTGTGCTCCATAGATTCTATATGGGAAAGAGTTATCAGTGGTGACGCGGTAAAACTGAGAAGTTGGCTGATTCATGTAAGTTGACCAGCTTGCACCACCATCTTCAGAGATTTGGGCACCGCCGTCATCTGCGATAGCCATTCGCTGATTATTGTTTGGATCAATCCAAAGGTCGTGATGATCACCATGTGGAGCATTGGCTCCTTTGAAGGTTTTACCACCATCAGTTGATTTGTGATAGCTTACATTCAATACATAGACCGTTTCCTCATCCTGAGGGTCCGCGTAGATTCTTGAATAGTACCATGCACGCTGACGTAGACTTCGGTCTTCATTGGTGCGAGTCCAAGACTCACCTGCATCCATGGATACATATACACCACCGTTTTCATTTTCTATGATAGTATATAAGCGATCTGAATTCAGAGGAGAAACTGCAATCCCCATGATTCCGAGAGTTCCTTCTGGAAATCCTTCTTTTTGGGTTAGGTCTTCCCAGTTTTTACCTCCGTCTGTGGACTTGAACATTTTACTGCCTGGCCCTCCACTCTCAAGTGAATAGGGTGTACGCTTGATTTCCCAAGTAGTGGCATAGATGGTTTCAGGATCATTTGGATCCAAAACCAAATCCACCGCTCCCGCCACATCACTGACGTAGAGGACTTTTTCCCAATTGGCACCACCGTCGGTCGATTTATAGACTCCCCTAGTCTTATCAGGCTTAAAGATATCTCCCATCACAGCAGCATAAACTACATCAGGGTTTTCGGGATGGATTCGCAGTCTTGCCACAAATCGTGACTTATCAAGTCCGGCTCTCTCCCAACTTTTTCCGGCATCGGTACTTTTCCAAATACCATATCCAAAAGAGACATTTCCTCTTACGGTTTTTTCACCACCGCCTGCATAGACGACACTAGTATCACTTTCTGCAACGGCTACTGCTCCAATGGATCCACCGAAGTAGCCATCAGAAACGGATTTCCACGTTTTCCCGGAGTCTACTGTTTTCCAAACTCCTCCACCTGTACTTCCAAAATAATAAGTGTGGTCTGATCCACTTACCCCTGTAACGGCATCGGATCGCCCGCCCCTGAATGGTCCGACTAAGCGCCACTCCAGCGCTTTATACACCTGAGGGTCAGGGACATTTTGGGCTTTTGCTTCAAAGAGAAATAATGATGCTATGAAGAGCATCACTAATCCCAATTGCTTTGTTTTGTTCATAGATATTAAGGTTGGCAATTTTTTATGGTTAAAACTTACTTAATTTTTTCTATTAGGGAGGAATCTAGTGGGAGATTTATTACCAAAATCGATCAATCGGCTCTTTCATACTGCTTTTCCAGATGAGGAACACCTTCTATCATCCATTTAGGAGCAGGCTTATCCATAAGGTAATGATCAAAATAAGCCTTCATTCTTCTTTGAAAATCCTTTTGATTCGCTTCATTGGCCAAGTGATGCCCTTCCTTGGGGTAGGAAAGGAAAATCACCTCTTTACCATTTCTTCGAGCAGCATTGAACAACTCCAAGCCTTGAGACCAGTCTACAGCACCATCATCCGTTCCGTGAAGTATCATGAAAGGTGTCTTAATATTGGGTACATGATGCATGGGGTTCTCCCGCTGATAATCCTCCCGATGTGTCCAAGGAGTTACACCCCTACCCATTCTCACCTGACCAATTTCCATGATACCATGGTGGACTGTCCCGGAGCTGCCATAGATATTGTTATAAAAGCTCTCCAAGTTGGTCGGAGGAGCTCCCGTGACAATGCATCTAAACATATCTGTCTGAGTAAGGATGAAAGAAGTCTGATATCCACCCCAACTGTGACCTTGAAGCCCAATTCGGTCTGCATCGGCATATCCTAATTTGATTAATTCTCTGGCCGCAGAAGTGATGACATCCAAGGAACTGGTTCCGGGTCGTCCTTCATCAAAAACAATATCCGGCATGAATATTAAATAGCCATTGCTTGCGTAAGTAGAAAAGTGAGGCCGGTCATCGTAAACAGGCATGGAATACTGATGATGGCGATTGGACATTTTTTCATAAAAGTACATGACAGTTGGATAGGCTTT
>LJXT01000186.1 GCA_001314815.1 Algoriphagus marincola HL-49
TGCATGACAACACTAATTTAATTCTTCAGCCTAAGGAAGGAAGCCTAGGCTTCCTTCCTTAAACCTTTAGTGTTGCACTTATTACTTGAATCCGGGTTTCCTTTTCATCAAGAAGTTAGTAGAAATTGATATCTTTAAAATGAAGTGTTACTAATTTTTGCGATTTTCTTTCATCATCATTGAAATGAATATGAGCGCTTTTATTTCTTTCCATGACCTCGGCTTGTTTGAGGTGATTTTGATTTTTGTTTTTTCTGCAATCGTAATATCTTTTGCAGGAACCTACCTTGCCAAGTTCGCAGATCAGATAGCCGATATCACCAAAATGGGAGAAGCTGTAGTAGGAGCTGTGCTGCTTGGGGCAATTACTTCACTGGCAGGAGTAGTAACTTCACTGACCGCAGCCTACCAAGGCTATGCTGATCTGGCTATAAGTAATGCTATAGGAGGAATCGCAGTCCAAACTCTCTTTCTCGCATTTGCTGATATGACCTACAAAAAAGCAAATCTAGAACATGCATCTGCCTCTTTGTCAAACCTGATGTACAGCATCTTACTGATCGGATTATTGACCCTTTTGCTCCTGATGTCTCAGACGCCTGAGATTACAGTATGGAACTTCCACCCAGGCTCTCCATTTATCATTATCGCATATATTTTCGGATTGAGGATGGTATCTAGAGGCTCTAAGGCACCCATGTGGAGCCCTAAACTTACCTCTGAAACGATTCCCGATATCCCTGCAAAAAATCTTGGTAGCATAAACCACCAAAAATTATGGATTAGCTTTTTTATTGCAGCCGGACTGGTTGTTTTTGCAGGCTATCTTGTCGGTGAAGCGGGAATCGCAATCACCAAAAAAACTGATTTATCCGAGTCTTTTGTAGGCGGTCTATTTACAGCCGTGGCTACTTCTTTGCCTGAATTGATTGTTTCCATCAGTGCAGTCAGAAGAGGTTCTCTTACGATGGCAGTAAGCAATATTGTTGGTGGAAATTCATTTGAAGTTATAGTAGTTGCACTTGCTGATTTCTTTTATAGTGGATCTATTCTTCATGCAGCAACGACCTCAGATTCTTATATTATTACACTGACTATTCTATTAATGTCTATTTTGCTTCTAGGCTTGCTGGTCAGAGAGAAAAAAGGAATTGCCAAAATAGGTTGGGAAAGTTTCGCGATAGTAATTTTCTTTATTTTAGGCTATCTATTATTATTCATAATAGGTTAGCTCGGACACTTCTACTTTACTTATTCACAATCTCTATAAACAAAATCAGCGCTCAACTTTTTCGGATCCAAAATTTCTTATAAGCCTTTTTCTATTTCGATGACCTTCCGATATTGCCACATCTTATTCATCTGATTTTTGCCATGTCTTCCGAAGAATACACCCGAATCAATAAATACCTCAGCGAATTGGGCTACTGTTCCAGGCGTGCAGCCGACAAGTTGATAGAAGCTGGACGCATCACCATCAACGGGGAAAAGCCCGAGATGGGCACCAAGGTTCAAAAGGGAGACATCATCCGGGTAGATGGCAAGCGAATAGATGATTCGGGAGAAAAACCGGTTTATTTAGCCTTCAACAAGCCGGTAGGTATAGTCTGCACCACAGATACCCGGGTTGAAAAAGACAATATCATCGATTACATCAATTACCCCAGTCGCATCTTTCCTATTGGAAGGCTCGATAAGCCTAGTGAAGGTCTTATCCTGCTAACCAATGATGGAGACATTGTCAATAAAATCCTCCGCGCCAAAAACAACCACGAAAAGGAATACATCGTCACGGTCAATCGGCCAATTACTCCTGAGTTTATCAAAAAAATGGGATCCGGAGTTCCCATCTTGGATACAGTGACTCGAAAGTGCCATGTCGAAAAGATGAGTCGAAATCAATTTCGAATTATTTTGACTCAGGGACTCAACCGACAAATTCGTAGAATGTGTACCTACCTGGGGTACTCCGTTACCAAACTCAAAAGAGTGCGAATTATGAATATTTCTCTGGACCTTCCTATCGGAAAATGGCGGGATTTGACCGAAAAGGAATTAGCAGAATTGAATATCCTCATAGCGGATTCATCCAAGACTTTTGACCCTACCGAGGCAGAGCAGGATTGGAATTAACCTGTTGATTGACCGATGTCGGATGTCGGATGTCGGATCCGACATCGCGGACAAGTGTCCTATGAAACTTTAACCTAGATATACATGCCAAAATGTGCTTTCCTTTCCATTGCCAATACTGAAGGTTGGTTTATCGATGATGACTTGGTTCATCCCCAGCTTGAAGCACTTGGCTGGCAGGTTGAAAATATTCCTTGGAATCAAACGAAGGACTGGAACGAATTTGACTTGGTTGTAGTGCGTAGCCCTTGGGACTATCAGCAGCATCTGCAGGAGTTTCAAAAAGTCCTCTCTCAAATTCAAAGTTCAAAGGCTATTCTATTGAACTCCCTTGAACTGATGCAATGGAATATTCACAAAGGATATCTTTTTGAACTCCAAGGTAAAGGTGTAGAGCTAGTACCTACTATCCGCTTCTCGACTTTGGAAAAAGAGGGGATTGAAAGAGCCTTTGAAACCTTAAAATCCGATCAACTCATCATCAAGCCGCTCATTGGAGCCAATGCCGATGATACTTTCTGGATTCGTAGAGATCAAGCAGAGTCTTGGGAAAAAGCACTTACCATTTTTTCAAACAAAGAAGGGATGATCCAGCCTTTTATGCATGCGATTGTAGAAGAAGGTGAATTCTCCTTGATGTATTTTCAAGGTTCGCTAAGCCATACGATTCTTAAAACGGTGGGAGAAGGTGATTTCCGAGTTCAGGAGGAGCATGGAGGCGGTGTCATTCCGATCGAAAAGCCAGAACCTGCACTACTTTCGGCAGCGGACAAGGCGATGCAAAGCTTACCCGAAACGCCTTTTTATGCTCGAGTAGATTTGGTCAGAACGGCCTCGAATAGCTTTGCATTGATGGAACTAGAGTTGATAGAGCCCTGCCTGTATTTCCGCTTTGATAAAAAGTCTCCTTCCCTTTTTGCAGAAATGCTCGACCAATTCTGGAAAAAGCATTTGGAACCAATCAGGAATTAAAGCCTTCTGCGGTTGGGATGCAAATAGACATATCCTACCAATTGATCATAGCGGGAACCCAAAGCTCTGAAGTACACAAAAACCTCGTATTCGTTTTCCGTCTCAAAAAAGCTGCCTTCAAATTCCTCTGCATCAAACTGCTGATCACTCAAATAGGCGTATTGGTAGTCGTACCAGCCTTGCTTGAGGAGTAGTGTTGTTTCATATACTTTCAGTTCTTTATTCCATTGCAGCTTGGCTTCTGGAATGGCACCCCAGTTAGTAAATGACCCGACTAAGTAGATGGGTTGAGAGTTTTCAGGGGCAGAAAACCGAAAAGTGGTCAGAATATATTCGCTCTCCACTTCTGGATCGCCACCAGGTCGGTCATTTGTATTGACCAGATACTGTCCATTGAGATCCAGATATTGGGAATACACCTCCGACTCACGGGGCTTATCTACCAAAGCATCCGCATAGATTACGTCAGGTTGCACTTCGATTGAGGCTACATTTACACCTGTCGCTCTGATAAACCGTAGGTCGATAAATCGGAATTCATTTCCTGCCGAAAATGTATTACTCCCGTCAAAGTTCTGATAGCGAATTACCTTAGAGCTTTCATTCAGGAAGGTAGGCTCTCCCAATAGTCTTGCCTGGCCCCAGCGCTGATTTTGTCTAATGACAACCTTGACCTGATTCAAAGGATCCATCACCTCCCCTTTCGAATAGTTGACGATCACATCTATCTGCTGCCCCGATCTCCGATCTTGGGTTCGCGCTGGTGGTACGATGCTGGCGCCAACAGTAAAGAGTTCCTCATAAACCATGAATCGCTTGGTTAAAATCACATCCGATTCGTCGCGCCCTTTGAATACTTTCACAATGTAGTTTCCCGATTTGGTGACCTTCGGTAAGGTAAAGCGATAGTGAATGTAGGGCAAACGGGTATTCACCGAATAATCATAATCCTGCACATTGAATTCATTGAAGCTATCAAGAAAATCATTGTCTTTGAGTTGGGATTGCTGCCAATTCGCATCACAATGGATCAGCTTAGCCGTGTAGAGTTCAGGATCGTAGGCAATGTCATCAAACAACAAGATCAAGGATCTTGAATCGGAAATGCTGACACTCGGGGCATCCAGCTGACTATCGAAGGCTGCTCCTAGCGGAAAAATCCGAACCGATTGAATATGATCCTTGAACACCTTATCGTCAAGCTGTGCATAGCTTGAATGAATCAAGAACATGGATAAAAAAAGTACTGTCAGTAGTCGCTTCATTTTGAAAAATTAGACAAATAAGTTCTTAATGAAAAATCAGCTTATGACCTCCTGCAATTTGGAAATCTCCTCTACCAATTTTTCCCAAGAAGAATTACTCTTATCTAATTGGGATTTCACCTCCTCAAACTCCTTTTGCACCTTTTCGGCTGATTCAAGGTCTTCGTAGAGTTTAGGATCTGCTAACTTTTCCTCCAGAGATTTGCTTTTCTCTTCCCATCGCTCCAATTCCTTTTCCACTTGCTCGAGTTCATATTCTAATTTCCTCAAACTCTTTTTTGCCTCATTCAGCTCAGAATTTGCAATGGGTGCCTTGACCTTTTCTTTCTTTGGGGCAGTTTTTTCCTCCTGCTTTTCTACTTCATCCTGCTGACTTTTCCAAAACTCATACTCCTCATAGCTACCTGGATATTCCTTGATTTGATGATCTTCGATGTACCAGATTTTATTGGCAACACCCCGGATAAAATGCCGGTCGTGAGACACCGTGATGAATGTACCCTCATACTGTTGCAAGGCTTGAATCAGAATATTGACAGATTGGAAATCCAGGTGGTTGGTCGGTTCATCGAGCAATAGAAAGTTGGCCTCTGAAATCAAGGTTTTTGCAAGAGCAACTCTAGATTTTTCCCCACCCGAGAGCACTTTTATCTTCTTGAAAACATCCTCGCTGGAGAAAAGGAAACAGCCTAGGACATTTCTAAGCTCAGTTTCAGTTTTGTTGGAGCCAGCCTGTACCATTTCCTGAATGATTTCATTGTCAAGGGTGAGAGCCTCAAGCTGATGCTGCGCATAAAACGCCTTAATGACATTATGTCCTTCTGATCGCTCACCGGATATTTTTTCTGAGCCATCGATGAT
>LJXT01000187.1 GCA_001314815.1 Algoriphagus marincola HL-49
ACATATTCCGCAGCTGCTTCCGCTAATCGATCGGCCAAAGCCTTAAACAAAATGTCATTGTAATCATCTCCAGCTTCCTGAAATTCAGCCAATTTTGATTCCATTCCCAAACCTGCCGTCACCGCAAAACATCCCAAGTAATCTTGCTTTTCCGGGTGTAGGTAATCTGCCAGCGAGCGGTTCGGAACGCCTCTTCCTTTTTTCCCTTGCTGACGCAAAAAGTGGAATTGACCCAAAGTCAAGCTTTCATTCTTGGGATCAAAAGCCACCGCATCATCTCCTTCTCGTCTGACTGGCAATAAGCTAAAGACTGCCTTTGCAGAAAGCCATTTCTCAGCAATGATCTGATCCAGCATGGCTTGAGCATCAGCATAGAGTTTCTTGGCCTCTGACCCCACAATAGGGTCTTCAAGAATTTTGGGAAATCGACCACTGAGCATCCAGGTACTGAAGAATGGGGTCCAGTCGATGTATTTTATCAGAGTGGACAGATCTAAATCTTCCAAAACGGTTTTGCCAAGTACCTTAGGCTTGACAGGCTCATAGTCAGCCCAATCAATAGCCACCGGATTAGCTTTCGCTTCTTCGTATGAAATTAATTGCTTCACGGACTGCTTGGCTTCATGCTCCTCCCGCAATTGTTGATAAGTTTCCTTGATCTGTCGATGATACGCTTCTTTGGTCTCCTCGGAAATAGCTTCTCCGGCAATCGGCACTGATTTACTCGCATCGGTGACATGCACCACCGTACCGGAATAGACCGGGTCAATTTTTACAGCCGTATGAATTCTTGAGGTCGTAGCACCACCGATCAGAAGCGGAATTTTCAATCCTTGTCGCTCCATTTCAGAAGCTACATTGACCATTTCATCCAAGGAAGGCGTAATCAGACCACTTAATCCGATAATATCCACCTTATTTTTTACCGCTTCATCAATGATCTTTTGGGCATCTACCATGACGCCAAGATCGATGATTTGATAACTATTGCAGGCCAAAACCACTCCCACGATATTCTTTCCGATATCATGCACATCGCCTTTTACGGTCGCCAAAAGGATCTTTTTCAAAGAGGATTCCTCCTGTCCTTCCTCTGGCAGTGGCATAAAAGGTTCGAGATAAGCGACAGCCTTTTTCATCACACGGGCTGATTTGACCACCTGGGGAAGGAACATTTTACCTTCTCCGAATAAGTCCCCAACCACATTCATTCCATCCATCAAAGGACCTTCAATCACTTTCAGCGGATTGACAAGTTCCTGACGCGCTGCTTCAGTATCTTCTACGATGTAATCCAAAATACCTTTCACCAAGGCATGTTCTATCCTTTTTCCAACAGGGTCAGAGCGCCAAGCCTCGTTCACAGCCTCTTTCTTACCGGAAGACTTGACTGTCTCTGCGAAATCCAAAAGCCGCTCTGTAGCATCTGACCTTCGGTCAAAAAGTACATCCTCCACCCGCTCAAGTAGGTCTTTAGGAATATCGTCATAGACTTCCAGCATGGTAGGATTGACAATTCCCAAATCCATTCCATGGTGAATGGCATGATAAAGAAATGCTGCATGCATGGCTTCCCGGACGGGATTGTTTCCACGGAAAGAAAAGGACACATTGCTGACTCCACCACTGACTTTGGCTCCGGGAAGGTTTTCTTTGATCCATTTCGTCGCCAAAAAGAAGTCCAAGGCATTCTTCCTATGCTCCTCCATTCCTGTGGCAACAGGGAATATATTCGGGTCAAAAATGATATCCTGGGGATTGAATTTGACCTGATCGACTAGAATCCTGTAGCTGCGCTCGCAGATTTCAATTCTTCGTTCGAAGGAATCGGCTTGACCATCTTCATCAAAAGCCATTACAACGACGGCAGCTCCAAACTTCTTGATGGTTTTTGCTTGCTGGATAAACTCCTCTTCCCCGTTTTTCAGGGAGATGGAATTGACGATGCCCTTGCCTTGCACACATTTCAATCCAGCCAAAATGATGCTCCACTTAGAGCTATCGATCATAATGGGAATTCGGCTGATTTCAGGCTCAGAAGCGATTAGATTGAGGAATTTCACCATGGCTGCCTCGCCATCAAGCATCCCTTCATCCATACAGACATCGAGTATTTGCGCACCACCGCGCACCTGATCAAGGGCTACTTCAAGCGCTTCATCGTATTGTCCATTCAAGATCAGACGGGCAAATTTCTTCGAGCCTGTGACGTTTGTTCGCTCACCAACATTGACGAAGTTGATATTGGGTGAAAAGACTAGCGGCTCTAGTCCGGATAATTTCAAATAGTCTTGATTAGGCATTGTTTTCCTCCTCTTCTAATTCCTCTTCGACTTTTCTAGGTTGATACTTGGCAGCTAAGGTGGCCATGGCCCGGATGTGGTCGGGAGTTGTTCCGCAGCAACCTCCCAGAATATTGAGCATTCCTTCCTGAAGGAACTCCCCTACCTGACTGGCCATTTCCTCTGCGCCTTGATCATAGGCTCCAAACTCATTGGGTAGTCCTGCATTGGGATAGGCGGATACATAAAAAGGAGCTTTCTGAGAAAGTACTTTCAGATAAGGTCTGAGTTCCTTTGCTCCAAGTGCACAATTCAAACCGACGGAAAGCAAAGGCACGTGAGAAATAGAAATCAGGAAAGCCTCTGTTGTCTGTCCCGAAAGTGTTCTCCCCGAAGCATCGGTAATCGTACCTGAAATCATAATTGGAATTCCTCCTTCCTTTGGATCCAAAGGAATTCCTCTTTCTTCAAATACATCCTGAATGGCATAAAGCGCAGCTTTGGCATTCAGCGTATCAAATATGGTCTCAACCAATAAAATATCTGCTCCTCCATCCAAAAGGCCTCTCACCTGCTCTGCATAAGCTTCTGCCAACTGATCAAAAGTAATGGCTCGATAACCCGGATCATTTACATCAGGAGAAATCGACGCGGTTCGGTTGGTCGGCCCCATGGCACCTGCAACGAAACGGGGTTTATCAGGATTCTTCTTAGTAAATTCTTCGGCAACCTCTCTTGCAAGTTTGGCTGACTGAAAATTGATTTCATAAGCCAAATGTGAAAGTTGATAATCTTCCTGTGCGATCGATGTTCCCGAAAAGGTATTCGTTTCGACAATATCTGCTCCAGCTTCCAGATATTCAGCGTGAATTGCCTTGATGATATCCGGACGGCTAAGAGACAATAAGTCGTTATTTCCCTTCAAAGCTTTGGGGTGATTCGCCAACTCAGGCGTGCGAAAATCTTCCTCCTCCAGTTTATAGCGCTGAATCATGGTTCCCATGGCACCATCTAGGATTAGGATTCTGTTTTTAATTGCTTGAAGGAGTAATTCCGTTCTGTTTTGCATAGATTTTTTGGTTCAAAAAGCTTATCGAGCAAAACACGGAGAAAAATACGGGTGGTAAATTTTTCCGCTCATCTTCTTCCGGCGATTCCAGAATGGGAATTAGCACCTTGTTTTCAGGTTGCTAAGACGTCGTAGGGCCCTTCCCTCAGTCTTTCTCGATAAGCATCCCAAATGTAAGTCCTATTTGGAAAAAATACTAGTTAGCATAGCTTTAATTAAAAACTAAGTATCAAGGCCGCATCAAGGACGAATACCGAAGCCAAATGATACATAAGGCGCAGTCATAAAGCCCGCCATATCCAATTCCGCGAGTCGATAATTTGCCAAGGCCAACTCATAACCTATAGAGGTGGTAAATACCAAATCAATCAACTTCCGCTTGGTGATTGGGTAGGCATATTCAAAAGAAAGCTCGGGTTTGGCCATCAAGCCACTGTTTTTCAAATACCCATCATAATCCCGCTGCTGAAAAAGCTCTGGAAAATCGGGCTTTTCATCCGTGGACAGAGTATAGCGAATATTCCCATAGCCAATACCCCCCATGCCATGAATGGCCATATTCCGGTATTCAATTAATTTCCAACCGCCATTAGCATAAATCCGAAGACTGTTCAGTGAATGGGATTTCAAAGAATTAGCGTCTCCATCCATGGCCAAATTGAAGACTTCCACCCCATAGAGCAGCTTTTCATTTTCGCCAGTAATCTTCAAACCCAGATTTCTTGGCATGCCTTCCAATGGTTCTAAGCCTGCTTCAACAAGCTGTGAATTAAAAGTGTTGGGTTTGGTGAAATGAATCCCTGATACCAACTGAAAGCTCATGCTGGCATCCTTGTAAAAAAAGTTACGGTCAGGAATGGTCAGGCCCGCTCCCACTCTCAGAAAAGCACCACTTTGCGCATTTTGGAATGACATCCCACTCATCGTCCATTTTCCCTCGATTGGACTGAAGGCATATCCCAATTTCGCAATCACAGCCAAGGCTTCTTTTCTCCCGGGAAGATCAAAATCATAACTGAGTTGAAAGCCGATTTCGGTCAAAAAGTCACCATAGCGCATAGTTCCTCGTTGGATGTCATTTTCTCTCAGGATAAATCCCCGCTCTGGATTGGTAAGAAAATCCGGGAGGTTTTGCACTTCAGTTTCTTTAAGCATCTGAAAATTCAAAAACCCAACTCCCAAAGACATGTAGTGAATGAGCTGAAATCGTGATTCTTCGGTAAAGGCATAGCCAACATTTAGCAAAAAACGGGAAGATCGATGCCCTAATCTATAGCTGTCCAAGTCCGATTGATTACTTCGGTTATGGTAAAGCTCGGCTCCAAAGACAAAATCATTCAGTCTGTTTTGATAGCCAAGCCCAAGCGTGTGGTAGCGATTTCGAAGCGGAGACAGGCCCCGATCGCTGAGCATCCGGTTAAATTGATTGAGCTCAGCACCACTGGTACCGATCACGGCATAGAGGGTGGTTCGCTTGGACACCAAGCCTTGGGCAAGAATCAAAAACGGCTGAAAAACCAATAGAATCAGAATGGAGCTTCTGAAAAAATTGCGCATAGATTGGGACTTTTTCTAAAGACGAAGGTAAATCCTTTGAAGGCAAAATGCATGCTAATCAGAAGCAGGTTTCCTTTTTCTCTCAAATTTTGAGATTTTTTCGTACAAAAGATCAGGCGTAAATGGCTTTGGAACGTAATCATCAAAGCCAATTTTGCCCAGCTCTTCCTTGATTTCCTCCAGTGAAGTTGCCGTCAATGCTAAAATGGGAATCTGTGATTTTTTGGCATCTGA
>LJXT01000188.1 GCA_001314815.1 Algoriphagus marincola HL-49
AGTACATTGATCTCTTGACCCCGCAAGCGAGACTATTGGGTGGTCTTCCATTATTCAGAGACCGGTACAACTTCAATACAAACCCGGTTTATTCTCTTGCCACAGTTACCCAGTTTGGTGCTGGTGTAGCAGCTGACGTGACCAATCCTGCTATCATCTCAGCGGCTACCGATCAGGCCACACAAATCGTACTTGATCAAGTAGCGGCAGGACAAATTCCTAATGATCCTGCAGCAATAGCAGCGGCCGTCCAGGCTTTAACTCCTCAATTGGTGCCAGTGGTGGCATCTCAAAATAATTTGGGAGACCTTCAACCATTTGAATTGACTCAATTCCAACCTGAAAGAGTAAAATCATTTGAAGTTGGTTACAAAGGTTTATTTGGCAATAGATTACTAGTAGATACTTATGCTTATTTCAACCGTTTTGAAAACTTTATTGGAGGACAGGTATTGGTTCAGGATGGAGACGCAGCTTCTGGATCCCAAGGTCCTAACCCATTAACCGGTTTGAATCTAATAGGCGTAGGTCCCGGAGGTAGAAATGTATTCTCTATTCCTACTAACAGATCCGAGATCATCAATTCTTGGGGATGGGCATTGGGACTAGACTACAAATTACCAAAAGGATACACTTTGGGTGGTAACGTGTCCTACAATACTCTTTCTAACTTGGACGAACTAGCTGAAACAGGCTTCCAGCCTTCCTTCAATACTCCTGAGTACCGTTATGTATTCAACTTTGCAAACAGAGAGGTCGTCGACAATCTTGGTTTTGCTTTAGCTTACAGATGGCAAGGAGAATTTGTATGGCAGTCCTCTTTCGTAGGACCAGCAGTTTCTTCTCAGCAGCTTTCGGTGATGCCGGCATTTGGAACCTTCGATGCACAGATCAGCTACAAGTTGAAAAGCTTAAAGTCCATCTTGAAAGTAGGCGGATCCAACCTATTCAGCAATGGCTATCGCCAAGCCTGGGGCAACCCAACTGTTGGAACCATGTACTTCGTAAGCTTGACTTTCGATGAGTTCTTAAACTAATAACCAAACAACCACCAACCAGAGAAAGGCTATCAAAATTGATAGCCTTTCTTATTTTACCTGACGGAAATATTCTCTTCCGAAAACTCTCGAGTAAATCCAAACAGGAACTTGATCATGATAAGGCATGAGGTCCTTTAAAACCTCTTTTTGACTTTCATGTACATACATTGCCTTCAATACCGTTGAGAATTCCTTTTGGGTATTAATTGAAAAATCAGGGATTGGCAATCCTTCACCCTTTCCTTTTGGATAATTTCTCTTAAACCCTTCTGAAAGCTTCAGCGCTACTTCAATCTGTTTGGAGCAAAGAGTCACTTGATAAAGTGCTGAAGGAGAAAAATTGCTTTCATTCTTTCTTGACAAATATAAATTCTCCATTGCCTGTCCAGTTAATCGATGGTCATCATGACCATAAAGACCGACTTTTGAGTCATAAGAGACCAGAATATCAGGATTGAATTCATTGATCCAATGATTGGCAATATTGATCAAACTGTCCAGACCCAGATCCTTTAATCCACTATCAGGATACTTTAATAGATGCAATGTAACTCCAATTAAGTCAGCTGATTTTTGAAGTTCCCTGCTTCGTATTTCTGCAAGTTCCTCCTTGTCAAACTTGCCAAACGCATTTCCTGATTCTCCTCTAGTCAGGCAAACCAAGTGTACAGCATGACCTTCACTTACTAATTGATGAAGTGTGCCTGCCACAGTAATTTCATCATCTGGATGAGGAAAAAAAGCCAGAATCACTTGTTTGTTTTTCGCAGGAATCAATCGTGCTTTTTCTGGAATACCTGAATCATGAAGCAACTGGTTTCCAATGACAATCAATAAAAAAGGGGCTAGCAATAGAAAAACCCCTATCGCTAGCCCCAACTTTAAAACAGTTTTCATTCCACTCGATTCAAGGTAGAAAGAAAGCTTACCAAATCTCTAATTTCACGCTTATTGAGCATTTCCGCCATGGAAGGCATACTGGAAGGGGCTAACTTTTTTTCCTTTATCTCAGTCTTGGAGTAGCTTTTTATTTCACCTTGACCATTTTTGAGGGAGACGCCTTCCGCCGAATCGTTTTCAAGGGTTCCGCTTACCGTTTCCCCGTTCTCAAGTTCCAATGTCACAAATCCATAACCCGGCGCAAGTCGCGCGTTCGGGTCTACGAGGGCTATTAGAAGTTCCTCTCGGGAAAGCTGACGAGCAATCCCATTTAATCTGGGACCGGCGTTTCCTCCCATATCATCATATGCATGGCACCGGATACATTGAGCGGCTTGATTTTGGAAGAAAATGGTGCGGCCTTCCCGGACATTTCCTTCTGCTAAGGCTCCTTGGAATAACCTCCAATTTTCATCTCCGGCTTTTTCTTTAAGTAATTCCTGGAATTGTGCGATCAAAGTTTCTGAACCCGTTTTATCGATCGCTTCTTCCAATTCTATCCAAATTGGAGAGGAGATTCTATCGGCTTTAAAATCTGCCAGAATCGTTTCCCAGCCTTCAAAAGCAGCGCTATTCTCCAGAGAAGAAAGCGTCAATAATGCTTGGCGTTTTTCCTCATTGGATTGATTTCTGATGATGGTCAAGAGTAGTTCCTGCTTCTGATCCAAGGGAAGTGCTGATTGCGAAAGCAAGGAAAGCCCAGCAACTCTTACTGCTTGATTAGAGTCCTTCATCGCAATCGGAATGGTCTCAGCAAGATCGTCAGTTTGCAACCGATCTAGTGCCTGAAGTGCAGCCACCTTCATATCCGAGTCAGAAGAGCTTTTGACCAAGCCTAAGAGCGAGGAAGAAGCCTCCACTATCCCGGCTTTTCCAATAGCCTGTACAGCCTCTAGTCGGGCATCAGCTTGATTGCTTGTAAGTAATGATAAGAAGACCGGTCTAGCCTTTTCTCGTAGCAAAGTAGGGTCTCTTTCCACTTCTCCCCGATACCTTCCATCCACACGGTCTACTAAGGAAGGTTTGGACCAAGTACCTAAAGCAGCTATAGCCTCAGTTTTCATCGCTTGAGGGATATCATTTCGACTGACATAGGCTAATAAATCATTTAATTGCTGCTCTCCTCCCAATCGTTGATTGGCACTGATGATCCTTCGAACCAATGGTTCAAAGTCAGATTTTGTGGTGGCAATTAAAGCTGCCAAATCAGGTAATGAGGCTTCGACAGAAAAATCATCATGAATAGCTCTCGCCGCCTCAGCTAAAATCAATTCTTCAGAATCAGCTAAGAATTTGGAAAGTCCTGGGCTTTCAAGTCTTCTTAATGCAATCACTGCTCCCATTCTGACAGCCTTTGATGGATGCGTATAAAGTTGGGTGATTTTCTCCTCCTCGTCGATTCTGGCAAGTGCCAGACTCGCAGCGTGGCGGATGTAAGCATCTTCATCGTCATTATTTTCCAAAAGATCCACCAGGCCGTCAAAAGCTTCTTGATGACCTGCTCTTCCCAAAGCCTCAGCGGCAAAAAATCTAGCCCGAGCATTTTCATCCTGAAGGTTTTGAATTAATTGACTGCTGGCTTGGTCATACCGAATGTCTCCGAGCCATTTGGCAGCTTGGGCACGGATTTCTGCATCCTCATCTTGAAGGTATGGGACTATTTCGTTAGCATATTTTCGATCATCCAATCTTGCCAGTTGACTTAATCCAACGATGGCGTGAATTCTAGCCAGTTGATTGCTTTTATCAGCTAGTACCTGCTCAAAAACAGCGGCCCCCTTCGCTCCTCGCTTGGCTAATTCAAATTGTGCTTTGCGCCTTACGCGCAGATCTTCATGATAAAGCTTCGATTTGAGCTCATCCTCGGCAATAGTTTTGTAATCCGCCTGAAGTTCCTGTTTGGTTTGCTGTTGAAGTTCCCAGTTTTCTGCACTTTCATCTTCAAGCTTCCAAATTCGACCATAATTTTTGGTTCCCCATCCATCGATCCAATCTGCAAAATACAGTGCTCCATCCGGTCCAAAATCCATTCCCGTAGGTAATACTCCCGAAGCAATTCGCTCAGTTGACTTCAGTTCAAAAGTTGCTCCTTTTGGTTCTAAAGTAAAGGCATGTATCCCAGAGTTAGCGGCATTGCCTACAAACTCAACAACAAAAAAGTGATCCTTCCACCTTGGACCTAGACCAGCTCCCGGGTTATAAACCATTCCTGTAGGACCAGATACATAGTTGGCTATCGGAGGAGTAATGAAAGCAGCTTGTTTCTCCCATCGAGGGGTAAAAAAGCGTTCGTCCATCCAAACCTTGTAACGATTATTGTCTGGGTCTCGGTATTTCCCGAATTGCCAATTGATTCGCCATCCGGTATCACTCCCATTGGTGATGTAGACCAATCGTTCCTTTTCACCGGCATGATCGCCGTCATTATCTACAGAAATCAGATTGGTATGTTCGTCGAAAACAAATTCATGCGTATTTCTAAGCCCCATGGCATAAATTTCAAAGTCAGAGCCATCGGGATTTGCTCGAGCGATGACGCCTCTATTGGGATATTTCCACTCTTTGCCATCAGGACCTTTTCCATTAAAACCGATGTCTCCTATTCCCCAGTAAACTCTACCATCAGGTCCCATTTCCAAGCCTGACATGCCGTGCGCACCAAACCCAATATGTATGGCGTAGCCATGTGATATAGACTCCTTTTCGTCCATGATTCCATCTCCATTGGTATCCATCATGCGCCACATATCAGGGCCCACTCCAACAAAAAGGGCGTCCTCCCCTTTCATCACAGCTCCGGCAACGTCTGTAACCTCATCGTTGAAATCCTCAACGATCATCTGGTATTGATCAGCATATCCATCCTGATCCGTATCATCCACACGAAATACCTGCTCCTTTTCCACCGTCAAATCCCTCCAATCGTGAGATCCGTCGCCATTGAGATCTTTCAGCCAAGAATTGATTTCACTTCGCTCAGGAGAAAGTTCTTCACGTAAGAATTTCCGCTTATCCTCAATATTCTGAAGGCTAATGGAGCGAATTTCCCAATCCTGATGACCTCGAATATCAAACTCAGAGTTTTTCTGCCGATTGGTACGGGTGTAATAAAGCGAGCCATCATCAGTGATATGGATGGAGATTGGATCAAAAATC
>LJXT01000189.1 GCA_001314815.1 Algoriphagus marincola HL-49
TTTCCTCCCCTCCTAAAATTAACCCCGAATCCGGAGGCCAGTCCCGATATATCGGGATGAGGCCATTTTATACTACTGGCATGATTGCGGATATACATAATCAAAAATATTGATCCGCCATCTTGGTTTTTGAAGTAAGTCTAATTACCTTAAATTAAATTTAAATAGTAAAACTATTTTATAAATAGATCTGAGTTGAAAACTCCCTTCTATCAGGGAAAGGTTAAGTCTGACTAAAACCGATAAGAACATATGAAATCGACACGATTAAAATCATCATTAAACACACAGGGAAATGATTATTTTAATCGTCAAAGATTCCATCTGACCAATAAAAATCAAAAAATAAACAGATGAAAAACACTCTCCTCTACTTCTTGTCTTTGATTTTTTTAGCTTCTTGCGGCCAAAATGAGACAAAGGAAACCGAAACGAGTAATTCCGAATATTCAATTACAAAAATTGATTCGTTCGAAGTAAATAATTTAACCCGAGTATTTATTTGGGATTACTCAGCAGAACTAGACAGGTATTTAGGCTATGCCATGGTCGAAGATGATCTTTTAGAGATTTCTGGTGAGGGTGAAATCATCAAACGAACTCATAAAAAAGGTGAAGGTCCTGGACTTTATGGTAATTGGAATCCAATCGGAATCAGTTTTGGACCAGAGCAAGAACGAATCGTAGAGCTACCATTTCAGATTCTTTCCTATGATTCTACGTACTCTGTGATTCATAGTCAGCGCATCCAGTCACCGCTGCCGATTCGGACCTTTGGTCCTATGGGCAGAACGGAATATTTCCAAAATCCTGATAGCACCTTCTACCTAGTTGGGCCAAGCAATTATCTTTCTTCCCATTACTTGATTCAAAATGAAGAAGGTCGGGACACCTTGAAGAACTTTTACAAAATCCACATCCAATCAGGGGATATGAAATCTATCATCCCCTATCGCGAATCAAGTCCCTACCGACAGACTCAGGATATCTATCAAGAATTGATGACTAAAAGCTTTCTGGTCGATCATGAAAAGCAGGAACTACTTATCCTTCATGCTCTCTCGAAGGAAATAGAAGTCTACAACTTACCTGACTTGGATTTTTCCCGAAGCATACCAATTACCCACTCAGAATTTGTTGAATATTCCCCTGTGCCATTAGGAACCATGGGAAATGATGACCGAATCAAACCGCTACGATTCATGGCAGGGCGAAATCAAAGTTTGATCAAAGTAGACTCCGATACTTACCTGATCAAATATTTTACAGGAGTATCCGAAGCTGAATATCAAACTAGAATTGCAAATGATGCCACTTATATTCCTAGCTCGGATCCTGAAGAACAGGCCATATTGGTCATCAAAAATGGTGAGCAAGTAAGTCAGGAGCTTTCAGGAATTGCGGGTAGTATTTTATTTGGCCTGGGCGATGGCAAGTTTTTGGTTCAGGAACCTGAAAATCAAGAAGTAGAGGAAGAAAAAACCCGCTTTTCAATCTATCAAATCAAAAGTTCATAATCATGCGTATAGCCTTCTTTAGCACCAAAAAATACGACCGGGACAGCTTCTCCTCTTTGGTCAAAGATTATGGTTTTCAGATCGATTTTCTGGAGGCAAAACTCGATCATCAATCAGCTATATTAGCACAAGGACATGATGTAGTATGTGGATTTGTCAATGATCAAATCGATTCCAAAACGCTAGAAATACTTTCGAAGGAGGGAGTCAAATTGATTGCGCTTCGATGTGCAGGATATAATCAGGTGGATCTAGAAAAAGCGAAGGAACTGGGAATCCGAATAGTCAGAGTACCTGCCTATAGTCCCGAGGCAGTCGCCGAGCATACCTTTGCACTCATCCTGACCCTCAGTCGCAAAACCCATAAAGCCTACAACCGAGTCCGAGAATCAAACTTTTCCCTGGAAGGGTTGACAGGATTTAATATTTTTCAAAAAACAGTCGGAGTCATCGGTACAGGAGCAATTGGTAGAGCATTTTGTAAAATAGCACTAGGATTTGGCTGCAAAGTATTGGCATTCGATGTCATGGAAAATACCGAAATGAAAAAAATCGGTGTTCAATATTGTTCGTTGGACGAGCTATTTGCCCACTCCCAAATCATTTCCCTACATTGCCCCTTGACTCCTGACACCCACCACATCATCAATAAGAAGGCGATGGAAAAAATGAAAGACGGTGCCATGCTGATCAATACCTCAAGAGGTGCACTCATTGATACAAAGGCTGTAATTTCTGCTTTGAAAAAGGGAAAAGTGGGCTTTTTGGGAATCGATGTCTATGAGCAGGAGGAAGATTTATTTTTCCAAAATCTATCCGAACAGATTCTCAAAGACGATCAAATTTCTCGCCTGATGACTTTCCCCAATGTTTTGATTACAGGTCACCAGGCATTTTTAACCCAAGAAGCCCTTCATCAAATCGCCTTCACCACCCTCGAAAATATAGCCGCTTTTGCTTCAGACTCTGAACTTGAAAATGAGGTAAAAGCATAAAAAAACCTTGAACTTTCTAGTTCAAGGCTTCACTCATTGTATTGGAAATTATCTTACCACCTTTACATTGACGGCATTCATTCCTTTTTTCCCTTCGACTAAGTCAAAGGTAACCTTGTCATTTTCCCTGATTTCGTGCACCAAGCCAGTATGATGTACAAATACATCCTCACCATTGTCTGCCGGTGTGATAAAACCAAAACCTTTGGTTGTGTTAAAGAATTTTACTGTTCCTTCATTCATGATTACTACTGTTTACTGTGATTTATTGGAGTTTTATTGATTACTTTTTTTGCCTTTTGGATCTTCGAGATCGGGAGGAGTTTCGGAGAAATTGCCGAACTCACCTACGTACATGATCATATCCTCAAGCTTTCCACTTTTTGGTTGATCCATTCGGGCTTGCATTTTTTTTTTCTTTCTTTTTTTCCTCTTTTCAGTTCAGCTTATTGCTTTTTTATAAAAGCATTCTGAATTTTTGACATGTATTGCTTTTAGGTTATCGCAAGGGCCATTTACCATCCGGTCAAGGTAGAAGCTCCAGACTTTTCAAATTGAATAACAAGAAACGGGAATTTAAGAGGGCACTGTTTATTCTGATACAGAAAAAGTAGATCAGAAAGCGAAAACCTTGGAAGCACTTACGCCGAGGGATACTACTCAGGCAGGTTTAAAAACCAATTACTAAACTATTTCAACGTGAAGGTCCTATCTTGGCGGAACTTCTGGTTTCAAATGTCAGTAGAAGTTTTTGTTTTTCCTAATTTTTAAAAAATCTAATTTCCCGCGAACTCCCTGAAAGACAAAAGATTCAGTGTTTATTGAATTCTAAAATTTGCGATTAAGTTGACATGAAGTAAACCCACTTTATTATATCGCTGACCCGCTATCAAGCCATCAGCATTCAAGGCTTCCTTATTCATCATGAGCAAATGGAAATCCATCTTTGGTTTGCTTGATGGTCTGTATTTCACACCAAGATTAATCTGCCGATAAGAGGGTAAAGCATATTTATTTTCCGCTGCATTCTGAACTTCAGGCAACCAATGAAATCCCAAGTGGCCAAAAACTGTCCAATTAGCCGAAGGGTAAAACTCAGCCAACAAAGTGGCGGCAGTCAGACTTTCAAAGCCTTCGTTTCGCTCTCTTGGAATGAAGGTAAACCAAGCGTCTTTACCCCACTCTCTAGGACTGAGCCACCTGCCATTTCCACCAGTTTTTGTGAAAGCCGAAATCAACTTCCACTTTTTGATTTTCAGGCCTCCCTGGACTGAAAAGGCCCAATTTTGATCCATTGGATCTTTATACCTCAGGATCGGATCAGGATTTCCTCCCTCCCCTATTCCATGTTGAAAACCTGCCTGAGCACCCAATATCCAAATAAGCTCCTTTGAAGAATTAGTCAAATTATAATTCCACTCAGCCCAAAAAGTAGAGGAGATATTTTGAGCTAATGTTTGTGACAAGCTAAACTTATGGCCTTTCGAATGAAAGTCCACCTGTAAAACGCTAACAAAATCACTTTGGGTGTTTCCTGCATATTGCGAAGCTGTGCCGTCCAGGCCACGACCACTCGCGTACACTCCTACTGACTCCCCAACGGGAAGGAACCTGCTAGTCCCCCTGACAAGAAAGCGATTGATATACCAACCAGAAAACTTCCATTTTGTATTCGGCGCAAAACTTGCCGAGACTCCTTCCAAAAGCGTAGGAGCCAAGCGTCCATCTGCAGGATTGATCCAAGCGGTATTGATACCCATCCGACCGACGGTGACTTGCCACTTCTTATCTTGGTAGCTTACATTGAATAGCTCCAAGGCCCCAAAAACATCCTGTCCGGGCTCTAAGTAATTGAACAGACCCGTTTCATATCGATTGGGCTGACCGGTCGTCGGATCTACTTCCCAAATGTCTGAACTCCAAATATTCGCAAAACCACGATACGCAGCTTGAATTTTCCAGCGATCTGAAAAGGTCCCCTTGAAGCCCAAAGAAAGGGAAGAACCTAAGGCAAAATCATCCTTGAATTCACTGGAATAGGAGGTACTCATCCAAAAAGTCCGCCAATGAACTGTCGGCTGGATATCCAGCTTTTTTTCTTTGACTTGACTAAAGGATAAAACAGGAAGAAAGAATAAAATCAGGTACGCGTTAAACCTCATTGAGTGGAAGCTTTGGCTTCTTGAATAGGTTTAAAAGGACCATATTTGTGCTGCTGCTCTGAGAAAGGATCGCTGTAAGGTCCGAATGGATGATCCATAGGCTTTTTGGAAATATCAGGCCAATCACCAGACAAATCTTTGCTAGGTCGCTCAAGACTATTGACATATGCAGCCACATCCCAAGCGTCCTCATCTGACATCAATGGATTTTCATAAGTGGCTCCAAGTGGCATATTGGCCTTGACATAGCCTGCAAATCTGGAAAGTCGGAAAAGCCCCGCCCCACTATTGTAACTATTTGGACCCCAAAGCGGAGGATAGATATAACCGCTTCCATCGGACTTGGCCATTCCCTGACCATCTGCTTGATGGCAGCTT
>LJXT01000190.1 GCA_001314815.1 Algoriphagus marincola HL-49
AGCTGAAAAGTAAATATGGTGATCGGCATTTGATCCAAGGAAGATGTGCACACCTGACTGACCCACAGGAAATACACAAGCAGCAGGGTAGAAACAAGTGTCAGCATCAAAATATGTGTAATCGAGGCTGTATTTATGGGGGCTATTTTTCAGCGAATGCTTCCACTTTGCCTTGGGCAGAAAAGACCGGAAATTTGACTGTCCGTCCAGACTCTGTCGTCGAATCCATTATTTATGATCAAGAAAAAGGTCGGGCTACAGGAGTGCGGATAATAGATCGCCATACCAAAGAGGCTACAGAGTTTTATGCCAAAATTATATTTGTCAATGCCTCCACGATAAATTCCAATGCCATTCTTCTAAACTCCAAGTCTGACCGCTTCCCGAATGGATTAGGGAATGATAATGGATTGATGGGCAAGTTTATGGCTTGTCATAATTATAGGGGTAAAGGGAATGCCACTTTCGAAGGCTTTTTTGATCAGGCTGTCGAAGGAAGACATCCCGGCCATGCCTATGTGCCCAGGTTTCGTAATGTCTTCAGGCAAGACACTGATTTCCTCCGTGGCTATGCAATAGGAATGGCTGGTGGAAGAAGAATAGATGCCGACACTTCAGCCATAGGCCATCAACTGCGAGATAATCTTCTCAACAGGCAATATGGTGTCTGGTCTATGGCTGCCTGGATGCAGGGAGAAGTCATTCCAGTCGAGTCAAATCATATGAGACTGAGTGATGCTGAAACAGATAAATATGGGATTCCAAAAATCATTATGTCAGTTGAGTGGACCGAAAATGATGATAAAATGACCCAGGACTTTCTCGAGCAGCAGTCCGAAATGTATGAGCGAATGGGTTTCAAAAACATTAATGTAACCGATACCAAAGCTCCTCCCGGATCTGATATTCACGAAATGGGCGGTGTGAGAATGGGAAGGGATCCCAAGACATCCCTGCTAAATGAATTCAATCAGCTTCATGCTTGTCCCAATGTATTTGTGACAGATGGAGCATGTATGACTAGTACCAGTACTCAGAACCCAACGCTCACGTTCATGACCCTGACAGCTAGAGCGGCAAATTACGCCGTGGAGGAGCTCAAAAAGCAAAATTTGTAAGTTGATGGCTTCTCATTCATCCTTAATCCCTATACAAATGAAGAATCTTATTTTAGCCTTTTTTCTCTTTTTTGGAAGCTTGACTTTTCCAAAGGAATCAGTCGCTCAGAAAAAAGGAGACCTTATGTTTCAGGTACCTCTAGGGATAGCGGCTTATACTTTTCGTAACCAATGGGAAAACGGGGTTTCCGAGACATTGGATATTATTCAGGAGATGGGATTCAAAGAATACGAGGGAGGTGTCCCCAATGGAGTCAGTCCTGAGGAGTTTAAAGCAATGTTGGGCTCACGAGGGATTTCTATGCCCTCTACCGGTACTGGATTTGAGCAGTTGGAGTCAGATCCTCAAGCAGTAGCTGACCGAGCCAAGGCCTTAGGTGTGAAGTATGTGATGTGCGCTTGGATTCCTCATCAGCGAGGACAATTTTCCAAAGAAGATGCTGATCGGGCTATTGAAGCTTTCAATAAAGGAGGAAAGGTATTGAAGGAAAACGGACTGATCTTCAAATATCATGTCCATGGCTATGAATTTCAGCCCTATGGAGGGGAAACGCTTTTCGACTACCTAGTGAAAAACACAAACCCAGAATACGTAGCGCTGCAAATGGATGTGATGTGGGCACATTTTGGGGGTGCGAATCCAGCTTCTTTGCTAAAAAAATATGGGAAGCGCTGGGTGTCTTTGCACTTAAAAGATTTCCGAGAGGGTGCTCCCAAGGATATGACTGGTTTGACCGGTCCTGAAAACGATGTTCCTTTGGGTGAGGGGGAGTTGGATTTTCGGAGCATCCTTCGGGAAGCAAACAAAATTGGAATCAGGCACATGTTTATCGAGGATGAGAGCGATCAGGAACTAGAAGCTCTGCCCAAAAGCATTGCTTATCTCAAAAGCTTGAGGTATTAGAGTCCAAATACACCTTATTATCAAGCCACTTTCTAGGAAGTGGTTTTTTTTGGATTCAAATAAATTATGATTGCCAAAAGCTTTTTCAATTCATAAAGGTTTCTGATCCCTCTAATAAAAAATATGCGTTAAGCTCTTTTCTTTTCTGATTTTGATTCCCGTTCGGACGAGATCTGTTGTTGTTTCAGATTTGGAAAACAGCATTTTTTTCTATCCAGCTGGTGGAAAATTTTGATGGTGAAGAGGAGAAAAAAGAGTCCTTTTTTTTATGGATTGAATACCCTACTTTGATTTTCAAACCAAATCCAATTTGAAAGATGAAAATCAAGCTTCTCACCCTATGCCTCTTGGTATTTTCCTATGCTGCATCAGCACAAAATTCATCTCTTGAAAATGCTACCTATTTTGAGCTTAGAATTTATACTGCACATGAAGGGAAATTGCCGGACCTGATCAACCGGTTTAAAAATCATACCATGGGCCTTTTTGAAAAGGCCGGAATGACAAATATAGCCTATTTTGAGCCTTTGGATAAAGAAGAGAATAAGCTTTACTATATCTTGGGCTATCCGGATAAGGCTTCCCGTGATAGTATGTGGCAGAGCTTTTTGAATGATCCTGACTGGAAAGCTGCTTACGAAAAGTCAAGAGAAAATGGTCCTTTGGTAGCCAAAATTGATGAACAATTTATGACGCTAGCCCCTGGACTTAATGAAGGGGATTTTACTGGAGAATCAGGTGTTTTTCAATTGCGAACTTATTACTGCTACGATGGAAAGATTGATGATATTCAAAAGCGTTTTAAAAATCATACCCAAGCTTTATTCGAGAAGCAGGGCTTAATCAACTATCCCTATTTTTTGACGGAGGAAAATGATGGGTCTCAACCCAAATTGGTCTATTTGCTAGGACACCGTGACAGGGGACAGTTTGACCAAGCATTTGATAATTTCAGGAATGACCCAGATTGGATTAAAGCAAGGGATGCTTCTGAGGAAAATGGAAAAATCGTAGAGCAAGTGGATGCGGTTTATTTAAAAGCACTTCCTTTTTCTCCAATGAAATGATTTTTGGTGGATGGTAAGTAGTAATTGACTTCAAAAAGACCATTTACTACTTACCCTTTACTACTTAAACTAAAAATCACCGCTCTACTTCTTTCAGATTTTCAATTTTTTTGTTTCGAAGGAATCCATTGATGTCTTCAAAGTGCTCTCGAACTCTTTTATTCCCAAATTCAAACACCTTGTTCACCAAGCCATCCAAAAAGTCTCGATCGTGAGACACTACAATAAGCGTCCCATCGAAAGCCTTCAATGCATCCTTGATGATATCTTTGGTTCGCATATCCAGGTGATTGGTAGGCTCATCCAAAATCAAAAGGTTCACTGGTTCCAACAACAATTTGATCATTGCCAATCGGGTCTTTTCCCCGCCAGAGAGCACCTTGACTTTTTTGTTGATATCATCTCCCTTAAACATAAAAGCTCCTAGCAAATCCTTGATTTTCGTTCGGATTTCTCCTACCGCTATTTGATCGATGGTTTCGAAAATGGTCAGGCTTTCGTCCAGGAGTGAGGCTTGGTTTTGGGCAAAGTATCCTACCAGAGCATTGTGACCTAATTCGCATTTTCCTTCAACATCAATCTCTCCCATGATCGCTTTGATCATAGTGGATTTACCTTCTCCATTTTTACCGACAAAAGCCACTTTTTGTCCCTGCTCGATCGTCATGGATGCTTCCTTGAAGACCACATGTTGTCCATAGGATTTACTCAAATCTTCTACAACCACAGGGTACTTCCCCGAACGGGGAGAGGGAGGAAACCGAAGCTTCAATGCAGAGGTATCAACCTCATCTACTTCGACTAGCTCCAATTTTTCCAACATTTTTACCCTAGACTGTACCTGTAGGGTTTTGGAGTATGTGCCTTTGAACCGTTCAATGAATTCGGTGGTCTCGGCGATAAAGCGCTGCTGCTCCTCGTAGTGTTTTTGCTGTTGCTCCCTTCTTTCTTTTCTCAGCTCCAAATAGTGGGAGTATTTGGCTTTGTAATCATAGATTCTACCCATAGTCACCTCGATGGTTCGGGTGGTGATATTATCTACAAAGGCCCGGTCGTGGGAGATGACTACCACAGCCTTGGCTTTATTCATGAGAAAATCCTCCAACCATTGAATCGACTCAATATCCAGATGATTGGTAGGTTCGTCAAGAAGGATCAGATCGGGGTCTTGAAGTAGGATTTTTGCCAACTCGATACGCATTCTCCAGCCTCCGGAAAATTCGGAAGTAGACCGGGTAAGGTCTTCTCTTTCAAAACCCAATCCCAGCAAGACCTTTTCAACTTCAGCTTCATAATTGATCTCTTCGATAGCGTAGAATTTCTCACTGAGATCCGATACCTTTTCGATCAGTTTGTAGTAATCTTCCGATTCGTAATCCGTTCTCACAGTCAATTCCTCATTGATCCGATCGATTTCGGATTTCATATTCAAGTAGCTGGCAAAAGCTTTGGCCGTTTCCTCAGCGACGGTGCAGTCGTCCGAAGTATGGAGGTGCTGCGGAAGGTAGGCGACTACGAAGTCCTTTGGTGCGGAAACAGCCCCGGAACTTGGTTTAGTTTCACCGGCAATGATTTTCAGTAGGGTAGATTTACCTGCTCCATTTTTGCCCATCAGGGCGATTTTATCATTTGGATTGATGGCAAAGGAAACATTGCTGAAAAGAGTGCTGCCGCTGTGAATGACCGCGACATTATCTACTGAGATCATAGGTAAAGGGATTAACGCCGCAAAGGTAGTGATTTGAATATTGAAAAATCAGACTTGGTCAAATCATAAAAAAAACGCTTCGAAATTACTCGAAGCGTCCATACTATTTTCTGTGTGGAATGGTGTCCTATTGCTTAGGCGTTTACCCCCAAGGCTTTGGCCATGGTAGCACCGATCTCGGCGGGAGATTCTGCCACGTGGATACCGTTTTCTCTCATGATTCGCATTTTGGCGGCTGCTGTGTCGTCCGCTCC
>LJXT01000006.1 GCA_001314815.1 Algoriphagus marincola HL-49
CTTGATGGGGCGGTAGATGATGTCCAATTGCTCTTTAATATCGGACAGAATATTTCCAATAGTAACAATTGGCCTAATTGGAAGGCTGGTTCTGAGTTTAAGGCGGCAAGGGATGGGTATATGAAAAAGTGATATTTTTGAAAAATGGCTTTAATATTGGCCTTGACCTTTGTGTAGCTGAAAAATGATTATTCATCGATTAAGCTAATAAGGGTTTTCAGCTCGTTATCTGAGATATTCTCTTTTTCAGACTTATCGAAAATTGAGAGAAGAAAAATAGTTATTTGTGTAATTTTCACTAAAGAAATAACTCTCGATCCTCCTGATTTGCCTTTCCCTTTGGAACTGATAGCCATTCGAATTTTGTAACAGTTTTTACCCAAACTAACGCCTTGAGTTGGATTATCTTGAAGACTTTGGATTAGTTCAGAGAAATCTTCCTTCAAAGAGGGGTATTTTTTTGCGAGTTTTTTTAACTCCCCTCTAAAATTTGGGATAGCAACTATTTCATAACTCATCCAATAGTTCTTTGGCTGAAATTAATTTTGTTTTACCATCCTTAACTTGATTGTATTCTTCAATAGATTGCTTCAGGTTGCTGAGAACTTCAGCCTTATACGGGCTTAGGGTTTTGGCTTTTACAAATTTGAAATTTTTTAAAAGTTCCAAAATGAAATCCGCTTTTTCGTCTTCGATTTCTAATAATAACTTCATCGTATTAGTTTGTAGGTTAGCCTTTTTCCTTTTGATAAGCTTAATTTAACAAAATCAGTCAAGAAATTAAGTTATTTATCTAATTTAAAATTCAATCCCTCCAATCAACTTTTCGCTAAAAGCAACTGAAATTCCAAAGGGCTGCAAGGCTTAAATTCATCTTCGGCCAAATCCTCAAAAATTTCTTCATCGAAGGTCATTTCTGTTTTTTCTACTTTTCCGTCAGGATGTAAAATCAATTCTGTACCGGTATAATCTGAGGGATTGACCATTACCAAAACCTGATAGTCATCAAAAATCCGCTTGAAATACTGTGCTATTGCCTTGCCCATTGAGTTCTTTTTAATTTTTTTTCAAAATTAAGCCAATATTTTGATGATTGGATTTTGTGAATTGGGATCCCTTCCTAAATTTGCCGATATCTTATGAAACAAAGCACAAACAAATATTGGTGGTGGCATACTGAAACTTTCCTAGGGAAAGCACAGAAAGCCCTTGCCTAAATTTGAATGCAAGAAATATATGAAAGGCTTACTGGTTTCCCCCGGTAAGCTTTTTTTTATGTCAAAAAATAACCACTCATGAACCACGTGAAATTTCCTATTCTGACCACCTACAAAAAGCGATTGGCTGATACGATTACCCCGGTGAGTATTTACCTTCAGATTCGGGATCGTTTTGCAAATCCGATTTTGCTGGAAAGCTCCGATTATCACGGTCAGGAAAATAGCTACTCCTACATTTGCTTCAATCCATTGGCTACCTTCTCCTTCAACGATGGGAAGGTATCTGAGAAATTGCCAAACGGAGAAGAATTAAACTACGAAGTTAGCTCAGAAAAGCCTTTAATGGATCATTTGAGGGCTTTTGGAAATAAATTTGACCCAACACCAGACAAGTTCAAGTTTAGCACAAACGGACTTTTTGGCTATATCCAGTATGATACGGTAGGGTGGTTTGAGGATATTAAACTGAGTAAAACTCAGCCCAACGAGATTCCGATGATGCATTACTCCATGTATCAAAATATCATCGTGGTCGATCATTACAAAAATGAACTTCATCTTTTCGAACACCGAGTAGCCGGAGCTGAAAATCCGGAATACATGGCTGAAATTGAGCAATTGCTCAATAATAAAAATATTCCTGCCTATTCCTTCAAGAAAGTCGGGGAGGAAGTTTCCAACTACACGGATGAGGAATTTCTAAAAATCCTGAATCAAGGAAGGGAGCATTGTTTTCGAGGTGATGTCTTCCAGATCGTACTTTCCAGAAGGTTTACCACTGAGTTCAAGGGGGATGAGTTCAATGTGTATCGGGCTCTTCGCTCCGTCAATCCTTCGCCGTATTTGTTCTATTTCGATTATGGTTCTTTCAAGGTTTTTGGAAGCTCGCCAGAGGCACAGATTGTGGTCAAAAATCGAAAAGCAACGATATATCCGATTGCCGGGACTTTCCGCCGAACGGGAAATGACCAGGAGGATGCAGCTCTTGCCCGCAAATTGTATGATGATCCGAAGGAAAATTCAGAGCACGTGATGTTGGTGGATCTGGCAAGAAATGATCTTTCGCGTTCCTCCGATGTGGTCAATGTGGATGTCTTCAAAGAAATCCAATACTATTCGCACGTCATTCATTTAGTGTCAAAAGTGACAGGAGAACTGCCGGAAGGAGCCAATCCCCTGCAACTCGTGGCAGATACCTTTCCAGCTGGGACGCTTTCCGGAGCTCCAAAATATCGGGCAATGGAACTCATCGACGGCCTTGAAAACATCAGTCGACAGTTTTATGGAGGTGCGATTGGCTATTTGGGATTCAATGGAGATTTCAACCATGCCATTTTGATCCGATCCTTTGTCTCAGAAAACAATCAGCTTCGCTTTCAAGCCGGAGCCGGTGTAGTGGCCAAGTCCTCCATTCCATCCGAATTGCAGGAAGTGGCAAATAAGTTGGAAGCGCTAAGAGTGGCGCTAAGGGCGGCGGAGGATATTTAAGGGTTCAAAGGTTGTAAGGTTTGAAAGTTGTAAAGTTTCGAAGCAAATCAATTCAGTGTCTATGAAAGCAAACAGTTTTGAAGAATTGGAGATTTGGCAAAAATCCATTGAGATAGGTGTCCGGATTTATAAAATCGCTGATCAAGTGCCTTTGAAAAATGATTATAAATCAAGGGATCAACTAATCGGAAGTGCGGTTTCCATTTCAAATAATATTGCCGAAGGGTTTGAGTACAACAATAGAAAACAGTTTATGAAATTCTTGGGATATGCTAAAGGGTCTGCTGGTGAATTGAGAAGCCAATTAGCTCTATTGGTGAAGGTAGGAAGAGTCGTTGAGGAGGATTATACCAGTCTCAAGCAAGAGTTGATAATCCTTTCTAGACAGATAAAGTCACTTATAAATTATTTACAAAAAAGGGAGGGTTGATATGGTTGGGCCGACTTTGTCACCTTCCAACCTTATCACCTTTCAACTTAATGAATATAATATCAAGTATTTAAGGGAGTTTGAAATTGGGAAAAAGAAAAATTTTAAGGGTTAAGAAATTTTCCAATTTTCCAATTTTCCAATTTTCCAATTTTCTAATTCTAACAATGAAAATACTAGTACTCGACAATTACGATTCCTTCACCTACAACCTGGTGTATATCATCAGGCAGCTAGGCTATGGAGATCAAATGGATGTCTTTCGGAATGATAAGATTTCTCTAGAAGAGCTTGCTCAATACGATAAAATCCTGCTTTCTCCCGGTCCTGGTATTCCAGAAGAGGCTGGGATCATGCCCGAATTATTGAAAAGGTATTCTTCTGAAAAGTCTATTCTAGGAGTTTGCCTGGGACATCAGGCGATTGGGGAAGCTTTTGGCGGCGGTTTGATCAATTTGTCTGAAGTCCTCCACGGAGTAGCTTCTCAGGTGAAAGTGGAAAAAGATTTGCTTTTCGAAGGAATCACAGATACTTTTCCTATTGGAAGGTATCACTCTTGGGTCATTGACGAATCCACCCTTTCGCCCGACCTGGAAGTGATAGCACGAACACCGGACCGACAAATCATGGCCGTTCGCCATAAACAGTTTGCCGTCAGGGGAGTTCAATTTCATCCCGAAAGTATCCTGACCGAAAATGGAGTCAAAATCATTCAAAACTGGTTGGAATCCTGATTTCTGCCCAAAATCAATCTTTAAATGAAAGAGATATTAAATCAACTGATCGAGCATAAAACTTTGAGTCAAAATCAGGCCCGGGAAGTCTTGAAAAACCTGGCAACAGGAGCCTATAATTCCTCTCAAGTCGCAGCCTTTATGACGGTCTATTTGATGCGTTCGATCACGGTCGAAGAGCTTCGAGGGTTCCGTGAGGCTATGCTAGAGCTTTGTGTGCCGGTAGAGATTACTGAATACGATGCCATGGATCTTTGCGGAACGGGAGGAGATGGAAAGGATACGTTTAATATTTCCACCCTATCCTCCTTTGTGGTTGCCGGAGCAGGTCAGAATGTCGCCAAACACGGTAATACAGGAGTTTCCTCGATTTGTGGATCCTCAAACTTGCTGGCTTATTTTGGCTATGAGTTTACCAATGATATCAGTGAGATCAGGCGCTCATTGGACGAGGCAGGTATTTGCTTTCTGCATGCACCACTTTTCCACCCTGCGATGAAAAATGTGGCTCCGATCCGAAAAGAACTCGGTGTAAAAACCTTCTTCAATATGCTTGGCCCAATGGTCAATCCAAGCTTTCCCAAGAAGCAATTGGTGGGAGTTTTTAGCTTGGAATTGGCCCGATTGTATGCCTATCTCTATCAGGAAAGTGATGCGCAATTCTCCATTTTGCACGCTTTGGACGGCTATGATGAGATTTCGCTTACTGGAGATTTTAAAATGATATCCAATTCTGGGGAAAAATTATTTAAGCCAGAGCAAATCGGCCTCTCTAAGCTGAACGCCGAAGAAATCAAAGGAGGTGAAACTGTGGAAGAATCCGCCAAAATCTTCGAAAATATCTTAAGAGGCAAAGGAACGAAGGCTCAAAATGAAGTTGTTTTAGCCAACTCGGCTGCGGCTTTGGTTACCGCCAACTCTGATCTCTCCTTCCCGGATGCTGTGGAGCAGGCTCGAGAGGTATTGTTAAGCGGAAAAGCCTTAGATGTCTTTAACGAACTAGTTAATCCCAAAACCTCTGTTTCATTCGCTTAAAAATTGATTATGAATATTTTAGAAACAATAATTACTGACAAATTCCGAGAGGTAGCCGAGCGTAAAAGCTTGATTCCAGTCAAATTGCTTGAGAAAAGCACCTTTTTCGATGGCAAGGTGGTTTCCATGAAAAAGTATGTGACTGATCCTGAAAAATTCGGAATAATTGCCGAGTTCAAGCGAAAATCACCTTCGAAAGGTCTGATTAATGGGGCTGCTTCGGTAGAGCAGGTCAGTATTGGCTATATGCAGGCTGGGGCTTCTGCCTTGTCCATTTTGACGGATCAGGAGTATTTTGGAGGAAGTAGTGAAGACTTGAAAGTCGCTCGCAAATTCAATTTTTGCCCGATTCTTCGGAAGGATTTTGTGGTGGATGAATACCAAATCATCGAGGCCAAATCAATTGGAGCGGACTGTGTGCTCTTGATAGCCGCGGCTTTGGAGCCGGAGAAGCTTAAGTCACTTGCATACTTTGCCAAGAGCTTGGGCATGGAAGTTTTGCTGGAAGTTCACGATCTAGAAGAACTGAAAAAAAGCCTAAATGACGGAGTGGATCTTGTAGGAGTGAATAACCGAAACTTAAAGACTTTTGATGTTTCCATCGATACCTCTTTGGAGTTGGTAACGGCAATTCCTTCTTCGTTTGTAAAAATCTCTGAGAGTGGAATTTCAGACCCTAAAACGCTCATTGAGTTGAAGAAGGCTGGGTTTGACGGTTTTCTGATTGGAGAGAATTTTATGAAATCGAGTAGGCCAGAGCAAGCCGCTTACAATTTCATCCAAGAGTTTAAAAAATTAGCATCGAGCGAATTATCAGAAGTCTGATGGAAATCAAAGTCTGCGGAATGCGGGAACCGGGCAACATTCAAGGATTGATTGCTGAGGTCAAGCCTGATTGGATGGGATTGATTTTCTATCCCAAATCCCCACGCTATGTGACAGAGGATAAAGCTATAGATTTCAATAAAGTTGAGGTAAAAAAAGTCGGGGTTTTCGTCAACGAAACGGAGATCGAAATTCTTCGAAAAGTCAACCTTTTTGGACTCTCAGCTATTCAATTGCATGGCAGTGAATCTGAAGAATTTGTGAAAAAACTCTCAAAAAAGACTGAATGCGAGATTTGGAAAGTGATTTCAGTAGGCGAGGGGATAGCTTGGGGAAGCTTGGATGGCTACCTGCCTTTTGTTCACAAGTTTCTTTTCGACACAGCAACTGCCGCGCATGGTGGTTCGGGAAAGAAATTTGATTGGTCTGTTTTGGAAACTTATCCCTTCGACAAAAGCTTTCTTTTGAGTGGCGGACTGGATGAGGAAAGTGCCGGTGAAATTCTAAATTTGAAGCGCCAAATTCCACAATTAAGCGGGGTAGATTTGAATTCCAAATTTGAGGATGCGCCGGGCTTAAAGAATATTGAAAAATTGAAAAAATTTAAACAAAAGCTTCTGTCACAAGAGGCCATTTAAACGGGAGAAGATATGATAAGAGTGGATGAAAAGGGTTTTTATGGAAAGTTTGGAGGTGCCTACATCCCTGAGATGCTCCATCCCAATATCGAGGAGTTGAGAGATAATTACGAGTCCATTGTGGCCTCAGAGGAATTCCAACAAGAGTTTCAGCTTTTGCTGAGGGACTTTGTGGGAAGGCCGACCCCATTATATTTTGCCAGCCGATTGTCAGAGACCTTTGGTGCAAAAATTTACCTAAAGCGTGAAGACCTTTGCCATACAGGAGCACATAAGGTCAACAATACAATCGGTCAGATCATTTTGGCCAAGAAGCTCGGAAAAAAGCGAATCATCGCCGAAACGGGTGCCGGACAGCACGGAGTAGCTACAGCGACGGTTTGTGCGCTGATGGGGATGGACTGTACCGTGTACATGGGCGAACTGGACATTGAGCGTCAGCGTCCCAATGTGGAGCGGATGAAAATCTTGGGTGCTAAAGTTGTGCCCGCTACTTCTGGCTCCAAAACGCTGAAAGATGCAACCAATGAAGCCATGCGTCAGTGGATCAACAATCCCGTGGATACGCATTATATCATCGGTTCGGTAGTAGGTCCGCATCCTTATCCCGAGATGGTAGCCCGATTCCAATCGGTGATCTCAGAGGAAATGAAATGGCAACTGAAGGAGAAAGAAGGACGCGAAAACCCGGATTTGGTCATCGCTTGTGTAGGTGGAGGATCCAATGCGGCAGGAGCCTTT
Organism: Algoriphagus marincola HL-49; assembly: GCA_001314815.1. GTDB lineage: Bacteria > Bacteroidota > Bacteroidia > Cytophagales > Cyclobacteriaceae > Algoriphagus > Algoriphagus marincola_A. The sequence continues at coordinate 7,112 of LJXT01000006.1, forward strand.
TATCACTATTACAATACGCCTGATGTTCGACTGATTGCTGCTGAGGCCGCAGGAATGGGAATAAGCAGTGGTAAATCTGCGGCGACCACGGTACTCGGGACTCCCGGTATTTTGCATGGTTCGAAAACCATCCTGATGCAAACCGAAGATGGTCAAGTAGTTGAGCCTCACTCCATTTCTGCAGGTTTGGATTATCCTGGGATCGGACCCGTTCATGCGCATTTATTTGACATTGGTCGGGGTGAATTCGTGGCGGTGGAAGATGAAGATGCCATGAAAGCTGGGATTCTTCTCAGCCGTACGGAAGGAATCATTCCAGCCATCGAGACAGCCCATGCCATTCATGCCTTGAATTTGATTGAGTACCGGAGTGATGACGTGATTGTGATCAACCTTTCTGGTAGGGGAGACAAGGATCTGGAGACGTATATTAAGTGGGGAGGATATTGAGGGAAGTAAGAAGTTTGAAGAACGAAGTACGGATGGATTTTGAACCTCAATCGAAAAGCCTCTTTCAATCGCAAAAAAACATCAATTTGAATTTACGAATAGATTAAGCTCTAGGGTCAAAAGCTCAACAAGCCTCGTATTTCGTATTTCGTAAATCGTATTTAAAAATGAACCGAATACATTATTTATTCAACAACAAGAAGGAGCGGGTGCTCTCGATCTACTTTACCGCTGGTTTTCCCCATTTGGAGGATACGATTCTTGTAATGGAGGCCATTCAGGCTGGAGGGGCTGACATCATCGAGATCGGTGTGCCTTATTCGGATCCGATAGCGGATGGTCCGACCATTCAGGATAGCAATAAAATTGCCTTGGACAATGGTATGAGCATGAAAGTGCTTTTTGAGCAGCTCAAAGGTTTTCGTGCCAAAATCCATATCCCCGTGGTTCTGATGGGATACTTGAATCCCATCATTCAGTTTGGAATGGAGGACTTTTGTAAAAAGTGCAAAGAAGTCGGAATTGACGGTTTGATTGTTCCTGATTTGCCGATGCAGCAGTATTTGGATGAATTCAAATCGCTTTTCGAAGAATATGGACTAGTCAACACATTCCTGATTTCCCCACAAACTTCCGAGAAACGTATTCGGGAAATCGATGAAAATACCGATGGCTTTATTTACATGGTTTCTTCCCATGCCATCACCGGTGCCAAAAGTGGGATCAGCGAAGAGCAGATAATCTATTTCAAGCGGGTGCAGGAGATGAATCTTAAAAATCCTCGTCTAATTGGCTTTGGGATTTCCGATGCAGAAACCTTCACAACTGCTTCCAGATACAGCCACGGAGCCATTATCGGTTCGGCTTTTATCAAAACTGTCAAAGACTCAAAAAACTTAAGTGAGGATATTAAGAATTACTTACAATCTGTATTGAAAAATTGAAAGCACTTGTCCGCTGCGGTGGATTTGAAAACCCTTTAAATCAACCCAATCCATACAATTAACCAAAAAGAGTTGGGAAGACTCGTAATCCGTATTTCGTAAATCGTACATAAAAATGATTATTCAACTACAACCCGATATTTCTTCCAAGCAAAAGGAAACCTTGATCGATAAGGTCAACGGAATCGGCTATAAAACCACAGAAGTCAAGACTCAATTGGGAGATTACCTGATCGGTATTGGCAAGAAAGATTTTGATATCCGTAAAATCGGCCAACTTGATGGGATTCGTGATATCCATATTGTCTCAGATGAGTACAAACTGGTTTCTAAAAAATGGAAGGCCAAACCTACTTCAGTGGACTTGGGAGATGGGGTGTTTATCAAAGATGGAGAAATGGCGATCATCACCGGCCCATGCTCCATCGAGTCCGAGGAGCAAATCCGCAAAGTCGTCGATCACTGCGTTGAAAACGGCATCCGGATGATGCGGGGTGGCGTGTTCAAGCCGCGAACTTCCCCTTATGCTTTCCGGGGAATGGGGATCGATGGACTCAAGCTTTGGCATTCCATCGCTTCTGAGGCTGGGATCAAAATCGTCACCGAAGTGATGCAGACCTCCCAAATCGAAGAAATGTATCCTTACGTGGATATTTATCAAGTAGGCGCTAGAAATTCCCAAAATTTCAACCTGCTTGACGAACTCGGAAAAGTAGATAAGGCCGTGATGATCAAGCGTGGGATTTCAGGGACGATTGAGGAATTGCTTCAGTCGGCTGAGTATGTTTTCTCTGGAGGAAATGAAAAGCTGATTCTCTGCGAAAGAGGAATTAGAACTTACGAAAAGGCTTCAAGAAATACCTTGGACTTGAATGCCATCCCTATTTTGAAAGCGAAATCTCACCTTCCGGTGATTGTGGATCCGTCCCACGGGATCGGAATCCGGGCCTATGTCCCTCAGATGGCTCTTGCGGGAGTGATGGCTGGAGCTGATGGAGTTATCTATGAATCCCACGAGATTCCGGAAAAAGCATACTCTGACGGACAGCAGACCTTGGACTTTGCCCAAAGTGCCAGATTAGCTAATTGGATTCGAGAGAGTTTTGCGATCCGAAAGGGATTTGAGTTGTTGTAAAGGTTTATTTCCTTTTTGAAGTAATTAAGAACTGTTTTTTTTACTCAGGGAAATTAGAACGTTTTCAAAAAAATGATTGGCTATGAAGGTTGTGAACAAAACCGACTTTAGGGAAAACTTGAAGAAATGGTTTGATCTGGTTATAGACGATTTGGAGGAAGTGATTATAAAAAGGAAAGACAACCGTGACCTGGTTTTCATTTCTTTGGATGAATACAATTCACTGAAGGAAACCTGCTATTTGCTCTCCGGTAAAAACCGTGAGATTATCATGAAATCGCTTGAGGAAGCGAAAGCGGGAAAAATTCATTGAAAGACCAGTGATTGAAAAATGAGAGTTGTATGGACGGGGACGGCTTGGGAGGTTTACCTCTATTGGCGAACCATAGACAAGAAAAATTTCAAGCGAATCATTACTAGCGAATTTGAGAAAGGTCCTGTCTTCCTACGATAGCCATTATTTCTACGATTTCTTGATTGATTTTAAAGTAAATACTTTCACTGCCACAGACACAACGCCTATATCCTGACTTAATGTGCTCCATTGATTCGAAAGAGAAGGGCCTTTGAGCGATCATTTCAAAACAATTAAATAAATTGTTGTAATATTTATCCGCTTGACTCATCCCAAATTGTTCCACCCCAAACAGGTAAATACGAATCAAATCATTTTTTGCCTCCTGACTTAATTTATAATCAGCCATTGATCAGTTTCTGGGCTTCAGCCAGGATTTGTTCTTTATTTTGGGAGGTAAACCCACCTTTTTCAGCCTTTTCTAATTTAGTTCTCAGCCAATTGATTTCAGCCTGCTGTTTTCTTGCTTGTCGAATCAGATCATTGATTAATTCACTTTTGCTGGAGTATTCTTGATTATCCACTTGGGATTTAAGCCACTCGTCATTGGGAGTGGTTAGAGAAATACTTTGTCTTGCCATAATTACCTTGTTTGATGTAAAAATACACCAAAAACGAATCACTTTCAAAATTGATTCGGAGTGAATCTTTTAAAAATCAAAGGATTTGATTACAAAGCCTTCATCATTCTCTTTTTGTCCCTGTAGGAGTTGAAATGAGCATCCCCCTATTTTTAGGAAATATCTCATAATTAATCCATCTTTTTAATATGAGAACCTACTGAGCAAAGTCACGCCAGGAGCTTGCCCTAGAGTTTGGGATTTCTCCTAAAACCCTTAGCAGATGGATTCAAAAAGAAAATCTGCCTATTACTAAAGGCTTGATTTCCCCAAAAGAGCAAGAACTGATTTATTCGAGATTTGGGATGCCCCGAATGGCCTTATGAATTAGATTTTTTGATTTGAGCCAAGATAAACTTTTGACCACTTGTAAAATAAGCTTGTGTTGGTTCATTTCCCTTTGTAAATTCACACCGTGAATCCAACCCCAAGAACCTATATTCATCATTCCCACTATCCGCTTCAATGAAGGAATGGGATAAGTATGGTTTCTTGCGAACGATATTAAAGCCTATTCCAATTGCGGGATGGGCTTTTTCGTTTTAAGGAGAAGATCGCTCGGAGGGTTTTTAAAAAGAGCTGAAACCCAAGGAAAGATTAAAAGTTAGATAAATATAAACCCAAATAGAAATATGACTGATAAACCGAAAGACTGGGTCTTTAGCGACCCGAGATTACAAGACCTCAGGCAGGAATATGAAGCCTATACGGCAGAAGATTTTAAGGTGTGGAAGATTCTCTATGAGCGACAGATGCCAAATCTGCCTAAAGCAGCTTCACAGGCCTATTTGGATGGGGTGGAGATTGTAAAATTCACTGCTGACCGCATTGCTAATTTCGAGGAACTCAATAAGATTTTGAAGGAAACTACAGGATGGGCTGTGCAAGTTGTGCCGGGCTTGATCGATGATGATTTGTTCTTCGGCTTGCTAAACAACCGAAGATTTCCTTCTTCCACCTGGCTTCGTAAAATGGAGCAGTTGGATTATCTGGAGGAGCCGGATATGTTCCACGATGCCTTTGCACACATGCCTTTACTGACCAATCAGCCCTACGTGGACTTTTTGGAGAAGCTATCAGGCATTGCCCTAAAGCATATCGATGATCCATGGGCGATTCAGTTGCTCAGCCGAATTTATTGGTTTACGATTGAGTTTGGCTTGATTCGGGAAAACGGGGAATTGAAAATCTACGGAGCTGGAATTTTAAGCTCAGCTGGTGAAACAAAATTCTCCCTTTCTGATGAACCCGCACACTATCCGTATGAGGTGCGCCGAATTATGAATCAGGAGTATTGGAAGAATAAATTCCAGGATAAATACTTCGTGATCGAAAGTTATGAGCAACTTTACAACTCCATTCCGGAAATAGAAGCGGTTTTGGAGGAAATGTTAGCTGAAAATAAGGTAAAATAAAAGCTAAATAGTAGCGCTTGGAAATACGATTGAAATACATACTGACAAGTCAGGATGAAATAAGGTAGAAATATTTCTAATTATTTCGCCCCGGGGAGCCGGGGCTTATTTCTACAGTATTTCAGATTAGAATAAAATGAAAATAGCCGTAATCAAATACAACGCCGGCAATGTGCAGTCGGTCTTGTATGCGCTGGAGCGATTGGGAGCTGAAGCTGAGCTAACCGATGATCCGGAGAAAATCTTAAATGCCGATAAGGTCATTTTTCCTGGTCAGGGAGAAGCGAGTACCGCAATGACTTATCTCAAAGCTAGAAAACTAGATCAGTTGATTCGGGAAATCAATCAACCCTTTTTAGGGGTTTGTTTGGGTTTGCAATTGCTTTGCGAGCATTCAGAGGAGAATAATACGGAATGCTTGGGGATCTTTCCGGTGAAGGTGAAGAAGTTTATTCCCGAAAATTCCCAGGAGTTCAAAGTTCCCCACATTGGCTGGAATGAGTTGGAGAATCTGGCCGATAACGTCCTTCTGAAGGATCTACCTGACCCAAAATTCCTTTATTATGTGCATAGCTACTATGCGGAATTGAGTGAATCTACGATTGCCACCACGCATTACATTCATGACTTTACCGCGATTCTTCATCGGGATAATTATTGGGCGATTCAAGCCCACCCGGAGAAAAGCAGTACGGTTGGAGAGAAGTTGCTGAGTAATTTTCTTTCGATTTAAAAATACGAAATACGAGGTACGAAATACGACCGAAATCAAAATCAACTTAACAACTTTACCAATTTTAACCTTTCTATTTAATTTTCCAATCTTTCAATTCGCATATGTTTATCATTCCCGCCATAGACCTTATAGATGGTAAGTGCGTTCGTCTCAGTCAAGGCGATTACAGCAGCAAAAAAGAATATCACGACGACCCTGTGGAAATGGCTAAGCGTTTTGAAGACGCAGGCATTACCCGACTGCATTTGGTCGATCTTGACGGTGCCAAAGCTAAAAAAATCGTAAATGATCAAGTGCTGTTGGATATCACTCAGAAAACCAGTTTGAAAGTAGATTTTGGAGGAGGAGTTCAAAGTGAAGAAGAGATCGAAAAAGCATTTTATCTGGGTGCATCTCAGGTGACTGGAGGTTCTGTAGCGGTAAAAAAGCCTAACATGTTCAAATCTTGGTTGATTACCTATGGTCCGGAAAAACTTATCTTGGGAGCTGATGCCAAAGACCGTAAGATTGCGATTCACGGTTGGGAAGAGACTACTGAGCAAGAGGTGATTGCTTTCATTAAGACCTACTTCCAACTGGGAGTTCGCTATGTGATCTGCACGGATGTGGCTAAAGACGGTTTGCTCCAAGGTCCATCGGTGGAATTGTATCAAGAAATCATGGAAGAGATTCCTGATCTAAAGCTGATAGCCAGTGGAGGAGTTTCCTCAGTAAAGGATTTGGAAGAGTTGGAGAAAATTGGGGTCTATGGAGCCATTGTCGGAAAAGCCTATTATGAAGGGAAGGTGAGTTTGGAAGAATTAGCAGAATTCAATTCAAGATAGAAATATGCTTCGCGCCTGCCTGTCGACAGGCAGGAAATAAGTTGAAATACGCTTTGCGAAATATTTCCCAGACTTTCAGTATCCACTTATTTCTTCCCGATTATTCGGGATTTATTTCAATTGTATTTCAATCGTATGTTGACAAAAAGAATCATTCCCTGCCTCGATATCAAAGACGGTCGCACCGTCAAAGGAGTCAATTTTGTCCAGCTCCGGGATGCCGGTGATCCGGTGGAGTTGGCGAAGATTTATTCGGATGAAGGTGCGGACGAACTCGTCTTTTTGGATATTACTGCTACCGTTGATAAGCGAAAAACTTTGGCTGAATTGGTGACTAAGGTTGCCATGGCGATCAATATTCCCTTTACGGTCGGGGGAGGAATTTCTACGGTAGAAGATGTGAAGGTTTTGCTAAATGCTGGTGCGGATAAAATCTCCATCAATTCAGCAGCGGTCAAAAATCCAGGTGTGATTGATGAAATGGCTCGGGAGTTCGGTTCGCAATGCATCGTGGTCGCCATCGATACCCGGGATGTGGATGGTACAGACTATGTGCATACGCATGGGGGGAGGAAACCAACTTTGCTCAAAACCCAGGCCTGGGCTCAGGAAGTCGCTGATCGGGGCGCAGGTGAGATTTTGCTCACTTCCATGGATCATGACGGTACCAAAGCCGGATTTGCGAATGAATTGACTGCGGAGATTTCGGCGGCACTTTCCATCCCGGTGATTGCCTCAGGCGGTGCGGGTACCATGCCTCATTTCAAAGATGTGTTTACCTTTGGAAAAGCAGACGCTGCTTTGGCAGCGAGTATTTTCCACTTTAAAGAAATTCCTATTCCTGAATTGAAAAGTTATTTGATTGGGGAGGGAATATCGATTAGAAAGTAACCTTTGAGGTTTTTTAGACCTCGGAGGTTTTAATTAGTTATTGGAGAAATACAATAGAAATACGTTGAAATGTGGCCCTTTAAAACGGGTCGAAATATTGGATATACTCTTTCCGTTTTTATTTCACCCTGACTTGTCAGGGTATATTTCTATGATGTTTCCATTGTGTTTCGATAACCTTTGAGGTCTATTCGACCTCGAAGGTTTTAGGAAAGGAAAGAATACTCAGTTGTTATATTAACTATCAAAACCTTCGAGGTTTTGAAAACCTCAAAGGTTTAAGCATATGAACATCGACTTTAATAAAATGAACGGCCTTATTCCCGCCATCGTACAAGACGCGGTTTCAGGCAAAGTCTTGATGCAGGGATATATGAATGAGGAAGCTTTGGAGAAAACAAAGGAATCCGGCATGGTGACTTTTTTCTCCCGAAGTAAAAATAGGCTATGGACCAAAGGGGAAACTTCAGGTAATTTTATGGAGTTGGTTTCAATTGCGGGAGATTGTGACGGGGATTCAATTTTAGTAAAAGCAAATCCTCGTGGACCTGTCTGTCATACTGGCTCTGATACCTGCTGGGATGAAGAAAACTCGTCCAAGACAGGCTTTATCGACCAACTGAGAGCCATCATCAAGGATAGAAAAAACAATCCATCGGACAAGTCTTATACTACTTCGCTGTTTGCCAAAGGTATCAACAAGGTCGCTCAGAAAGTAGGAGAGGAAGCGGTAGAAATCGTCATCGAAGCCAAGGATGACAATAAGGAATTGTTTTTGGGGGAGGCTGCAGATCTACTTTTTCATTATCTCGTCCTTTTGGAGGCCAAAGGCTATGAATTGGATGAGGTGATGGAGGTGTTGATTGATCGACATAAAAAGTAGAAAACTTCAACCGCATGTATTCTAGTTAGAGGAAGTAAGTGATTATATTGAATTATGAATCCCTTTGAAAGAATAACTATTAATCCTGAAATCTGCCATGGAAAGCCAACTATTCGTGGAATGCGTTGGCCTGTTGAAGTTTTGTTGGATTTGCTGGCTTCAGGGATGTCATTCGAGGAAATATTAGAAGATCACCCAGAACTTGAAAAAGAAGATATTTTTGAGGCTATCAAATTTGCAAGAGCTTCTCTTTCAGGATTAGCTAATTAGAATTTTTGATAATATTCAATTGAAAGCCAGATTTTTCATTTAGTTGGATCAACTTCTCACCTGCCCATTTCCCCTTATCACCCACTTATAGCTAGTTAACTCCCTCAAAGCCATCGGTCCTCGAGCATGTAGCTTTTGGGTGGAAATTCCGATTTCAGCACCCAAGCCAAATTGAGCCCCATCAGTAAATGCCGTGGAAGCATTGGCATAAACAGCTGCTGCATCTACTTCCAAAAGGAATCGCCGCATGTTTTCCTGGCTTTCTGAAACAATCGCCTCAGAATGTTTGGAAGAAAATGTCGAAATATGAGCAATCGCCTCTTCTAGGCTCCCCACTGTTTTGATAGCCAGTTGCAAACTCAAAAACTCGGTTCCAAAATGCTCTGGCATTGCTTTTTGAATCAGTTCCTGTTCTTCCAAGTTGCTAAAAGCTTGTTCATCAGCATAGATTTTCACCCCGCTTTCCAATAAAGGCTGAATCAACTCATTCAGATTTTTCAATTGACTTTGATGAATAATCAGACAATCCAACGAATTACAAACGCTGGGTCTTCGGGTTTTGGCATTATGGATGATGGCCTTGGCTTTATCCAAATCGGCCGTTTCATCCACATAGGTATGGACGATCCCTGCACCTGTCTCTATGACCGGGACTTTGGCATGCTCTCGCACAAAATTGATCAGGCCTTGAGAGCCTCTAGGAATGATGACATCCACATAATCCACCGCCTCCAAAAGGGCTTTCGTAGCATTGCGATCTGCGGGTAGCAGTTGGAAGGCTTCAGTAGGAATTCCATTCTTCTCTAAAACTTCATGAATGACAGAGATGATCGCCCGATTGGAATAATCCGCATCCGAACCTCCTTTCAATATCAAGCCATTTCCGGATTTCAAAGCAATGGAAAATACATCAAATGTAACGTTGGGTCTAGCCTCATAGATGATTCCTAAAACACCCAAAGGCACCGTGACTTTTTCCAAGTACAATCCGTTGGGAAGCAGCTTTTCTTCCAATTTCAAATGCAATGGTGAAAGGAGTAGACTGACCTGTCTGATCTCCTCCGCGATTCCGTCAATTCTAGCAGGTGTTAGCAGCAAGCGATCATACATGGGGTTGTCCTGATCCATCCGCTCTAGATCTTTCTTGTTTTCTGCCAAAATAAAATCGGCCTTCTTGACCGCCACTTCTGCTAAATCGGTAAGCACTTTTTGTATCTGCTCTTCCGAAATAGCAATGAGTTTTCGGGACTTGTTTTTGACAGATTGGAAAATATCAGTGTAATCAGTCATGGTCAAATAAGTATAAGTAATCGTAGTGGATAAGGGCTTTTTGGTTCTTTAGCCCAAGCTTTTCAGCCGCTGATTTGGATGAATACTCAGCCCTTCCTAAGCCTATCTTTATTCCTTTTTCATCTCGAATCAGCAAAATGTCACCTTTGGAAAATTCACCCTCTATCCGGGTGACTCCGACGGGAAGGAGGCTGCGAATGACAGCTGAGGTTAATGAAGCTCTGGCTCCCTCGTTGATAAAGACTTCTCCTTTGTAGTATTGAGCGCCATGGGCTAGCCATTTTTTCGGAGCTTGTTTTTTCTTTTTTGGTTCAAAATGGGTGCAGGCAAGTTTCCCTGCCAGATATTCCTCCAATACCCCATCTCGTTTGCCATTCGCAATGATGACATTGATTCCCAAGTCGGCAGATTTTTTTGCGGTAGAAAACTTGGTCAGCATGCCTCCTCTTCCAAAGGAGGATTTGGCAGCGGAGATGTATTCAGAAAGGTCCTTGGTATCAGAAGAAACCCATTCGATGAGTTTTGAATCTGGGTCTGCAGGGTTTCCGGTGAAAATTCCATCCACATTAGAAAGTAATATCAGACTGTCAGCATTGACCATGGCTGCGGTCAAACTGGCGAGTTCATCATTGTCTGTAAACATCAACTCCGTGATCGTAACAGTATCGTTTTCATTGACGATCGGAAGAATATTTTGCTGCATCAGCCCTTCCATGCAGTTCTTCATGTTCAGAAAATGCTTTCGATCCCGAAAATCCTCCTTGGTCACTAGGATTTGGGCTACTGATTGTCCCTGTTTTTGGAAAAGTCGCTGATAGGCCTCAATCAGATAAACCTGACCGGTAGCTGCCCAAATTTGGCGCTTGCTGATTGGGTTTAGTTTTTCTGGAATAGAAACCGCCTGTCTACCAAAAGCCACCGCACCAGAGCTTACCAGCACAAGTTTGTTCCCGGCTTTCAAAAGCTGCATGATTTGACCGACCAAATGCTCCATTCTGCCAAGATCGGGCAGGCCATCTGCTTGAGTCAGTACATTTGAGCCGATTTTAATGACTAGGGTGCTGGGATGCTTCATTGATGAAGAATTTTTATAAAAATATTCCGAATGTTGTGGAATTGCTAAAATTTAGCCGATTACTCGTTTTTCCACTTTACAAAAAACCCATGCTTAGGGTACCGACTAGCATCAGGATTTTTGCAAAAGTGCTCAACTCGGTAAAGTGTGCTTTGCGATCTGAAACGTAAACTTTCCGCATAAACCAGATGAAAAAGAAGCCTAAAATCCCGAAATAGTAGAATAGTTCTGGCTTGTTGAGCTCTATAGTCACAATGCTGATTGCAGATACAAAGCAGATGGCAATAATGAAAATGACTTGCTTGGTCTTTCGGAATCCCAGTACGATAGGAAGCGTTTGGCAGCCATGCTTTCTGTCCCCATCCCGGTCTTCGATGTCTTTGATGATTTCGCGGATGAGGTTGAGAAAAAAGGCGAAAATGGCATAAGTAAAGACCAAGAGCTCATTTTTTTGATAATAAAAGGCTACCAAATAAACAGAGAGTCCTGTGAGGAAAGCCACGGTGAGATTGCCTATAAAAGGCTTTCTTTTGAGTTGGTTACTGTATAGCCAAAGAAGAAAGGCTGCGATAAAGTTGACTAGACCAATTCTCGGCGCAACCAAAACACCGAGCCCAATACCAGTAAAATTAAAAATGGTATGCAGAAATATGACTACTCGTCTCTTGATGCCTTTTCCGACGATGACCTCATTGGGACGATTGACATAGTCAATTTTGACATCGTAATAATCATTGATCATGTAGCCTGCAGCAGTAATGATCAAGGTGGACAGAATCAAAATATACAGCTTGAAGTCCTCCAATACAGGAAGTCCTGTCTGACTAGTCTCGACCAGAAAATAGGCCGTCATCAGCTGTGTGAATGCCACCAGCAGTAAATTGATAGGTCTGCTGATCCGTAGCAAACTGCTGATAGAGATGTTTCGCTCAATGGTGGCGTTTTGATTCATATTCAAACATACTAAATTAGGGCATCCGAGGTTTAAGGAAATGTTTTTTTGCTTAATGAAATCGATTCCGATTAAAGATTCTGTAAACAATCCGAGATTAATTAAATTAATCTTTTGAACTCAAACCCAAAATATGATGGACCCAAAAGACGCCCAATCCAGAAGAGACTTTATTGCTTTAACAGGAGGACTACTTGCCGGAAGCATGTTTGTTCATCCTGTAGCTGAAGCGCTTTCACTTTTTGAAAAGGAAAAAAAGAATCAAAAGATGCGATTGGCTCTGGTAGGAACAGGGATTCGGGGAACCACGATGTTTGGAAGAGATGTGGTCAGGGCCTATGGTGATCTAGTGGAGTTTGTAGGCTTATGCGATATCAATGAAGGGCGCTTGCGATATGGAAGGGAATTTATCGGGGTAGATTGCCCGATATTCACAGATGGTGATCAGATGATTAAAGAGACCAAGCCGGATGTGTTGATTGTCACCACTATGGACAGCACACATCACGAGTACATTATCAAAGGATTGGAAAATGGGATTCATGTCATTTCCGAAAAACCCATGACCACTGATGAGTTTAAATGCCAGGCGATTTTGGATGCAGAGCGCAAATCAGGAAAGAAACTGATAGTGACTTTTAATTATCGCTATTCTCCTCATCGTCAGCGAATGTACGAGATCCTGCGGGCAGGAGATATTGGAGAGCTGACATCCGTTGACTTTCATTGGTATTTAGATGTGTACCATGGGTCCGATTATTTCAGAAGGTGGCATCGCAGAAAAGAATTTGGGGGGACGCTATTGGTGCATAAATCCACACACCATTTCGATTTGTTGAATTGGTGGATAGATTCAGATCCAGAGGAAGTTTTTGCCTTTGGAGAGTTGGAATTTTATGGCAAAAATGGACCATTCCGAGGGAAAAATTGTCGTACCTGTCCGCACAAAGATGATTGTGACTTTTTCTGGGATATTACAAGAAATGGGCATTTGAAAAAGCTCTATGTGGATAATGCACAATACGACGGTTATGATCGAGATGGCTGTGTATTCCGTGAGGACGTGGATATCTACGATAAAATGGCCGTGCAAATCAAGTATAAAAATAAGGTTCAGGTTAGTTACTCACTGACTACTTATTCGCCTTATGAAGGCTATCGCATTGCATTTAATGGGACGAAAGGTCGGCTCGAAGCCTGGATCAAAGAAAGACAGCCTTGGGAGGAAAAAGCCGAAGATGTGCTTTACCTGACAACCAACTTTGGGGAGCGAAAGGAGATAGTCATACCCCACGGTGGTGGAGGTCATGGTGGAGGCGATACCCGTCTAAAGGATAAGCTTTTCAAAGACCCTGAAATGGCTGATCCTTGGCGTCAATCGGCTGGAAGTCGAGATGGAGCCATGTCAATTTTGGTAGGTATCGCAGCTCGAAATAGCATCGAATCCAAGAAGCCAGTCAACATAGCCGACTTGACTGACATTGAGCTAAAGGAAAGTGGGAGAGGTGTCTAGCCTCTAAACGATCTTCAAATGAAAAGGCCGGAACGCGTCGAGCTTAGAATCCATCGGATCCAATTCGGTCACCAAGGTGTCGACTTCCGTCAGGCTGCAGGTCCGGTATTTTTGGACACTGTGTAACTTATCCGACACGGATAGGATAATCGTCCGTTTAGCCGCTTGAATCATCGCCTGCTTCACTTGGATGACTTCCCAGTCAAATTCTGTGAGTCCTGCCTCAGCATCTAAATAGCCCGTGCCTAGGATGCAAAGGTCTACTTTGAGTCGATTGAGCGCATTGACAACCGTGCCGCCAATGGCAAATTTTGATTCGTGCTGTAGCTTTCCGCCCAAAAAGAAAACTTCTACTTCCGGCAACTCCAAAAGCTGCACAGCGATATGCAAACTGGGAGTAAAGACTGTCAAAGGAAATTTCCTTGGGATCATCTTTGCCACCTCCAAATTGGTCGTACCCCCACTCATCAGGATGACTTGACCTTCGGAAAGTAATGAAACGGTCTTTTCGGCGATTTTAATCTTTTTGGAAAGGAGATAAGTATTTCCATCTTCTTTGGAAAAGTTCATAAAGCCAAATGATGTGGCTCCACCATGGACTTTTTTTAGCTTTTTTTCCTTGTCGAGTTCCTTGACATCGCGACGAACGGTATCGATAGAGACTTCGAGTGCTTCTGCTAGGTCATTGAGCAAAACTCTGTGATGAAGATGTACTTGGTCGAGAATGAACTTTTGCCGTTCTTCTTTAAGCATTTTGGGTTGATTGTTTTTGGAAGCTAATCAAAACAGCAAAAACTTGCAAAAAATCCGGCCTTTTAGATGTGCTTTGCAAAAAATTGCGGGATTTTCTTCTCAATCCTGCAAATTTCTAGGTAGTTTAGCTATTGAGTACTATTCAAAATTTGACCCAAAATATGAAGAAGCGCCAAACTCACCCTTTCATCTTTAGCCTACTGATTCCATTACTTTTTTTCTCCTGTAAATCCCAACAGCAGGCTACTTTTCGAATCATTGATAAGCCGATAACTTGGAATGCTGAGCGCGAGCAGCTTTCCATTCAATACCTGAAGGACCGGCATGGTTTGGTGAAAGATAAGGCCACGATAGACCCTCAAATGGTCGTAGTCCATTGGACAGCCATCGACAATGTGGAGGTGACATTTGATGTTTTTGATTCCCCGACTTTGGGAGGAAGGGAAGATCTGACAAGTGCCAGCAATTTGAATGTATCAAGTCAGTTTCTGATAGATCGGGATGGGACGATTTTTCGGCTTTTACCCGATACAACTTTTGCCAGACACACCATTGGGTTAAACTATTGTGCTGTGGGGATAGAAAATGTGGGAGGACCTGACGCTCCTTTGACTTCTGCTCAGCTTCGTGCAAACGAGGAGTTGATTCGCTATCTCCGCAAAAAGTACCCGGCCATTGACTACGTAATCGGGCATCACGAATACCAACTTTTCCAAGACACTCCACTGTGGAAGGAGGCCGATCCAGATTACCGCACTGTGAAAACTGATCCAGGAGATGAGTTTATGGAGGAGCTTCGCAAAAACCTTTCAGACCTTGGATTAAAACCACTTCCTCAACTATAATTTTTAATGAAGGTCTATTCAAGATTTGTTTTTGCGCTGTTACTAGTATCGATTTTCGCTTGTAAATCTCAACAGGAGTTTTCGCAAGACCGACGAGATATCAAAACAGATACCCCTGAAGTAAAGGACGAAGAAGTGCCGACAAGACCTCTGCCTGATTCCCCCGTTTTGCTCCAACCACTTTCTTTTGAAATGCCTGAAATTCCACGTGAATTCAGAGGAGTTTGGATTGCTACGGTGGTGAATATTGATTGGCCAGAGTCTGGAACTGACAGTTGGTCTAAGCAGAAAGAGGATTTCCTCGTGCTTTTAGATCACTACAAGAATTTAAATTTCAATGCCGTGATTGTGCAGGTACGGGCTGCGGGAGATGCTTTCTACCCGAGCCGGCATGCCCCTTGGTCCCGATATTTGACTGGAAAGGAAGGCGTAGCTCCTCAGACTTCCGAAAATCCTTTGACTTGGATGATCAAAGCGGCGCATGATAGAGGCTTAGAATTTCATGCATGGCTGAATCCTTACCGCGCGACTTTTGATGATAAAACAGAAACCTTGAGTCAGGAACATGATTTTTTCCAACATCCCGATTGGATGCTCAAGTACGGAACCAAATACTATTACAACCCTGGCTTGCCTGAGGTGAAGGAGAAACTTTTGGCAGTCATCAAGGAGTTGGTGGATGGGTACGATATTGATGCCATTCATTTTGACGATTATTTCTATCCTTACAAGGTTCAAAATCAGAGATTTCCTGATCAAAAGACTTTTGAAAAATATAAAAAGCCAGGCCAGACCATTGAAGATTGGAGAAGGGATAATGTAAACTCCCTGATTCAAGTTATTCATCAAACTGTCAAAACAAGCAAGCCTTGGGTGCAATTTGGGATTTCTCCCTTTGGAGTGTGGCGGAATCAGGACAGAGATCCTAGAGGCTCTCCGACCCGAGCCGGACAAACTAACTACGATGATTTGTATGCTGATCCCTTGACTTGGATGCAAAACGGTTGGATTGATTACCTCATTCCTCAGCTGTACTGGAGTATGGACTATGAGTTGGCTAGCTATCGCAAACTCAATGACTGGTGGGCTGCCAATAGCTATCAAACCAATGTCTATATCGGTAACGGACCCTACAAAATTCGCGATAATGCAGACATTGCATGGGATAATCCCAAAGAAATCAACAATCAAGTTCAATACACCCGAACGCTCATGGAGATTCAAGGAAATGCCTTTTTCTCAGCAAAATCCCTTTTCTCAAAAAATCAGGATGTCGCCAACTTGCTCAAGCAAGAATTATATGACAGCCCTACCTTACCACCGGCTTTCGAACCCACTGAGCCAGTCTTGATTGAAACTCCTCAGGTTTTACAAGTAGAAGCAAACAGAGACTGGACGAAGGTATCACTCGAAAAGCCTCTAGACCCTGCCATCCGCTATGCCATGGTGCAAGGAGCAGATGAACTAAGCACGCTCGCTGAAGCCGAGATTCACACAGTTTGGGTAGGCGGACAGCGTGCAAGGGCATTGGAAGTGAGCAGTTTAAATACCAATTATCTCGCGATCCGATGGATTGATCATTTTGGTAGAATCGTTCAAACTCAGGTATTTCAAACCCCCAAAAAAACAAAGCCATGAAGGATATGCTCGTTCGTTTGATTGATTTGCCTTCTTCACTGGACATAGAGAAAAGGCTTTCCACCAAAGAGGGAATTATTTTTCGGCGGGCCATAGCTCCAGAAAAGGCATTGGTTTGTGATTGGGTGATGGAGCAGTTTGGCGCCTACTGGAAGTCGGAAGTGGAAGTTGCATTCAGTAGACAACCTGTGAGTTGCTGGATAGCCCAGCGGGGAAATGAGATTTTGGGTTTTGCTTGCTATGAGTCAACAGCAAAGAATTTTTTTGGCCCAACAGGCACCCTGGAGTCCGAGCGGGGAAAAGGCATAGGCAAGGTACTTCTGATCAAGTCACTTGAGTCACTCCGTGAATTAGGCTATGTCTATGCCATTATTGGCGGAGTGGGGCCTGCAGAGTTTTATGAAAAGGCTGTAGGAGCAACAATCATCGATGGCTCAGAAATCAGTATTTACCAGCATTTACTCAGAAAATCATGACCCAAAATTCTAGCAAGAGCCCATGGATTTGGGTACCCTCCCTGTATTTGACCGAATCGGTGCCCTATGTCATTATCATTACAGTTTCGGTGATCATGTATAAGAGTTTGGGGGTATCCAATGCCGATATCGGGCTTTATACCTCTTTTCTGTATTTGCCTTGGGTGATCAAGCCTATCTGGAGTCCGATTTTGGAGCTTTTCGGAAATAAAAAGCAATGGTTCCTCAGTATGCAGTTTATACTTTCCCTGACATTTCTTGGAGTAGGATTGACTACAGGGCTCGATCAGTTTTTTGTGATTACCCTGGCTTTCTTTTGGATGGGGGCTTTTGCTTCAGCTACCAATGATATTGCTTCGGATGGGTTGTATCTGATAGCCTTAAAACCCGATCAGCAGAGTTTTTTCGTGGGGATGCGGAGCACATTTTATCGGGTAGGAATGATTACCGGGCAGGGCTTGATTGTGATAGCCGCAGGATATTTGGAGGAGAAATTTGGAGATCCGACTCAAGCATGGTCTTGGACGATGATTGGGGTCGGAGGTCTTATGTTGATGCTTACGGTTATTAATTTTCTATCCACTCCCAATGTGATCGAGGAGCGAGTAGAAAAGGTAGACCGACCAAGTTTTGGAGAGGTATTTAGCACCTTTTTTACGAAGAAGAATATTGGCCTTTCTCTGGCTTTCGTGCTTTTCTATCGCTTGGGCGAATCTCAATTAGTCAAGATGGCTTCTCCATTCTTTTTGGATGAAAGATCGGAGGGTGGCTTGGGGCTGACTGTATCGGAAGTAGGTTTACTATATGGAACCTTGGGAGTCATTGCTTTGCTTCTCGGAGGGATCGTTGGGGGAATAGTGATTTCCCGTCATGGTTTGGGTAGATGGATGATACCGATGGCGATTGCAATCAACGCCCCGAACTTGGGTTACGTTTTACTCTCATGGCAGCAACCCGAAAGCTTTTATTTCCCCGCAATTGTTGTTTTGATCGAGCAATTGGGCTACGGTTTTGGCTTTGCGGCTTACATGGTCTTTTTGATTTATTTGGCTGAGGGTCTTTTCAAAACTGCACATTACGCTTTGGCTACTGGATTTATGGCTTTGGGAATGATGATTCCGGGGATGATTTCCGGATACATGCAGGAGTGGCTGGATTATCCAGGGTTTTTTATTTGGGTGGTAATTGCGACGATTCCCAGTTTTGTGATGGCTTATTCGGTGAAGTATCCGAGGGAATTTGGGAAAAAGAATTCTTGATTTATGAGTTACGAAATACGATTTTCGAGGTGGTGAGAAGTTTACCACTTCTTTAAAACCTTGCCACTTTACAACCTTAGCACTCCTTAATCTTCCAATCAGCAAATGAACAAAATCCAAAAAATATCCCAGTTCTTCTCCCCAGCAGCCTTTATTCACGATACGGAGGAAAATTACCAGGCCATTGAGCGTCTGATTATAAAACAGGAAATTGGCGGATTGACATTTTTTCACAGCCGTCATTCTGCTGCGGCAAATTTCGAAAAACGGGCGGAATCACTAGACACGGAAGATACTTTTGAAAAATTAATCGGATTGATTAATCGCTATCAAGCCCTTTCAAAAATCCCTTTATTGATCAGCATAGACGGGGAATATGGTTTGGCCATGCGAATCGAAAAAACACCTCAGTATCCCTTTGCCATCACCTTGGGCGCATTGAAAAAGGATGCAGAAAAGTGGGTTGAGGAAGTCGGCTATCGAATGGGTTTGGAAATGAAAAGATCAGGGATCCATCTCAATCTGGCTCCTTGCGCTGATGTCAACACCAATCCAAATAATCCTGTGATCGGCTACCGCTCTTTTGGAGATCATACTGAGAATGTAGCCAAACTCTCTTTTGCTGCATATTCAGGGATGAAAAAAGCAGGAATTGGTGCTTGTTTGAAGCATTTTCCGGGACATGGTGATACTGCAGTTGATTCTCATTTGGGTTTGCCAATCTTGCAGAAAACCAAAGCAGAGCTTGAAGCTGAAGAACTTGTTCCCTTTCAATACGGAATCGACCGAGAGGTGGAAATGATTATGGTTGGGCATTTGGCTGTGCCTGCACTGACAGGAGGAAAAGATATTCCTGCAAGTATCAGCAGAGAATTGATTACCGATTTGTTAAAAGAAGAAATGGGTTTTCAAGGCCTCGTTATCTCCGATGCGCTAAATATGAAAGCAGTGGCCAATTTGTATCCCGAACCCGGAGAGCTTGAATGGCAGGCTTTCCATGCCGGAAATGACATTCTTTGTTTTTCAGATCACGTGAAAGAGGGAATTGAAAAAATTGCCCAAAATGCTTCAGATGCGGTGGTAGATGCAGTGTTTGAAAAAATCATGGATTTGAAAAAACGCTTGGGAGTAATGGAAACCAAAGTGGTTGAAGTTCCAACTTTTGATTGGGAGAGTCATTCCCAATTGCAAAAGGAGTTGGCGGAAAATTACGTTTCTGTTATTTCAGGTGAGATAAAATCTGCTGAACTTCAGGCCTTAGCAAGAGAAGGAAAGCTGGGTTATCAAGAATTTTTCACCCAAAATCCCAGCCGCTTTTCTCAGGATATCAAATTTGAATTTTCTCCAATTGAGCAGGCCGAAAAAGTAATTATCGCCGTATTTGTACCCAGCCACAAGCCATTAAATCAGTTTGGAATGGATCATGCTACGCTGGATGAAATAAAGGAATTGGCAAAAAGCAAACCTTGTGTTTTGGTCCATTTCGGGAATCCTTTGGCGGTAAAGCATTTGGGGAAACTGGAGGACTTTGAAGCGGTGGTGTGTGGTTATCAGGGGTTTGAGGAAACTCAGGAAGTTGTCGCCAAAACCCTCCAAGGGCTCTAAGTCCCTTGGAGGGTTTTATTCTTACTTCTCAACCGAAAAGCGATACTCGATGGTATGCTCATATTTTTCACTTGGATTTAGAATCGGTGTTGGGAAATTTTCGTGATTGATGGCATCCGGCCAAATCTGGGATTCTAGGCAAAAGCCCCAATGCTTATCGTAGGTTTTTCCATCAGCTCCTTGGAAGTCTTTCACAAAATTTGCGGTGTAAAACTGCACTCCCATATTATCAGAATACATATCCATGACTCGGCCACTTTCGGGATGCTTTACTTGGACAAAATGCTTCATCTCATCTGATTTTTCTGGCTTCATCACCATGTTGTGATCAAAGCCTTCTCCATTGGCGGCAATTTGTTCGCCAAGGTTTTTTGGACTTCGAAAGTCAAAGGGCGTTCCTGTCACATCTTTCACTTCACCGGTTGGAATGAGTTCATCATCTACCGGAGTATAGGCATCCGCCCAAAACTGGAACTCATGATCCAATACATCACGCTTTACTCCACCCAAATTGAAATAGGTGTGATTGGTCAAGTTGACTATGGTCTTCTGGTCAGTGACAGCTTCAAATCTGATTCGCAAAGTATTGTCTGTGGTCAGTTCCATCCAGAGAGTAGTTTCCAAGTTTCCCGGATAGCCTTCTTCTCCATCTACGCTCAGATAAGTCATTTTCACTCCTACGACTGAGTCATTGGAGTAAGTCTCAGGGGTCCAGACTTTTTTATTAAAGCCCTCTACCCCTCCATGCAAATGATTGTCACCATTGTTTCTTGCCAGTTTATAGGATTTTCCGTCCAAGGAAAATTTACCTTTTGCGATTCTATTAGCAACCCGACCTGCGGTAGCTCCGAAGAAAGGATTTGGTTTAGTCAAGAACTCCTCTACGGTATCAAAAGTGAGCGTGATGTTTTCTTTGTTTCCGTTTTTGTCGGGAGTGATAATTTTGTGAACAAGACCTCCGAAATTGGAGAGTTCGACTTGCATAGTGCCATTGTCTAGGACATAATGAAAAACGGGCTGGCCATTATGCTCAGCTACTTTTTCTGATTTGATCATAAGGTTGATTTCTTCTTGAATAGGTTCTTGAGTTTGTTTTTGGGAGCAGGCAAATGCAAGCGACAGAGAAATTGCTAAAACATAAATATTGGAGAGCTTCATGGTTTTGTGATTTTGCCTATAATTTAATATTGATTTTAGGATTACTTCCGCTCGTGGTTTTTGGCAATTCGATCCAACTCTGACTCAAGGCTTTCCCCACTTATCCAATTTCCTCCTACAGATACCCCCATTGGCTTTTGCATAGTTTTCAGATTCATTAGAGGATTCTCTTTGACCATCACAAAGTCGGCCTCCATTCCCTCTTTGATCATCCCCCATTGAGACTCCGCGCTCATGTATTTAGCAGGTTCTACTGATCCACTTTTTAATATCTCAAAATTGCTCATACCCGCTTTTGACATCAATTCAATCTCATGGTGAATCGAAAATCCGGGTACATTGAATACTTGCGGAGAATCGGAGGCCAAAAGAACTGGAATCCCGGCCTGATGAAGTGTCATGAAGAGCTGATTACGAAATTGCAGGTATGGCTCTACAAATTCCCGGTCTAGCAT
Source organism: Algoriphagus marincola HL-49 (assembly GCA_001314815.1). GTDB lineage: Bacteria > Bacteroidota > Bacteroidia > Cytophagales > Cyclobacteriaceae > Algoriphagus > Algoriphagus marincola_A. The sequence goes on from LJXT01000006.1 coordinate 28,654, forward strand.
CCCCGCTCGCTCAAGTTGCTTTTTGGTATTGACCCATTGCTGAATCAGGGGCCCGGGTAAGTATTTCATTTCTGGTGCCTGTCGAAATTCATCGGCAGGGATATAGCCGAAATACCGATCAAATAGGGTCAAAGTCGGGGCAATGTAAGTTCCTTTTTCCAAGGTTTCCTCGATCAAAGCAGGGAGCTTTTCCATTTTCACCTCTCCAACAAGTTTTAGATTGAATGGACCCGAGGTAGTCGGATCGATAGTAAGATCATCTGGTAGAAGGCCTTCCATATACCCATCCATGTGTTCGATGGATTTGAAGCCGCTAGCGAGTGCATTTTCTATCCCCACAGCCAAGGGTACATGTCCACCAAAAGGAATATTGACCTCCTTGGCTGTTTTGGAAATGGCCCACATTTCATCCAATTCGACTCCTGGATGGATTTTTAAGTGATCATAGCCGGCAGCCTTTTGTTCCCTGACCATTTGAGAAGCTTGCTCTGGGCTGCTTACCGAATTTCCATTAAAGGACGGGCCTGATATAAAAACACGTGGTCCGGGAATCTCTCCATTTCTGACTCGCTCTCGAAGTTCCACATGACTGGGATGGCCCAGCATACTTCGAATACGAAGAACACCATTGGCTAAATAGAGCCAAAGTGATTCTTCCTGCAATTGAGTACTGCCATCTCCAGCTACTGGTAGGTGGGCGTGAAATTCAGCCAAGCCCGGAAAAATGTAAGCTCCCTGTCCATCGATCAGATTTTCATGGCTCATCCGAGGGGTTTGAGGCGTAAGAGGAATGATTCGATCAATCTTGCCGTCCTTTACGAATAGTGCGTGATTTTCCAGCAATTCCTCTCCATCCATCGTGACGATATGCACATTGGTGACCAAGAAGTCCTGTGCAGAAAGCGTGGGTATGGATAAGAAAGTCCAGAAAAAGCCAAATAGGATCTTAAGGGTTTTCATAGTTCTTTGTGGGTTGCTCTTCAATTTCAGCTATTCAGGTGGCTATTCCAATCCGGTCCTGTAATTTCTATTTCTTCAAATAATCCAATGCTTCTTCTAGAATCTCTGTAGGTGTTTGATCGATTGAAAGCTTCTTGCCATAATTCGGCTCTTCCCAGGTGGCAAACTGCGAGTCAAGCATTTCTGCCTTCATGTAGTGGTTTTTTCGTGCCTTCATTCGATCCCAGATAAGATCTCTGTCTCCTTTGAGATGAATCCATTTTATATCATTCCCTCCAGCCAGTATTTTTCGATAGCTTTCTTTCAATGAGGAGCAAGCCAAGATGCAACCACCTGACTTTTTGGATTCTTCGAGTTTTGAAGCTAGTGACTCTAGCCAAGGTTGACGATCCTTATCTGTCAGAGGGATCCCATTACTCATTTTTGCTACATTTTCTTTTGGATGGAAAAGATCTGCGTCGTAGAAGGGCAAGGATAGTTTTTCAGATAATGAGGTGCCTAGAGTGGTTTTACCAGTTCCAGATACACCTGTGATAATGATGAGTTGATAGTTTGCTGTCATGCTTTGTAGAATCATCCAAAGATTGTCTATTTTGGGAAAGATGGAAAATTCACCTTCGTTTATTTCGGATCAATTTTACCCTAAGCGTGTATCGGACCTTCACTTTAGACATTTGAGGCTTGTTTCCTCAGGTACTTCTATTCAAGAATGTGCCAAGCGAATGGCAAGAGAGCAGGTAAGTTGTCTGTTTGTCGGTGAATCCGCAGATCAGATCGAAGGTTATATTACTGATATCACCCTTCGCGATGAGGTTTTGGCAAAGGGGCTATCACCTGATGAGCCGGTCAAGCTAATTATGGAATACAAAATGGTTTCCATTAGCCCGGATGCCAGTTTGGTGGAGGCTTTGCTTTTGATGTTTCGTACCAAGTCCAGGTATCTCTTAGTCGAGGATCAATTTCAGTTTGTGGGCTGGATCAGCAGAAATAAGATTTTGACAGAGCAGAGTCAGGGGCCCTTTATGTTTATTCAGTCGGTAAAAGAGGCTCGTCAGATTTCTGAGTTGAAATCAAAATGGGATAGAATGCCGGAAATCATTCATCTCTTGCTAAGCCGTGGTATGAAGGCGGCCTATGTGAATCAAATTATCACAACTGTTGCCGATACGATTACACAGCGGGTTATCGAGCGGGTGATCAAGGAGATAGGTCCTGCTCCGGCAAAGTTTGTGTTCTTTGTTTTTGGAAGTGAAGGTCGGGGAGAACTGACGCTCAATACCGATCAGGACAATGCGATCATCTATGAGGATAAGGCTAATGAACAACGAGAAAGTGTTCGTGCATACTTTTTGGATTTTGCGACGCGAATTTCTACGGCTTTGGACCAAATTGGGATTGACCTTTGCGAAGGGGATTTGATGGCGATGAACCCGAAATGGACGCATTCCCTCTCTCACTGGAAAAGAAATTATGAGTATTGGATTGCTGATGCTTCCCAAGAGACAGCCATGAAATATTCCACTTTTTTTGATTGTAGGGCTATTTATGGAGAAGAAAACCTACTCGATGAATTAAAAGGTCACATGTATAAACTGGTGGAGTCAGCACCTGAGCGATTTTTTGTCAACTTGGGCTACAATGCTCTGCAGTATGAGCCTCCGTTGACATTCTTTCGAAGGATCCGTACTGAGAAGATTGATGGGGAAAAGCAATTTAACCTCAAGCAGGCCATGCGAACCATGGTAGATTTAGCCCGGGTCTATGCACTTCGGCATCAAGTTCAAGCCACCAATACTTCTGAACGAATCCAAAGCCTACAAGGGAAAGGTGTTTTTTCCGAACCTGAATGCCAAGAACTTAATCATGCTTTTTCCTACCTAATGGCTTTACGATTGGAAAATCAGGCAGAGGTCATTATGGCAAAATCGTCTCAGCCGCTCAATTGGATTAAAATCGACCGACTGACCAAGGTGCAAACAGTGACGCTAATTGAGATTTTTAAAGTTATTCGTGATTTTCAGGCCCGCATGCGAATTTCCTTTACCAAGACTCTATAAATTCTTATTCCTAAAAAGACTTCTTTAAATTTTTTATGAAAGTTATTTTTTATTCAACAAAGTTTTTTAATTTTGTAGAGTGAGAGAAAAGCTCATAAGTGTTTATTAATCCTAATTAAATTTTACAAAAATTAAATTGGTAAAATTTTTTTTGGAGATCAAACGATTGCACTTTACCTTTTATTTTGAATGTTAATTTAATTTATCATCACACTAATCAGCCTAAAAAACCATGCTCAGCAACTATCCGCTATCTGAAGTAGAAAAAAGCTTTCTCCAAGAGTCTGGAGTAGATAAAATCACTACTCTGATCCCTTATTTGACGGTTGATAATTTCCCGAAATTAGGTTTGTTGACAGCCTGTAGATTTTTGGAATGGGCGGCTGCAAATCCTCAGGGGGTTATCAGTCTTCCTACCGGTAAAACTCCGGAGTTTTTCATCAAGTGGACGCAGTTTTTGCTTGAAAATTGGGATACAAAAAAAGGCAAGGGCATTCGTGACAAATATGGGATGGGTGATACTAAAAAGCCTGTCCTGAAGGATCTTACATTTGTTCAGATTGATGAGTTTTTCCCGATAGCATCCAAGCAGCACAACAGCTTCTACGATTATGTAAACAAGTTTTACATTCAAGGCTTTGGGCTATCCAAAGAGAAGGCTATCCTGATTAATTCAGATGAGATTCCTTTGGCAAAAGGAAAACACTATTCGGAGATTTTCCCCGATTTGAAAGTAGATCTGTCGCTTAGATTCAGAGATCCAGTAAACGATCTTGAAAAACTACAGCAAGAGTCGATTTACATGATCGATCAGTGGTGTGCAGATTATGAAAAGCGCATTCGCGACCTTGGGGGGATAGGTTTTTTTCTAGGAGGAATCGGTCCTGATGGTCACATCGCTTTCAACACCCGAGGTTCTCATATTTACTCCGTCACGCGCTTAACGGAGACCAATTTCGAAACCCAGGCTGTAGCAGCAGGGGATTTGGGTGGAATTGAGGTTTCTGCTAACCGATTGGTCATTACCATTGGCCTCGATACCATCGTCCACAATCCTGATGCAGTGGCAATTATCATTGCAGCAGGTGAGGCAAAGGCGGGGATTGTCAAAGACTCCTTGGAGACGAAACTGAATAATGTCTATCCAGCTACTGTCCTACAAAAACTTAAAAATGGTCGATTCTATCTTACCAAAGGAGCGGCTGTTAAGTTGACCGACTCCATGGATGCTTACTATGAAAAAGGCGAGTGGACATTTGAAAAGACCGAACGCGCAGTAATCGATCTGTGTAAGAAACTCAATAAATATGGGCACAGGCTCAAGCTAAGTGACCTAAAGGCTGATAAATATTGCAAGCTTATCCCTGACCTTTCGGAAGACACGGTGAACCAGGTCATCAAAAGTATTGATGCGAAGTTGGCGAAAGGCTTGGAGCAGGAAGAAAATCAACGACTGCTGCATACAGGACCGCACCATGATGATATTTCTCTTGGTATCCTGCCACACATCACCAATCAGCTAAATGAGCCTACCAATGAGGCACATTTCTCTGTCCTGACTTCGGGCTTTACTGCTGTGACCAATACCTTCGTCATTGAGACTTTGCAGCATACTAAAAAGTTACTCGACGAGGGTAAAATCCAAATGGTCGATTATGATGACTTTTTCTCCGTGGGTTATAGTCTAAAGACTGATAAGGATGTCTACCATTACCTGACAAATGTAGCTTCTGAAAATGCCGAGGCTCGAAAGAGGGGACTTTGCCATCGGGTAGTTAGAGCCTTGGTCACCGTCTATGAAGTAAAAAATAAAACCCAACTCCGGGAAACGATCAATGATGTAATCAGCATCCTTCGAAAAAGCTACGATGGGGAGAAAAATCCAGCGAAAATCCAAAAGCTAAAGGGGATGATTCGTGAATTTGAAGAGGAGTTGGTATGGGCGCACTTCGGTGTCCAAGTAAAAAACGTACATCACCTGAGACTAGGCTTCTACACAGGAGATATTTTCACCGAACAGCCCGATAAAACCCGTGATGTGGAACCGATCGTGGAATTGTTTAGGAAAGTGAACCCAACAAAGATTAGCTTAACCCTTGATCCAGAAGGATCAGGTCCGGATACTCACTATAAAGTCTTGCAAGCTACCGCTGCAGCTGTGAAGAAGTGGGGTGAAGAAAAAGATCTTAGTGAGCTTCGAATCATCGGATATCGTAACGTATGGTTCAAGTTTGAGCCACATGAAGTCAATGTGATTGTTCCGGTATCCCTCGGAGATATGTCAGTGATGGAAGATTCTTTTGCGAATTGCTATCTTAGCCAAGTAAATGCATCTTTCCCTAGTTATTCACACAACGGAAAATTCAGTACAGTCGCCAAGCGTACTTGGGTTGGACAGTTGAATGACATCCAATTGCTTTTGGGCAAAAACTTCTTCTATCTTCACGAGCGTGCAAAAGTTCGGGCAAGTCATGGATTGATTTTCTTCCGGGATATGAATGTGGAGGAGTTTTTGGCGACAGCCAGAGAATTGGAGAAGTCCATTGAAGGAATGCTTTAAAACACAGGGAGTTTATGCTCCAGACCAAACCTATTTAGCCTAAATTGAACCAAGACCTCAGCACATGGAAAAAGCCATTCTGGGATTAGATATTGGCGGTACGGGGATCAAAGGAGGTGTCCTAGTCAAAGGGCATCTTGAGGATATTCGATCGATCCCCACTCCGGCGCATGAGTCCAAGGAATTTATCTTGGAGACCATTGCTCTGTTTATCGAGTCCTATCTCGATTATGATATTGCAGGCATTGGCATCGGCATTCCCGGATTGGTAGATGTAGAAAGAGGTGAAGTTCTAGGTCTTGCAAATATTCCTGCCTTTCAGCATGTAGAGCTAGCTAAATTCCTCCAAGAGCGCTTTTTTAAGCCGGTTTTCATCAATAACGATGCAAACTGCTTTGCCATTGGAGTTCATAAGTTTGGAGTCGGAAAGCCCTTCAAAAATCTAGTTGGAATTACACTCGGTACAGGAGTTGGTGGAGGGATTGTGATCAATGGTCATTTGTATTCGGGCATGTTTTCAGCAGCAGGAGAATGGTGTAGTGCTCCGTATTTGGAACACAATTTCGAGCATTATTGTAGTGGGAAGTTTTTTCATGCCTACTATCAGACTAAGCCAAAAGCAATGGCAAAGCGTGCACGAAATGGAGACCCTGAGGCGATTAAGGCCTTCGAGGAATATGGAAATCATTTAGGGGAGTTGATCAAGCATATTTTGTATGCCTTGGCACCTGAGGCAGTCGTGCTTGGAGGGTCAATTCGAAAGAGCTACCCGCTTTTTGAGGCTTCACTCAAAAAATCACTTTCTACTTTTGCCTATCCGACAGTTTTGGAGCATGTAAAGATTTTGCTTTCAGAGCTGGATGAGACTGCCATCCACGGAGCAGTGGCTTTAGTGGATTTAGAGCCAGAAGTGGTAAATAATTAAAAAATATTTAAAGAAATAGTTGGTTTAGTGAAAGAAAAATGCGGTCTCGATTGAGGCCGTTTTTTTTCTTTTTAATCATTATTGAAAGGAACCTTCAAATTTAATTCCCTGTCAAAAAGCAATGGATAGTTTGTCCTGCCTCTCACTGGCCAGTTATTGAGCCAAGAACTTCCGTCATGCAAGCCCCAAAAGGTCACTCGGCTGATTTTGTCTGAATGCTTACTAAATAGCCCAAAAAGTGAAGTATATCGATTTTTCAATTTCTCCTGAATAGCCGAAGGCAAGGAATCTGTGTATGGGTTCCAGATTTCTGAATCTTCAATCGAAATATTTAAATCTGCACCGTCAAAGTCACTGGGTCTAGGCAATACATCTACATCCAATTCGGTAATCATCACCTGAAAGCCGGCCTGATGAATATCCAAAATGGCAGCTTCAATTTGATCTAAGCTTGGAAAGTCCAAGCGGTAATGTCCCTGCATTCCTATCCCGTCAATCCGAATCCCTTGTTCCCTTAGATTTTGAGCCATCTTTAAGATAGCTTGGCGCTTTTCCGGTTTCCAGACATTGTAATCGTTGTAGTACAATTCCGCTTCTGGATCCACTTGATTGGCTTTTTTAAAAGCTTCCGCAATATAGTCTTCACCCAAAATCAAATACCACTGGGTTTTTCGCCAGGTACCATCATCTTCAAAAGCCTCATTGACCACATCCCATCCATCAATTCTTCCCTTGTACCTGCCCACTACGGTTGCTATATGCTCATTCATACGGTCTTGTAATGCCTCTTTAGAAAGAAAACTTCCTTCTTGATCCTGAAATACCCAAGTTGGCACTTGCTGATGCCAGACTAAAGTATGACCTACTATGAAGGCATTCATTTCTTCTCCTTTCCTCACATAATCATCTCCAAATTCAAAGGCATATTCCCCTTCTTTTGGATGGATATTGCTCCATTTCAAACCATTCTCCGAAGTCAGAGAACTGAAATGTAGGTTGAGCAAAGAATCAGCTTTGGCCAAACTCCCATTGACCTGTCGGCCATTGACTGCAGCCCCGATAAAAAATTCATCTTGAAATATATCTTTTAGTCCCTTCTCGGTGGGAGGCTGGCAGGAAAAAACAAAGGCTGAAATCAGTAGAATCAAATTAAGAGAGCGTTTCATCTTCAGGGTTTTATAGGTTTTACTAAAGGTAGAAAGACCTGCGTTGAATCTCTAGGTTTTTTGATTAAAAGACCTTTAACTAATTTGAGTGAGAAATCGAATTGAAAAATATAATATTCCTCAATGATACCAGTGGTCTAATTTACTTTCTAAATCCAGTTGGATGTCCGATGTCAGCTGACTACATAAATCGTTTATTTTCGCTTCTTGGAAGAAAGCATTTATACATATAAATAAATCCTATATGAACCCCAATAAATTAACCCTAGCACTCGCCCAGATAGCACCCGTTTGGTTGGATAGACTGGCAACTTTGGAAAAAGTGAAAGCCAATATTCAGGAAGCCGCGCAAAAAGGTTGTGAGCTGATTGTTTTTGGGGAAGGGCTATTGCCGGGGTATCCTTGGTGGCTATCGATTACCCATGCCTCTGCTTGGGATGACCGTATCCAAAAAGAAATTCATGCTCATTATGCTCGAAACGCAGTACAGATCGAACGGGGAGACTTAATAGAGATTCAGAAATTAGCCAGACAAAAAAAGATTGCCGTTTACCTTGGCATAATCGAGCGACCAATCGATCGGGGAGGGCACAGTCTCTATTGCTCTTTGGTTTATATTGATCAGGAAGGAGAAATAAGGTCTGTACATCGAAAGCTTCAACCGACTTATGATGAGCGCTTGACCTGGTCTCAGGGGGATGGAAATGGTTTACAAGTTCATGCCTTGAAAGGCTTTCGAGTGGGTGGGCTGAATTGCTGGGAAAACTGGATGCCACTCGCACGAACGGCCCTGTACGGGCAAGGAGAAAATCTTCATATCGCAGTTTGGCCTGGAGCAGTACGAAACACGGAAATGATTACCCGGATGATTGCTCAGGAAAGTCGGTCCTTCGTAGTTTCTGTCTCTAGTTTGATGCGAAAGACTGACTTCCCTTCAGATACTCCTCATTTGGATTTGATTTTGGAAAGCAGCCCAGCGGTTTTGGGAAATGGAGGAAGCTGCATTGCAGGACCTGACGGTAAATGGATTTTAGAACCAGTGGCTGACGAGGAAGGGTTACTGATTCAAACCTTGGATCTCAACAGGGTCTTCGAAGAGCGCCAAAACTTTGATCCGGTGGGCCATTACTCCCGACCTGACGTACTGAAGCTTCAAGTCAATCGAAGTCGGCAATCCTCAGTAGATTTTGACGGTGAATAATTTCTATTTTTCGCCAGGGTGGTAAACTCGCACAGCATCTTTTAGAACGCTTTCCTTATCGAGGCTCATGGGTTTTAAATCTCTGGCTAAAAAACGTTCCATTTGATCATCGTAATGAGGACTTCCTGGACGATTGCTTGCACCAAATACATTGATGGTTTCAATTTTTGGAAGTCCTCCTCCGAATCGAACCATCATGATATAGGATTCGCCTTGAACTCCTTTTCGCATACCATTTTTCCAAGGCTCGGATCGCATGGCGGTGATCACATCATCCAGCCCCCAGAGCGGCAATGCTTTCTCGCCTCGGACGAGTTTTTGGTATTCACCTAAAGGGACTAGTTCTTTGCCAAAATGGCTCTCAAAATGTTCTTTTGCCTTTATGAGTCCTTCCGCCGCTTCTTCTTCGCTTAAAGTAGTCTCCCATTTTCTTCCGTTCTCTTCAAATTTCTCCCACCAATAATAGTAGCTGAAAGCAAAAAGAGCAGCCCCTTCAGAGTTGACGTCTCCACGCTTATTCCAGTTTTTAAGTGTCTCAATTTGAGTCTTAATCTCAGGGAATTTTTCAGGATCAAGTGAAAAAAGGGCATCCATATTAGTTCGGAAGGCTAATACCTCAGGTAATTGGTCATCAAATTTGATTCGCTCAAAATCCTCCCAGCTCAGCAATCCCTCCTTTGGCATGATTTCCCGAAAGCGGGTGGAGCGATTGTTTTCCCGGCGAGAAAAATTCATTTCCTCTGCGAAGTTGTTTGGATCTAAGTTGTCTGCTGAGTCGGAAGCAGTAAATGGGCTATGATTGGTATTGAATAGGTATCCGGAAGCTGGATTCAAGTACTGAGGAAGGTCTTTAAAAGTATGGTAGCTACTCCAGTTGGTTTCTTGGGTATTTCCCGGAACTGTTTCTGTGTACTCGTATTTTGGATTACGAATCGGCAGAAGTGCATTGCTTACATAAAATACCGTATCGTATTTGTCCGCATAGACGGTATTAAAACTCGTCAATTGAACGCTTTCCATAGCAGCTTTCCATTCTGAGAAGTTCTGAGCCTTATTCATTCGCCACCATTGCTCAGGAGCCCCGATCCGATCTAGGGCGCCGAGTTTTATTGAAAAGGTGCCATTATCAGTGACTAAAGTGGGTCCATAGATACTTTTCCATACTTTTTTAGGAACTGGCAATGTGATGAAGTTCCAAAGTTTGACCTTTAGCCAGATAGTCCGCTCCTCAAGTTCGAGCCATTCATCGTCCACTTTATATTGATCGGGATTTTCCGGATGGACTTCTAATTGGTATGTGTCCAGCAAATCAGGAAAGTTGACCGTGTGAGCCCAACCCAAATGTTCATTGACTCCATGAAAAATCATGGCTCCACCGGGGAACAGTCCACCCAAGATATTCCAACCTTCTTCGGAGTGGAGATGCGCCTCATACCAGGAAACTGGTCCCTCCAGGGGTTGGTGAGAGTTGATAGCCAGAAAGTTTTCCCCTGATTCTGTTCGGGAAGAGTGAATGGCAATTGCATTGGAGCCTTTTGGATTAGAGTCCGGTAGGACTTTTCCGGCTTCTCCATTTACAATTTGCTGAACTGCTCGATCAGCACCTGACATTTGAGCAAGCGATAGAATGTAGGCTGAGGTGATATCCAAAGGGGTCACAGGAAAGGCTCCTGAGTATAAAACCTCTTTGAGATGACTTTCAGCATAGTCGTTCATTCCAGCGGCATAGCCTTCGAGTACTGCTTTGAACTCATCTGAAAAGCTATCCTCATACTTTGCTTTGGCAATCTTTTGGGTTTCTAAAAGCTGAACAAAAAAATCCACGGCAGCGCCTTGTTCCCCGTATACCCGACCTACTAGGCCTTTCCCTGCCAAAAGGGTTTTTTGAATGGTCTCGAAATCATCTTCTGCATGAGCCCAAGCCAAGCCATAAGCTACGTCAGCATCCTTTTCACCAAAGATATGGGGGACTCCAAATTCATCCCGAGCTATTTGAACCTTACTTGTATCCCAATCGGAGGGCTGTAAGACACTTTGGCAGGACTGAATGAGGAGCACTGCTAGTATCGCAAAAAAAGACTTTTTCATATGTTTATAATTGCTTTTTTAATGGTCATATGGAATCCCTGCCTGCGGTAGGCAGGTCGCAATAATAATCATCCCTCTGTTTGACGGGTACGTTGTGCCTGTCTGCTTCAGGCAGGCCTGCTAGCAGACAAGCTCGATTTCATAGGTTTGATTTTGGAATTGGAATTAGCAGTTTATTTTTGAATAGACAAAACCAAATAAAAAAAGCCGACAAAATGCCGGCTTTTCGGTGAATAAATACCTTTCTTAAATGTCTATCTAAACTCGTAATCCACTCCATAGACCTGAGTCAGTAGGGTAGCAGGAGCATCCAAAGCTACTGCCGATTTGGGTGGAATAGGCGTCACAGGAGAGTGCTCAGCCAAATAGTTTTTTACCGCTTGGTGGAGTGTGTACTCTGTGTTCTCGGTATCCATTACACCGGTAAAGCGACAAAGCATGTCATCAGGATCCCCATCGCGCTCACACGCACAGATGCTGTATACACGATCCATTTCCAAAGGTTTGTCATGAACTGTTACCTTTTGAACTCTATTTCCTTCCTCTCCAAAGGCTAAAAACTCCACTTCCATTCCCCGGAACTTAATTACCCAACCTCCAAATCGCTTCGAAGCTTCCTTCGCAAAAACATTGTTCAGTTCTTTTTCCAGCCAAGCAGCAATTTGAGAGCCTTTTACCTTTCCTGTTCGGATAAGTGAATCTACTGGTAGCATATCAAAGATATAACCATTTGTGATTGGGATATTTCCGGTTTCGTCCGGAGTAGTACGTGGAGGACAGAATCGAAAACCATTCGAAAGTACAATATCTATATCTTTTACCTGCCAGCTGATGGCATCCAAAATCATCGTATCGATGGGGTTTTCAATTACAAAATACCGGTAAAGTGGAACGGTGCTATAACCTGCTATTTTGTAAATATCCTCATCAAAGGGGTCTTCATTTTGATCAATAATTTCAGTCACCACAGGGCAAGGCTTGATCTGATCGGAAGTCACTTCCAGGAGTTCATAATCATCTTGGACTACCTTACCATCTTCAATCGTGAGCTCAAGCTTTCCTACAAAAGAGCCAAAAGCTCCCGGTTCCACTACTTTAGCATACTTACCTTGGATAGGTTTTCTAACGCGCTCGTGGGTGTCACCACCCAAAATGTAATCAACACCCTCACACTCGGGAAGATTTGCCAAGTTGATTTGTTGGGAGAGACCCAAATGGGCAATGATACAAACGAAGGCACATTTTTCTTGATTTCGCAGGACATCTACATAGTGAGCTAAGTTTTCTTCAGGCTTGGTATAAAGAATTCCCTTCGAATAATTGGGTGATTGCCTTTTTGGAACCAAGTGATCTGTGTATCCCAAAAATCCAATCTTTACCCCATTTACCGACCAAATATGATAAGGGTTGAAGATCAATTCACCTCTTTTGCCTTCTCCTAAATCATGGTACATATTCGCGCAGATTTTAGGAGCATGTAGTGATCCCAGAAGGTGCTGCATAGCCTGCTTATAATACACTACCTCCCAGTTTCCCGGAAGGTAAAGGTCGTATCCAATTTCATTCAAGATAGGCACCATCGCCTCCCCGGTGGTTCTTACGGAAAGCTCTGAACCTTGAAACATATCTCCTGTATCCATGACCAGACAATGCTCGGCTTTTTCTCTTTCTTGGTCCAAAAAGGCCTTCAGATGCGCATAGCCACCCGTTTTGCGATATACAGCTTTTCCATTTTCCCAGAAAAGCTCATCATGCGGATGAATCTGACAATGGACATCAGTTGTTTGTAGAATGGTAAGCTTAAATGATTTTGGGTTGAGTTTTTTTGCTTCGGCTTGGGCCACTTGAGGAGAAAGGCTCAAAAGACCTGTTCCAGCACCTAGCGCTCCAAGTTGAGACATAAATTTCCTTCGCGAATACTTCATGAATTGATGGGTTTATTGCACTTGATATTTGGCAAGTTTCTGATTTTGAGAAAGAAAATTCTCTTCCATTATGCCATGAAGATACTTCTTGGGATAAAAATAATTTGGTGACAGTGGTCACAAAAGAAAAATTCCCGCTAGATAAATGCGGGGATGAATGGAATCAAGGAGTTTGAGAAGCTGCGGTAAATCGAATAATCTGATTTTTTTGAGGGGGTAGAGTCTGTAAGTAGCTGAATATGGCCTGTAGGTCTTCCTCTTTCATGCCTGAATACATGATCCAAGGCATAATAGTATTAAAATCTCCTGGCTTCAGTTTTTCCTTTAAGAATGTTGAGTCTGAATACTGTTTGAAACGGTCTATGAACTGCTCTGAGGTCCAGTTACCAATTCCAGTTTCTGGATCTGAGGTAATATTGCTTGAAGTGACTTTGGAGCCATCAGGAAATAAAAAATCTCTTCCTCCCGCAAAAGCTTTATCGGGTAAAATCATTCCTTGTTCATTGACTTGCGTATGGCATTCGATGCAACCTGCTGCATTGACCAAATAGGCTCCGTAGGCTACTTGATCAGAAGGATCTGGTTTTGTTTGAGGTTGTGCTTTTTGAGGAATGGTCTTTAAAATCAAATTGACTGGAAAGTCTGCTTCAGAATCAGGGATTTGACTGGGGATAGGGTCTAAGGAACGGATATAGGCAATAATATCATAGATGTCTTCAGTGTCCATTTTTCCATAATACATGTATGGCATCAGGGGAAACATGGCTCGATCATCATGGGTAACGCCGGTGGTAATCACTCGGTAAAGTTCACCATCACTATATTGGGAGATGCCTGCAGGAGTGATGTTTTTTGCATAAAACACACCAGGAAATCCCATGGAATGATCAAATCGGTCGCCTCCTCTTCCTAAAGTGCCTGGTGTTGGGGGTCCTGAAAAATAGGAGAAATCACGGGCTGAATGACAATCCATACAAACCGCGACATGGTTGGCCAAATAAGCTCCTCGCTCGATTCGATCCTGAGAATAGTCTAATGATAATTCCTCGGCAGGAGGGACAGATGGATAGCTGATTTGTAAATAGGAGAAAGCTATGAATAGTAAAATGATAACTGCTCCAATTATCATGGAGAAAATTTTCAATAGTTTTTTCATGATGCTGTAACAGGTTGATTATAAGAAAAATACTATAAAAATTAATTAAATCAAATTATAAAAAGCTCCAAAAATTGACGTGTTTTTATCGATTAGACCAGATTTACAGCAAGACTTGGACTTGAATTTATCTTCATGTTTTGTGTCTGATTCTAATTAGGGTTATTTTTCATATCAATATCAAAACGAAACAACCAAAATTAAATCCACTCTTAATGAAGAAGTTCATACTTCCCTTACTGATACTGTCTCCGCTAGTTGCTTCGGCTCAAGAGTCATCGGTGATTCAAGAACTCGATTCAAAAACTGAACAGTACACCGAAATCGCCATGCAAATCTGGTCCAACCCAGAATTGGGATACCTTGAGACAGAAAGCTCGGCTTTGCATCAAAAAACTCTTGTCGAGGCTGGTTTTGATGTGCAGGCCGGAGTAGCAGGAATCCCTACCGCTTTTGTAGCAGAGTTTGGGTCAGGATCGCCCATAATCGGTATTATGGCTGAATTTGACGCCTTGCCGGGTGTATCACAGAAGGCTTCTCCTTTTCAAGAGCCTGTCGTAGAGGGAGGTGCTGGACATGCATGTGGACACCATTTGTTTGGTACTGCCTCAGTAGCTGCTGGTATTGCCGTAAAAAACTGGTTAGACGCTAACGGAGGTCAAGGAACTATCCGTGTTTACGGAACACCAGCTGAAGAAGGTGGTGGAGGCAAGGTCTACATGGCTCGAGCTGGTTTGATGGATGATGTAGATGTCATGCTTCATTGGCATCCAAGCTCCCGAAATAATGCCGGAGCTAATTCCTCATTGGCAAATATTTCCACAAAGTTTCGATTCTATGGAGTCGCTTCTCATGCGGCAGCCGCTCCAGAGCGTGGAAAGTCCGCACTTGACGGAGTAGAGGCGATGAATTTCATGGTTAATCTCATGCGTGAGCATGTGCCTCAGGAGACTCGAATGCACTATGTGATTACCCGTGGTGGAGAGGCACCCAATGTCGTACCGGCATTTGCGGAGTCTTATCACTACGTCCGTCATCCGGATGCTCAGGTGGTAAAGCTGATTTTTCAGAAAATGGTCGCGGCCGCTGAAGGTGCTGCTCAAGGCACACAAACTACGATGGACTATGAGATTATCAATGGGGTGTACAATCTCATGCCCAATGAAACCCTCGCTCGGGTGATGCATAAGAATTTGGAAATCATTGGGGGTGTTCAATACAGCGAGGAGGATAAGGAGTTTGCAGAAGAACTAATCAAGAGCTACCCAGATTTATCAATCAATCCGGCAGAAGACGCGATGAAAATCGATCTATTTATGGTGCGGGAAACTGGAACAGGAGGGTCAACCGATGTAGGGGATGTAAGTTGGTTGGTTCCCACAGCTGGATTGGGAGTTGCCACATGGGTGCCCGGGACAAGTGCTCACACCTGGCAGGCCGTGGCAGCTGGCGGAACCTCCATCGGTGCGAAGGGCATGATGGTTGCTGCAAAAACATTAGCCTTGACCGCTTTGGATGTATTCCAAAATCCAGAAATCGCCATCAAGGCAAAGGAAGAATTGAACAAACGCCGAGGTGCCGATTTCAAATACGAAGCTTTGGTAGGTAATCGAGAGGCGCCGTTAGACTATAGGAAGTGAACCTTTCTAGGATTTCCTTACCAATAATTATTCTGATAGGCATCCTTGCGGGGATGCCTTTGTCTTCATTTTGCCAAGAATCAGATGAAGATAGAATCAAGATAGGACTCGTATTAAGTGGTGGAGGAGCAAAGGGAATAGCTCATGTAGGAATCATCCGAGCGATGGAAGAGGCAGGTATCAGGCCAGACTATGTAGTTGGTACCAGTATGGGTTCCGTCGTAGGCGGTCTTTACGCTTTGGGTTACAGTGCCGACCAATTGGAGGAAATCATTCGATCTATTGACTGGGATTTGATTATTTCAAACCGGGTTGATTTCAAGGATATTTCCTTCGAAGAGAAAGAATACTATAATCGGTACTTGTTAGAAATCCCCCTAGAAAACTGGAAGCCGTCAGTTCCATCCGGCCTAATTGAGGGGCAAGTGCTTTCTGAAGTCCTTCATTATTATTCTTGGCCTTCCAATACCTATGACTCATTTGATGAGTTTCCGATACCTTTTAGGTGTATTGCCACTGATATCAAGGGAGGTCGCCCCGTGATTTTTAAGGATGGATATTTGCATGATGCTATACGATCCAGCATTGCAATCCCGACGGCTTTTACAGCATTCGAATTTGATACGACCGCTGTGGTAGATGGTGGCATAGTTGATAATTTTCCGGTGGATGTGGTTAGGGAAATGGGAGCAGACTTTGTGATTGGAGTCAATGTCAGTGATGAAGATTTTTTAGACTTTGATGACCTAAAAGGATTTGCGGCAATACTCACACAGCTAGCCATGGCCGAGTCTCTTAGACTGACCAAAAAGAATATCGACCAAACAGATCTTTACATTAAACCAGATTTGGGACCTTATTCCACAGGAAGTTTTGGAGCCTATGAAGCTATTTTAAAACTTGGTGACGAGACAGGTCAGTTGTACTTGGCTGATTTTCAGGTTGTGGCTGATAGTTTGAATTTGCCTCCAATAGAAAAGTATTCAACTCCGGATAATCGTTCGGTTCGTTTGAGCGAGATTGAAATAAAGGGAAATAGTCTCTTTTCGGATTCCTTTATCAAATCAAAACTAGACTTAGATCCTGGAGATACGATCACTCCATCCATGGCTAAAGAGTCGATTAGACATGTATTTGGATCCAATGGATTTTACAAAGTAGACTACTCCCTCAATAAGGCTCAAAATGGAGACTACAAAATGGTCGTTCGTACCAAAGAGAAACCCTCCCATACACTTTCGACCTCACTCCATTACGATAATATTTTTTCAGCAGGCCTGCTATTTAATCTTACCATTAGAAATTGGATAGGGAATTCCTCAAGGGCAGTCATCCTTACTGATATATCTAGAAATCCAAAAATCAGGTTTGACTACTACAAATACCTTGGCCAAGAAAAAAAGGTCCTTTTCAACTTTCGGTCTGATTATATCAGGCAAGAATTTCCCAGCTATGAAAATGGCAGGCCCAGTCAGCTAAACATCATTCGTAATTCACGTGTGGAAGCACAGTTGATGACAGTAAATTCATTGAAAGAATCCTGGTCATTGGGAGGAGTGTATGATCTGCAAAGGTCTAGGATTCTGTTTAATGCTTCGATTCCTGCTGATATTCGCAATTCCTCCGACCGCTATTTTAGTGTTAGGGCACGGTACTACAGAAATAGTCAAAATGATAGAAACTTTCCAACCAAAGGAGCTGAAGGGCTATTGGAGGTTAATTACCGTTTTGATACAAAGCTTTCGATTAATTTGCGTTCAGGAGTAGATACCTTATTCTTGGAATTAGATACTGGAAATGAACTGCCAATTCCCAAAGATGATTTAGATGCCTTAGTAAATCTCTTTATTCCCAATCCTTATTTTACAGTTTATGGCAGGTATTCAAAATACTTCAGTCTTAACTCAAAAATTCAGCTACAACCTCAAGGGGTTTTGGGTGGGGTTCTTTCTAATGAAACTGCTTTGAAGCTATTTCGAGAATACCTAATCGGAGGATATCAGACGGTGCGCTTTGGAGACACCCAACTATATGGATTGAATTATGGTGAAATTTCAACTCCGAACTTTGCCAAGCTTGGGCTGGTCTTGCAATATTTGCCAGTCAAAAAGCTATACCTGCGTTCAGGATTGAATTTTCTCGGCTATTCAGAACATGTTCCATTCACTGATTGGGGAAATATCAAAGGGCAGTCGCTATGGGGTTATGGGGTCGATGCCTCCTACCAGTCTATTTTGGGGCCGATTACATTAGGTGTTGGGTCTAATTCCTTAGATGAAAAAATCAGATTCCATCTATCCTTGGGGCTATCCTTCAATTTTACAGACCGATGATGGATTTTTTGAAATTCTCCGAGGAAGGGTCGTGAAAAAACTCTAATTTATCCCAAAATAGAAGCCCATGGACCGTAGGAAATCGCTAAAAATATTAGGTGCCGGAGGAGTAGGCATAGCAGGGTTGATCCTAGTTGATTGGAAATGGCAGTTGGCGGATCAACTCACCCATCAAGGTTTTTTTAGCTACAAGCAAGAGAAATTAATCAGCGCAGTAGCGGATACCCTCATACCTGAAGGCATTCCGGCGATTGCTCCTGAAAATGCACAGCCGATCGGTGCGCTCAGTACGGGAACTGATAAGTTTTTATTGCGTCTTTTTGAGCATTGCTATGAAAGTGAAGATCAGGAGATAATCAAAAGAGGACTTGATCATTTAGGAAAGTTGGAGTTCCTGAGCTCGAATCAAAAAACAAGAGAAGAGCTTCTCCTCAGTATGTCTAATTCGGAAAACGAGAAGGATCAGCGATTCTTTCAACTGATGAAATCACAAACGATCTATGGATTTACCACCGTGAGAGAAGTCATGGTGGATTATCATGGGTACAAGGTAGCTGCTGGAGGTTTCAAAGGTTGTGTGCCTGCCAAAGAAGGATTAGTTTAATTTTCACGATATGAAATCGAGCATTTAGCAATCGGTATACGATAGTATGATTGTAAATGCGACCTGCCTACCGCAGGCAGGGATTCCATGTGACCTTTAAGAAAAAATTATAAATACATGAAATTCTGGAAATATTTCTATGGCTTTTGGATAGTGGCTTTTGCATTATTCTCCTATTGGCAGTTCAACGATCCTGACCCTGAGGTTTGGGTGAGTGTGTATGCAGTCGCAATTATTTTCTGTTTAATGGGCATTAGAGGGATCTTCCCTAGGTATCCTTTGACTATCGTTGTCATAGCCTGTTTTGTTGGAGCTATTTACTTTTGGCCTGAGTCCGTATCGGGTTGGATTGGTCAAGAAATCGAACAAGGAGACCTTACCATGAAAACTCCTGAAATGGAAGAAGGGCGAGAGTCTTTTGGATTATTGATTGTAGCCTTAGTGATGCTTCCGGGATTAATCCGGTCTTGGAAGAAATAAAACATAAAAGCTGGCCAGATTTTAATTGGCCAGCTTTTTTTATAAGTTTTTAAGCTCTGCTATCAGCTTTTCAAGCGAATCTTTTGCATCTCCAAATAGCATTCGGTTTTTCGGGTGGAAGAATAGTTCGTTTTCAATCCCCGCATAGCCCTTACCCATGGAGCGTTTCAGTACAATGATATTTTTAGCATTCCAGACTTTGACAACTGGCATTCCATAAATAGGACTGGAAGGGTCATTTTCAGCAGCAGGGTTGACGACATCATTGGCTCCAATGACCAAGACCACATCAGTACTTCCCATATCTTCATTGGCATCCTCCATTTCCAAAAGCTTAGGATAGGGGACATCTGCTTCGGCTAGAAGCACATTCATGTGGCCAGGCATTCTACCTGCTACCGGGTGGATGGCATAGTTTAAGTCAACTCCCTTGTCTTCCAGTATTTTTTCCAAGTTGTGGACCGTATGTTGAGCCTGTGCTACTGCCAAACCATAGCCGGGCACAACACTTACTTTATTGGCATAGGCAAGTAGAATCGCTGCATCTGTTACACTGATTTCTTTGATTGTTCCCTGCTCACCAGATTGGGTACTTGCAGCCCCACCACCTCCAAATGACCCGATAATCACATTGGTAAGGGATCTGTTCATGGCAGTACACATCAACACAGTTAAGATCGTTCCAGCTGATCCCACCAAAATACCACCGGTAAGCATGGCCTGATTTCCATAAAGAAAGCCTCCAAAGGCAGCGGCCATTCCTGTGAAACTGTTCAAAAGGGAGATCACAACCGGCATATCTGCACCGCCAATTGGCATCACAAATAATACTCCGTACAATAAGGAAAGGATAAGCAGTGTGTACATCAGCGGCATGCTCAAGTGTCCTGAAAAAGCTAAATATCCCGCCAATCCAAAAATTGCGACTAGCAAACCTATGTTGATGATTTGACCTGCTGGGAGTGCTTTATCTGCTATTTTTCCTTCTAGTTTCCCATAGGCGATCATAGAACCTGAGAAGGATACCGAGCCAATAATCAATCCTAGTAAAATCACGATTAGCATTCCTGCTGAGATTTCCCCTCCGTGCCGCAGGTGATCAAATTCCACCAAGGAAATTACCCCCGCACAGGCACCACCCATCCCGTTGAAGAAGGAGACCATTTGAGGCATGGCGGTCATCTTCACTTTGATGGCCATGCGCATGCCTATTACTGTCCCAATTACTAATCCAGCTAAAATCAAGCTGTAATTGAGCCATTTATCGGCGGAAAACTCTTCTTTGAATAAGATGGTCGCTGCAATGGCAAGTCCCATTCCGTATCCGGCAATCAGGTTGCCTTTGCGTGCTTTGTCTGGGCTGGAGAGCATCTTAAGTCCCAAGATAAAAGTGACCGATGCAACAATATATGAGAGCTCCAGGATGCTAAGTCCAAGTATAGTTGTATTCATATTACTTGGCTTTTTTCTTAAACATTTCCAACATCCGGTTGGTGACCACAAAACCACCAACTACATTCAAGGTCCCCAGAATCACAGCTAGAAACCCTAAAATCAATGCATAATAATTGCTAGGATCGGCTTGAAGCATAATGATAATGGAGCCGATAATGACTACGCCGTGGATGGCGTTAGCCCCGGACATCAGTGGAGTGTGCAATACCGCGGGGACATTGGAAATCACCTCGATACCGAGGAAAATCGAAACGATGATCAGAAAGATAAACTCTCTGTTTTCATAAAATAAACTCAGTATTTCTTCCATTTATCAATTGATTTCGGATGGGTAAAGGATATTTTTGACGCGTTCGCTTCGGATTTCTCCTTGATGTGTCACGCAGGTATTTTGTACAATGTCATCTTCCCAATTCAGCATGAGTTCGCCTTCCTTACCGATGATGAGTTTAAGGAAATTCACCATGTTTTTGCCATACATCTTACTGGCATCCATGGGCATAGTTCCCGGCAAATTCGAATCACCGATAATGGTAACCCCATGTTTTTCGATGATTTGATTATTCTCGGTAAGTGCACAATTCCCACCTGTGGAGGCAGCAAGATCTACAATTACTGATCCGGGTGCCATTTCCTCCACGGTGTCTTTGGTGATTAAGACAGGAGCCTTTCTTCCGGGGATTTGAGCTGTGCAAATGATAATGTTCGATTTCTTGGCATGCTCTTGAATGAGCGCCTGCTGCTTGGCTTTGTATTCCTCACTTTGCTCCACGGCATATCCTCCCGCACTCGCTTCATCTTTGGCTCCTTCCACTTTGACGAATTTTGCACCGAGACTTTTCACTTCTTCTTCCGCTGCCGCCCGCACATCGAAGGCCTCCACTACTGCGCCCAATCTTCGTGCGGAGGCTATCGCTTGAAGCCCAGCCACTCCGGCTCCGAGTATCAAGACTTTGGAAGGAATAATGCTACCTGCAGCTGTCATAAACATGGGAAAAAATCTAGGCGAATGGCTAGCTGCCATCAGTACTGCCTTGTAGCCTGCTACCGTGGCCATAGAAGATAGGACATCCATCGCCTGAGCTCTGGTCGTACGAGGAACATTGTCCATGGAGAAGCTGGTGATTTTTTTGTCCAAAAAGCGTTCTACTAGCTCCTTGTTGGATAATGGCTGGAAAAGGCATACAAGGACCTGCCCATCTTTGAGGGAATGTTGCTCCTCCTCAGTAGGGGGTTGTATTCCTAGAATTAAGTCTGCCTGAAGTACTCCACCGCGGGAATGGATACTTGCTCCTATATCCTCATAATCTTTGTCTGAGGCATAGGCTCTTTCACCTGCACGACTTTCTACGATTATTTTTACATGTAACTGAATGAGGGTTTTTACACTTTCTGGCAGAAGTGCGACCCGATTTTCCCCCTCGGGTTCTTTCAAAAGGCCAATGGTCATGGACAAGTAATTAAATCTGAATTAGCTAAAGTTAAAAGTTTATTTGTCAAATGAAAATCATCTGAATCAGCAAATCGTTTAAGAGTAGCAAAATTGATTGTCAACGACTTATTCTCTGATATGTATACATACATCAGCAATATGTATAATTTGATTAATCAGGTATATCAGAGCTTTGTACCTATTAAAAAAAACTGAAATGGAAAATATAGATAAAAGTAAACCTGTATTGGTGACAGGAGCTACGGGATATGTTGCGGGCTGGATTGTCAAAAAACTGCTAGATGAGGGATTGATTGTGCATGCAGCCGTCAGAAACCCCGATAATAAATCTAAAATTGGTCATTTGGAGAGGCTTGCAGCAGATAGTCCGGGGAGTATCCGTTTTTTTAAGGCAGACCTTTTGGACGAAGGTAGCTATGCGGAAGCAATGGAAAACTGCGAATTGGTCTATCATACCGCTTCTCCCTTTACCTTGGATGTCAAAGATCCTCAGAAAGAATTAATAGACCCGGCCTTGAAAGGAACTAGAAATGTCCTGAACCAGGCTACAAAAATACCTTCTGTAAAGCGTGTCGTAGTGACTAGTAGCTGTGCTGCTATCTACACAGATGCAAGTGATGTTCACCAAACGCCCAATGGGATTCTTACAGAAGAGATTTGGAATAACACCGCTTCGCTTGATTACCAGCCTTATTCTTACTCTAAAACTTTGGCAGAAAAAGAGGCTTGGAAGATTGCTGAATCGCAAAATCAATGGGATTTAGTCACGCTCAACCCTTGTTTGGTTTTGGGACCCGCTACCAATCCCAAGACTGCGACCTCAGAGAGCTTCACAATCCTCAAGCAATTGGGTGATGGTACCTTAAAAATGGGCGTGCCAAACCTAGGAATTGGGGTAGTTGATGTTCGGGATTTGGCTCAAGCTCATTTCAATGCGGGCTTTTTGCCGGAGGCAAATGGAAGAAATATCATCTGTGCGCATAGCTCTTCTATGCTTGAAATGGCGAAAATTCTTCATCAAGAATACGGAGACAAATACAAGGTCCCCAGCGGTGCACTTCCAAAGTGGCTTTTGATGATCATCGGTCCGCTTGTGAATAAAAGCATCACTAGGAAATTCATCCGAAACAATGTCAATATTATCTGGAAAGCAGATAATTCCAAGGGAAGGAAAGAATTGAATATGAGCTACAGACCACTTCAGGAGACTTTACTTGATTCCTTCCAGGATATGATTGATCATCAGCTAATCTGATATGAAAGATATTCTAGTCTTGGATTCAGTGGCAGACGCCCACGAGTTCTTAGGTCTTCCCAAGCCTAGTCACCCATTGGTCTCGGTGATTCGTACAACTGATATCCAGTTTAAGGAGCTGACTGAAAGTGTGAGATTACGAATCGACCTATTCCAAATTTGGATGAAGGAAGGAGCTGATTGTGAATTTGGGTATGGTAGAAGTACCTATGATTTCAAGGAAGGAACCTTGGCTTTTATCAAGGCAGGGCAGGTGATTACAGCCGATAATCATGAATTCAACCCCAAACCGGATAATTACCTGCTTTTGTTTCATCCTGACCTTATTCGAAAAAGCGCACTAGGTGAGAATATAAAAGATTATGGCTTTTTTGACTATGAAACCGATGAAGCACTTCATGTCTCGGAGGCAGAGCGGAAAGCTCTTTTGGATATTATTCAAAAAATCGAATGGGAAATCCAGCATCCTATCGACCGTCATAGTCAGCGATTAATCGTCAATAGCATTGAGCTATTTTTGGATTATGCTTTGCGGTACTACGACCGACAGTTTTTTGTACGGACCAATAGGAATCAGGAAGTTGTCGGAAAGGTGGAAAAACTGCTCCAAAAGTTTTTTGAGTCCGATGACTTGATAGGAAAAGGGCTGCCCACCGTCAAGTATTTAGGAGAAAATCTGAATATGTCACCTAGCTATTTGAGCGATATGTTACGAAAAGAGACCGGCCGAAATGCACAGGAGTTTATCCATCATGCCCTTCTGGAGAAAGCCAAGAATCAGCTACTTGGATCGACTGATCCGGTATCTCAAATTGCATACGATCTTGGATTCGAATATCCTCAGCATTTTAGTAAGTTATTTAAGAGTAAAACAGGATTGACTCCTCTGGAGTATAGAAATCAAAATTAAGAATATGCCCTTTCATCAATTTGGCGGAAAAGTGACCCCCGACTTAGTAGATCACTACAGTAAATCTGAAAACTGGAAAAACGGGAGGTTTCAAAACTTGCAGGCAACTAGTATGAATATAGATCTGAAGGACTTTTCCAAGGTTCTCGTCCAACAGTTCAAAGGAAGATCCTCAAGACAGCCAAACCGTCAGATTCCGATGGAATCCTTTGACCAAGGAAAGTTCTTGGAGGGAAGTTCTAGCGCTAAGTTTTCCTGGTACGGGCATTCCGCCATCTTACTCCGAATGAGCGGAATGACGATTTTTATTGATCCGATGATGGGACCGGATGCTTCACCGATCGCTCCATTTCAGACCAAGCGATTTTCGGATGGAACCTTGGACATAATCGATGACCTGCCGGAAATAGACTTGCTGATCATGACGCATGACCACTATGATCATTTGGATCTGGAGAGCATTCGGAAACTCAAAGCTAAGACCAAGCGCTATGCGGTGGCTTTGGGAGTGAAAAGGCACTTGGTGAAATGGGGAGTAGATGCAGATTTGATCGATGAATTTGACTGGTGGCAGGATCGGATGATTGGTCCAATCCAAGTTACTTTTACCCCAACCAGACATTTTTCCGGAAGAGGACTGACGGATCGGGCTCAGACGCTCTGGGGTGGTTGGGTTTTTCAGAGTTCTGAAGAATCCATTTGGTTTAGTGGGGACGGAGGCTTTGGTGATCATTTTGAAGAGATCGGTCGACGATTTGGCGGCTTTGACTTTGCCTTTATGGAATGTGGCCAATACAATGAGCATTGGCGACAACTGCATTTGTTTCCTGATGAATCGGTCATTGCATCACAGAAAGGCCTTGCTAAAAAGATCATGCCTGTTCATTGGGCCGGCTTTACGCTAGCACCTCATCACTGGAAAGAACCCGTAGAGCATTTTGTTCAGAAAGCTAGGGAGTTGAAAGTGGATTTTATCATTCCTCAGATAGGTCAGGTGAGATCGATCTTAGATACAGATTGGGAAGAATGGTGGCTTGAATATTGAATCCTAACAAGCGCATTCTTATCTTCAATCAAAATAACATAGAAAGCTGCTTTACTGGCAGTAATTGCCTAGTACGGCCTTAGAGGTTTAATATCCGGAAGCTTCGTTCTTCGGGCTTCCGACTTCCAGCCGGATAAGCAATGAAAAAAGGTGAATGGCATTATTATGGATATTTAGATCGAATTACTTCACTTATGACCCTTTCCTACCTCCGCGACTTTTGCCTTTCCAAGCCTGGAACTTCAGAAGATACTCCTTTTGATGCCAATACGCTTTGTTTTCGAGTGGGAGGAAAAATATTTGCGATCACAGATTTGGAAGTTTTCGACTATATCAATTTGAAGTGTGACCCCGAGCGATCCGCTGAATTGAGGGAGAAGTTTGAGGGGATCACTCCAGGCTATCATATGAATAAAAAATGGTGGAACTCTGTTTCGGTACTCGGAAATGTACCTGATCAGCTGATCTTGGATTTGGTGGATCATTCCTATGAACTGATCTTTGCCTCACTTCCCAAAAAGCTTCAAACCGAAATCCGTCCATGAGTTTTTTCACTATCCAGCAAATCCGGAAAACTTATCCCGATCAAGTCGCTCTTCATGATTTTTCTCTCAATATTCAAAAGGGTTCGCTATTATCCATCGTAGGAGAGAGTGGTTCTGGGAAATCCACCTTACTTCGAATTTTGGCGGGGTTGGAAAAGCAAGATTCTGGATCTGTCTATTTGCAAGGGGAGAAAATCCTCAATCCCAGTGAAAAATTGGTGGCAGGATATGACGAGATTAAGCTGATTCATCAGGATTATCATTTGTATCCCAATAGCACTGTGGAGGAGAATATTGCTCGACCACTCCTGCTTTATGATAAAAAATACGCCCAAGAGCGGGTCAAGACTTTGCTGAGGCAGTTTCGGCTAAATAAGCTAGCAGATCGATTTCCAAGACAACTTTCCGGTGGACAGCAGCAAAAAGTAGCTATTGCCGCAGCCTTGGCTATCGAGCCGGAGGTTTTGCTTTTGGATGAGCCCTTTTCCTCCTTGGATACGATTCAGACTCATCAGCTGATAGGAGAATTGGCTGATAGTTTTAAAGAGGCTCAAACTACCGTGATTTTTGTGACCCATGATTTGGATGATGCGCTACGCTTGACAGATGACTTGTTGATTTTGCAAAAAGGAAAAATCGTGCAACAAGGAAGTTCTCGGGAGCTTTGTGAACAACCAAAAAGCAGATATATCGCCCAACTTTTTTCTCCTATCAATGCCATTCCCAATACTGATAACTGTTTTATTCGCCCGACGGATGTCAAACTTCGGACAAAAGGAGGACTACTTGCCCATGTAGTCGATTCCCGGTATTTGGTTCATTTCAATTCACTTCAAATCAGACTAAAAGAAAGCGGATTGATTTGGGAGGTCGATGATCCGCAGCGTAGATTTGAAAAAGGGGATCGCGTGTATTTGAGTTGGGATACTGAAAAAGAACTTCAATTAGCTAGATAAAATAAGAGGCTTCCTGATTCAGAAAGCCTCTTATTGTTTAATCGTGTGATTCGCCGTCAGCGCCATGCACATGCCCGTGGTCCAGTTCTTCCTGGGTTGCTTTCCGAACTTCAAGAATCTTTCCTTCAAAATGTAAGTCAAAGCCCACCAATGGATGATTGAAGTCAAGCAGCAAACTATCGCCAAAATCCTTCAAAACCTTTGCCTGCATGGGATAGCCATTTTCATCCATCAAGGGTAGAAATTCCCCTTCTTTTAGCATATTCTCTTCAAATCCTCGCTCCTTGGAGAATTGATCCTTCGGAAGATTGATCAAAAGCTCATCATCAGCCTCACCATAGGCTTCAGCCACTTTGAGCACAAAGTCGAAGGAATCGCCTTCCTTTTTTCCGGTTAGCAGTTCTTCAAATTTTTCGGGAAGCCCACTTTGTCCAAACAAAAAATAAAAAGGGTCGTCCTCATCCCGAACCTCTACACTGAATGGTACTGATTCGATTTCATCTTCGATTTTGCTGACTTTAAGTTCGTAAGTCAGCCCTACAACGGCTTGGTTTTCGATATTCATAGATTAATTGATTAAGCCGTATTTCAGGCGGATTCGAATTCGTTCTTTTAATATGTCCCACTTGGATAGTGGAGTGGATTTCCCCAGTGGTTTGGAAGATCGGAAGACAAAATACTGGTAGTCTTTTTCAGCAAAAAAGACGGAATAGGTTTCCATTTTTTCCAAATAAAACCCAGCATTATTCAAGCTCTTGATAAGCTCTCCTGAGTCTAAAGGCTGGTCGATCACTTGTAGCTTCTCAGGCTCGTGGTCGATCATCCACTGTAGGTATCTCGGGGCGGGAATGTGTACAAAGACCACAGAGTCTTGATGTGCGTGTTTTTGGACTTTTTGAAACAGAGCCTGATGCTGATCAACGGGGATATGCTCCAGCACATCCGGAAATACAAAGAAATCGAATTGCTGATCGCCCTTGTCGAAGTCCGACATGTCCGATACCTCGAAACTTAGATTTTCCTGACTTTTCCAGATTTTCTTCGCCTTGCTGATGCTTTCGGGAGAAATATCCACTGCCAGCACTTTTCCTTTGGGTACCTGTCTTGCGAGAAGTGATGATACCGTACCTATCCCACAGCCAACCTCCAAGACATGATGGTCAGGACGCAATCCTGCTCCCATGACCTTGTCAAGTATGGATAGGTGGCGCGAATTGATGCCCGTCTTTTCCTGTTTGTCAGCGAATTGATCGTAAAAGCTGACTACTTTGTCTTCATCCTCTGGGTTCATTCTCTTGCTTGTAAGTGATGAAAATTCCTGCCAAAAGGGTGGCCAAAATCAAATATTGGAAAATGATCATGGGAGTCTTTGTGGCATAGTAGCTGGATGGTTCAAAGGTAAAAATTACCTCATGACTTCCTGTCGGTACTTCCAAGCCTCTCAGTAAGTAATTCACACGCAAAATATCCTGCTCAGCTCCGTCAATCGTCGCCTTCCAGCCTTTTGGGTAGTGAATCTCCGAAAAAACCACCAAACCTGCACTTTCCATATTCACAGAATAGCGGAGTTCGTTCGGACTTTGGGAAGTTAATGCAACATTTCCCGAGCCAGCAGAGATGTTACCAAATTCCTCCGTGTTGACCGTAGCTTGCGTCTTGGTGTCAATTTCTCCGATTTCGCTAATTTCCTCCTCATTGCTCTGAACGGGAACGATTTCCGATGGGATCCAGGCAGCACCATTTGCAGCTGGATTTTCAAAAACCGAGTTGGCATCTTGGCCGGCGATCAGATATTTGGTATTTAGCATATTGATGACTGAAATGCCCTGCCAGTCAAAATTCCCTTCCTGCGCTTTGCTGACAAAATCCTGGATTTCGGACTGAAGTTGATAGTCGATCAGGTCTTGATAGCGTCGGAGCTTTGCTCCATGATAGCCCCCAAGACTGTAAAAGCGGTAGCTTGTACGTGCACCCTGAGTTAAGCCTTCTGTCAAACTC
Source organism: Algoriphagus marincola HL-49 (assembly GCA_001314815.1). Lineage (GTDB taxonomy): Bacteria > Bacteroidota > Bacteroidia > Cytophagales > Cyclobacteriaceae > Algoriphagus > Algoriphagus marincola_A. Next base: position 57,366 of record LJXT01000006.1, read on the forward strand.
AATACTCGGAAATAATCTGGATCCTGAGCAATTTCCTTTTCTGCGGGAGTTTCGGTGAAGTATTGTCGGGATGGGTTTGCTTGAAATGACTCGGAATTGAGATACTGCCGATTGACGGAAATCAAATCCACGGCAATCAGCGCAATCAATCCACCACCCAAAACCAAATCGGAGATTTTTCCCTTCAAATTTAAAAAGACCAATGCCGCTCCTGCGATGATAAAACCAAAACTTTTCCAGGCCGAAGCGGAAAGCATGGCTTTTCGATCGGTTTGAATGGCCGAGGCAAGCCACTCAGGAAGATTGGCATCGACTGGGGCCTCGAACCTGAAAAATGCTCCGGAAGCAACAGCGAGAATCAACGTAAGACCTGCTACAATCCCTCCTCCTAGAAATAGTGGTTTTAAATCATTTTTCTGAACCAATCGTTCTAAGGAAATCATTCCCAAAACCGGAATGGCGAAAAGCGTCACGCCCAAAGCCATGGACACGGCGCGGAATTTATTGTATCCGGGTAAAATATCGAAAAGCGCATAGTTGAACCAGGCCAAGTTTTTACCCCAACTCAGGAGAAGGGAAAAGATGATAATCGCTCCAAAGGTGTACAGACTCTCCTTTGGTGCTGCCCAGATCCCCAAAAAAGCCAGAAAGACCAAAATAGCTCCTCCATAAATCGGTCCTCCCGTGAAAGTCTGATCTCCCCAATAAGTGGGAGCTTTTTTGACAAAGCCATTGATTTG
>LJXT01000007.1 GCA_001314815.1 Algoriphagus marincola HL-49
GACTATCGTAGACCGTTTTGCCTCTCACAGGATCAGCTGCACGATCCAACAGTGGGACTGCATAAATTCCAGCACCTTTTGGCTTTTCACCCTTCGGTACATCCTTGCCGAGCCATTCCATATAGGCGACCATAGCCATCATTTCTTTAGAATCGCGCTCAAGTCCTTGCCCATTCAAGCTCCGCTCAAAGCAATCATTAATTCGCTTGGGGATATCTTCCGATTGCCCGGAGCGAGCTCTTATTTTTGGGTAAGTTGAAGCAACAGCCCCATAGTTATTTCCTAATGGAGCCGTCCCGGCATTGAGGTGACAGTTTTGGCAATTAAGACCATTAGATATCTTACGTACACTTCCATTTGGCCCCAAGTAAGCTGCTGTATTTGCAATCAATTCCCGACCATATTTGATATCCGCCGCATTAGCTTCCGCATCAACAGTTGACCAATCAGGAGCTGTCCACATTCCCACGGGATCCATCAGTGCTTTACTTTTGGGCCCTGGAACTACTGCTGTCGCTAATATTTGCTCATCCCCTGTTCCAAATTCAGGTAATTTCACACCAGCATAGGATAAATAAATTACTAAGCCAATAACTCCCACAAGGGAAGTAATCAAAGCCAATAATCCGACCATCAGGCCGATTAATTTTATGAAAGTTTTGCCGAGTTGATCCATTTTCATTTCTAATCTAAAAACAAAAATCGAGAATCAATCCCTATCAGCGCTGTGACTTGGATCACATGATCAGATAGATATCATAAAATCAAATCTTGACTACAGCTGAAAACACCTTCTTTTCGCCTACCTGCCCCAAAATCTGAAGCTCAGAATCCAGCCTTTTGATGAAAAAATCAACTTGATCTCCCAGAAAGCATTCCGCTAAATAGTTGATAGATAGTGATTCAATTTTTAAGCCTTCTTCCTGCATGAAATCCTCCACCCACCTGATATAGCTTGTGTTATTGACGTGATTTTGCAAGTCTAAATCTGATGCACGTACCTTGACTCCGATTGCAGACTTCTCAAGAGATTTCAACCGATGTCGCTCAGGAATCCATGCGGGTTTTGAATTGATTTTGAACAGATGGTCAGGCAAAGCCTTTTCCGGAGAAATGATTTTCTTGCTACGGCTATCCAGCAAAAGCCAACTACTCATCCCTGCCGCAAGCGTGTTTCCTTTATCCCCTAGCATCAAAAACTCCCGAAAAGCAAAAAGCCCTTCCACCCCCCGACCTGCCGTAAAAATTTCTACATGATCTCCCCAACTCGGGAAATCTTCACATTTGATTTCAAAGCGGGAAAGAACCCACATCTGATTAGCTTCTTGAAGTATTCTACCAAAATCAGCTGAATCCGCATGTCTCCACGCCACTTCCTGAAAAAGATCTGCCAAATCCTTCCATCGAAGCTTGCCATCGGGATTGACTTGGAAAGAACCTATTTCGAACTCTTTACTAAACTGAAACGACTCGGGCTTGCTACTCATGCATGGCTTGGTTTTGGATCAAAGACTTCAGTTCTAACCGTCGATAAAAGTGCAATCCCCAATCCATTCACCGCAATTAGTGAAAAGGAGGTCTTTAAATCGAAAAGATCAGCAATAAAACCTATTAAGGGAGGGCCTATCAAAAAGCCGAAAAACGAGAGCGTCGACACTATAGCCAAAGCTACTCCGGGAGAATATAGAGTGGATCTTCCGGCGACGCTGTAGGAAATCGGGACTATGGAAGCTACTCCAAAACCAACCAATAAAAAACCTATCGTAGCCCAAAGCAATACCGGAGCCAACACCGAAATCAAAAGACCCGCGAAAATCAAAACACCGCTGAATCTCAAAACGGGCACTTTTCCATAACGCTGAATAATCCGATCGGAAATAAAACGTCCAGACGCCATCGTGCCCATAAAAGCCACATATCCTAAAGTGATCCATTCGGCAGGCGCTTCCACTACTTTTTTGAAATACACCCCACTCCAATCAAACATGCATCCCTCTGTCATCATTCCTAGAAATGAAATCAGGCCCACTCTTAGCAATAGCGCATCCGGTCTTTTCAATACAAGCCCTCCTCCATCTCCTCTGGATTTTTCCTCCTTGATGTATGGTCGAGTACTCAAAATGATAGCAGCAGATATAAATGCCACAAACAAATAATGGTAAAAAGGAATCCAGCCTAGGCCAATCATCACCGCTCCAATCCCTGCCCCTACAAATCCTGCCGTACTCCAAAGTCCATGAAAAGAAGCCAAGATACTTCTACCCATTTCATCTTCGAAATCTAGGGCTTGGGTGTTGAGTGCAATGTTCATGATATTCCCAAGCATACCAAAGAATACCAAAACGATAATCAACATCCAGAGTGAAGGACTAAGCCCTATCAGGGGCAAACTGAATGCATATAAAAAACTACCCCAAAGAATAACCGAACGGCTCCCATAGTGATGGACCAACCATCCAGCAATCGGTAAACCTATCATGGACCCTATGGGCAGAAAAAGCAAAATACTTCCTAGCTGTCCTTCGGAAAGATCAAACTTTGCCTGAATATCAGGAATACGGGCTGCCCAGCTGGCAAAACATAGGCCCAAGAAGAAAAACATGCTGCCTAAAGCAATGCGGCGACGCAATAAAGACTTCATAAGATAGGTTTGAGGAATCGGACTGCAAATTAGGGATTTTATACCGCTTGTAAAGATTCGCATCCCTTCTCAAACTATTCATGAATAGCAGAGTTAAATCGGAAAGTCAAATCATGGAATTTATTATAGTAGGCGGTATCATCCTGACCGTTATTTTTCTGATTCGTTTCATCATCCAACGGGTATTTGGAAAGCCTTAAGCCCTCAAGATTCCTTCCCTCCACTTCCTTTAAATTGATCCTCCTTGTAGGCAAAAAGCACATTGAAAGTAGTCAATGAGCCATAGCAGCGAGTAATGTATTGCTGTAAATGAACACGATCTTCATCGTCTAGTTTAGGGTGATTATTGATGTTTTGCTCTAAGACCCGAAGCTTCTCCCGGACCATGACTACCTTATGGAAAAAAGTATCAATGGGAATTTCCTTATTCTGCAAATCCTCATCACCGGGAAGAATCACCACCTTACCTCCAATCCATTTCCCTCCTAATGGCACGATAGGCATTCGCTCTGAAGTCTGAATCAGTGCCTCTCTGATGGCCTTTTCGACATCTTTTTGTGTCAACATTGGGAAATCCGGTTTTTTGGCCTCTTCGATTTCAAAGCCATCGTAATCCCTTGCGAGTGTTTTTATTTCCTCCGTATTGTAAAAATAGATCTTGTAATAGCTTTCATCCGCTGATAAAATCATCCCAAGTCCAAACTTAGGATGTCGTAATTTGCTTCCTGGAGCGAGTTCACTGGTGGACATATCTTAAATTATTGTGTTTGAAGTGGTCTAAAATAGAAATAAATTGGTTTTCTAATAGCAAGTTTATTGTCAATCAGTAACATTTTGGGATCTCAATCATTTCTTGGAAAAACAGATTTATGAAGCCCAGACAAAAAAGAATACTACTCAATCTAATTTCTATTTTTCTAGGCTTTACTTTTTTCGGTGCAGGTATGAGTAAGCTTTTTGCTGATCATCAGTTTATCGGCTGGATAGGTCCGACCTGGCTGGTGGAGCGCCTCGAAGAGTACGGATTAGGTTTTTACGGGAAGTTTATAGCCTACTCACAGGTACTCATTGGCTATAAGCTGATCACCACCCGATACAAATTGATAGGGGCAGTCATGCTGGTTCCTATGCTTTTGAATATATTAATGATTACGATTTCGCTTGAATGGAGAGGCACTCCCTATGTATTGAGCTTTCTTCTTTTTTTAAATGGTATTCTCCTTTGGCACTACCGAGATTTTTGGAATATACTTTTACATGAAGGTAATGGGCATAATAGACTTCGCTTAAAAGGAAATAAAACCCGATTTGGAGACGCTATATGGTTTTTAGGTTTAGTTCTTCAATTTTTGGCTATTTCGGTGTCTTTTCACCAAATATGGATTGGCTTAGCACTCTCATTAATCGGCTTGGTCATATCACGGCTTTCATTTCGACTTGATCAGATATATTCAGTTAGAAAAGCTGAGATTACCTGAATTTTCGATTCAGAAAAATTCAATTTCATAAACACGCAAATTTCATTTATCTCCAACATAAAGAGGCTCAGCTTACTAGATTCCTGTTCAGGTTTTTCAGGGATAATCTTAGAAGAAAAAATTGGATTGAGTGGAATTTGCCGTATCTTTGCGCCCTAGCGGCACGACCAGCTCCTGCCAAATCCCCCAGGTCCGGAAGGAAGCAAGGGTAGGCGGTTGTAGCGGTGCGATGCCGCTTCTTTTTTTGCCCTTTTTTGGCTGTAGATTTTAGGATTTCAGTTCCTTATCCTGATTTAAATTTTAACTTTGTCAGATAGCCTAAAACTAATTCGAAAACCATTATCCTATGAAATTCTTTATCGATACCGCCAATCTTTCCGAAATTCAAGAAGCTTATGACCTTGGTGTATTAGACGGTGTCACCACCAATCCCTCACTGATGGCCAAAGAAGGTATATCAGGGGATGAAGCCGTAAAAGCTCATTACAAAGCAATCTGCAATATCGTAGATGATAAAGTAAGTGCAGAAGTGATTGCTACCGATTTTGACGGAATGATCCGTGAAGGAAAAGAGCTAGCTAAAATTGATGACAAAATCGTGGTGAAAATCCCTATGATCAAAGAAGGGGTCAAAGCCATCAAATACTTTCACAGTGAAGGAATCAGAACCAATTGCACCTTGGTTTTCTCAGCTGGTCAGGCACTTTTAGCTGCCAAGGCAGGAGCATCCTACCTTTCTCCCTTCATCGGGCGCCTGGATGATATCTCCTTCGATGGACTGGAGCTTATACAGCAAATCGTTCACATCTACCGAACCTATGATTTTCAGACTGAAGTGCTTGCAGCAAGTATCCGCCACACCATGCACTTGATCAAATGTGCTGAAATCGGTGCAGATGTAGTCACTTGTCCCCTGAAGGTAATCACCGGTCTATTAAATCACCCATTGACGGATAAGGGTCTGGCACAGTTTCTGGCAGACCATGCAAAGGCAGCCGGAAAATAAATTGAACAACCAAGGAAGCGATCCATGTACATCATCAAAGTAAAAGGCAAGGCCAAAATTCCGGATTACATACAAATTCGGGATGAAAATTTCGTTCTAGTGGCCTACTTCCGTGCTGATAGACCTATGAAAAATCCAGAGAAATTTGGATTAGAAGGGAAGGAAGATGCTCTTCAAAAATTGATCGATGAGTTGCCTTTTGGAAAACTTCAAAAACTGGATTTGTAATCAATGGATTTTAGCAAAGACCCTGTACTTAAAGTAGACCATGTGACGGTTTTTCAGGGAGTTGACCCAGTCCTCTCTGATGTCACATTTGCTGTCGAGCAACATGAATTTGTTTTTCTAATTGGGCAGACAGGAAGTGGAAAAAGCTCCTTGCTTAAAACACTCTATGCTGACCTTGCCTTGAGGTCAGGCTCTGTTGAGATTGCAGGATTCGACCTAAATAAGATAAAATCCAATGAAGTTCCTTTCTTGAGAAGAAAACTTGGGATCATATTCCAAGATTTTCAACTTTTCAATGATCGAACAGTGGCAGAGAATTTGGCCTTTGTCATGAAGGCCACCGGCTGGAAAGACAAAGTGAAAATCAAAGAGCGGATGGCCGAAGTATTATTGCTTGTGGGTCTGCATAATTCCTCGAGCAAAATGCCACACCAACTCAGTGGCGGCGAACAGCAGCGTGTGGTGATTGCAAGAGCGTTGCTAAATGAGCCTTCTATTCTGCTTGCAGATGAACCTACAGGAAACCTAGATCCAGATGTGGCAGATGGCATTTTCAAACTCTTCCAAGAGATCAATAAAAAAGGAACAGCTATCTTGATGGCAACCCATAATCACGACTTGCTACGTAAGTACCCCTATCGAGTACTCAAATGCGAAAAAGGCAAACTACTTGATAGTCAGACACACGACGTTTCTTTCGGATCTAGTTACTAATTATAACAAGGCCTAGCCCTGTTTCGTTATCAGATTAGATAAATCAATTTTAACAGTAATAGTACTTTCTTCCAGTCTGATTTTAGGTCAGAAAACAAACTCTTAAGACTGCGCTTTTTGAAATTTTATCCCCTTGGATGGATATCTGCGAAAAGTGAAAAAGTACTGGCACCGAGATAGCTTTATTCATTAGCGTATGAGAAAAATAAGAATCCAGAAAATTTTCTATCTGATAGCCCTAGTTGCATTAGGCGCCTGTAATAACGAAGATCAAAATCCTCCACCGGTGGATCCCGGAAGTGAGGTAGCTGTGAACCGATGGATTCAAGAGGTTATGGATCAAGTTTACTTTTGGCTCGATGATATGCGTACTCCTGTCGCTGAGACATCGGCACCCGAAGATTACTTCGAATCTCTGCTTTTCAGACCGACCGATCGATTTTCAGCTATTTATCCTGATTACCAAGAGCTGATCAATTCACTGAATGGGGTGACTTTAGAGTCTGGCTATGAATTCATCCTATTCAGAGAAAGTCAAAACTCTGACAATGTCATCGCCGAGATAACTTATATCAAGAAGAATAGTCCAGCTGAATCGGCGGGATTAAGACGTGGTGACATCATCCGGACGATAAATGGTCAACAAATGACCGCAGACAATTTCCAAGAGGTTTTAGATGACATTTCCTCCACGCATACGGTCAATTTCTTACGATTCAATGAAGAAGCTGAGATCTTTGAAGATCAAGGAGAAGTAGAGCTAGATGCAATCCAGCTGGCAGAAGACCCCAATTTCCTTGACACCATTTATACGGTAGATGATCAGAAAATAGGATATGTAGTGTATCATTTCTTTGCTCCAGGCCCTGGGAGTGGCAGTACTGCATATGATCAAGAAATGGATGCAATCTTTGCAAAATTCAAGGCAGAATCAATCAATCATCTGATTGTGGACTTTCGATATAACGGTGGCGGTTTTGTCTCATCTGCTGTTAATCTGGCGAGTCTTATCGCTCCTGGAGTCACTCAGAATGATATTTTCTCTAAGACAAAATACAATAGCTTCTTGAGTGGATTTGACGATTTCCAAAATGTGCAGACACCATTTCGAACCAAAGCCCAAAACCTCGGCAATATTCTGAGCGGAAATCGAGTGTATATTTTAACCTCAAGCCGTACGGCTTCGGCTTCAGAATTAATCATCAATGGTCTTCGTCCTTACATGGATGTATTTCTGATTGGAGATGTGACCACGGGAAAAAATGTAGGATCCATACCGTTCGAAGATGAGGAAAACCCACAAAATACTTACGGCATCCTACCCATCGTCACACAAAGCGCCAATAGCCAGGATGAGTCCGATTATACGAATGGGTTTACACCCAATATTACAGCACGGGAAGTGGAAGAACGCTTAAAGCCTTTCGGGGATATCAATGAGCTGCTACTAAGAACAGCTATTGCCGAAATAACCGGCCAATCTCCATCAGACCGTATCAATAAACTCTCTCGATCAGACTTAGGAAGCACGCTTGATCATAAGGTCAGAACTGGACGAATGATCGAGAACATCAAGTTTGAAAAGAACTAGACTTCAAACCTCCAAATGAAGAAGCAAGCTCAAAGTGGCTTGCTTTTTTGCTTTATTATCAAATCATTAACATTTGATTTCACGGTTTTAAAAGTGCTCAAATTTAGGTTATTTCGGACTTATGCAAGAGATCGCTAGCTTTGTTTTGATTTTGGCGATATACTTTCTGGGAATATTGGCTATTGTTCAAGAAGTCGCCAATCCGAAGTACATCAACTTTAGAAAGAATTCCCGAGAAATGGTTAGAGTACCCGTCAATTACGGGAAAATCCTAACCGTCAGTTTCCTTTTGGCTCTTTTAACCACCGCCCTCGCTTACTACCTTTTTATCTAAAAAAAACAGCTCCCAAAAAGAGAGCTGTTCTTCAATGCGGCCTAACGTTATTATGATTGTGCCTTCTTCAAATTTTCTTTCGCTAGATCAAAGGTAGGATCCAATTCGATAGCTTCTTGAAAGGCGGTAGTTGCCTCAGATTTTGAACCTTGATCCAAATAAATCATGCCTTTAAGGTTGATTGCTGCTGCCTTGATACTAACTTCCTGATTTTCCGTCTCAGACTTGGGAAACCCGATTTTTTCATCAGATTTAGCATTCTTGATCAGCATATTGGTAGAATTGAGTGCTTCCTCATATCGCTTTAGGGAATATTGCAAAAAGGCTGATTTGTATAAGCTGAAATTATCTCCAGTCAATAAATGTAAACTCTCATAATGAGGAAGTGCCCTATCGAGAGCGCCTACCTGCTCCAAGGAGTAAGCCGCTATTTCCAAGGCTCCTATATTCCGGTCATCTACTTCTAAAATATCTATCGCAACGAGCGCTGCAGAGGTGGATTGGCCCAATTCAAAATATAATGATCCCAATAGCTCTTGATACCTCAAGTTTTCCGGATTTCTTACGATTAAGCGATATAAGGCAGATTTGGCAAGTTCAGGATCATTGTATCGCATTGCTAGCTGGTAGGAGGCCTGATCCTGAATATTTAGGGCAATTTTGTCTTTGGAGTCCATTTGTACCGTAGAGTCGGCACTTTGGGCTTGGGCGTATCCTACTGAGAGGACAAAGGCAAATAGGGTGAGTAAACGTTTCATATAATTAAACTTTCTGTTGTGGTATATTTCTTTGTATTAAGTCGGAAAGTAAATGCTTTTTTCTAATTCTATTTATTCTTTTGATTTGACTTAAACAGATTTTAAGATCTTTTATTTATCGGAAATCCCCATCCGTTTTGCGATGTCGTGCATCAGGCCCCTAGCCTCTTCCGGATTATTTTTGATTTTGCCCTCTAATATAGCTTCTTTGATCTCCTCTTTGATATCACCTACTATTTTGGAAGGCTTTAGATCGAAGGTTGCCATGATTTCCTCCCCACTAATTGGTGGCTGAAAGTTTCTAACTTGATCTTTTTCTTCTACCTCTTGCAATTTACGCTCCACTTTATCGAAGTTTTCCAGGTAGCGTTTTACCTTTTTATCATTCTTGGAAGTGATATCAGCCCGGCAAAGGATCATCAATTCGTCGATCGCATCTCCCGCATCAAAGAGTAGGCGTCGCAAGGCAGAATCCGTGACTTCGTCCTTGACCAAAGCTATCGGCCGAAGGTGAAGGCGTACCAATTTCTGGACAAACTTCATCCGCTCATCCATCGGCAATTTGAGACGCTTAAATATCCCCGGGACCATCCTTGCCCCTTTATCTTCATGTCCATGAAAGGTCCAGCCAACTTTAGGATTAAACCGCTTGGTAGCAGGCTTGGCAATATCATGCAAAATAGCCGCCCATCTCAGCCAAAGGTCATCACTCACTTTGGCTACATTGTCTAGTACTTGAAGTGTATGATAAAAATTATCCTTGTGAGACTTATCGTCAACAGTATCTACACCTTGAAGCTCGACCATCTCAGGAAAAAACTCATGGATCAATTTACCTGCAAAAAGCAATTTAAAGCCGTAAGAAGGAGTAGGCGTTTCAATGATTTTATTTAGCTCGGCAATGATTCTTTCGGCGGATACAATCTTAAGGCGGGCTGCATTGTCTTGAATAGCAAAAAAGGTATCTGCTTCAATATCGAAATTAAGTTGAGCTGCAAATCGCACCGCCCGCATCATTCGAAGGGGATCATCCGAGAAAGTTACATTGGGATCTAGGGGTGTTTGAATGTTTTTTCTTTTCAGGTCCTTTTGTCCATTGAAAGGGTCCAATAACTCCCCAAAATCCTCTTGATTGAGGGAAATAGCCATCGCGTTAATCGTGAAGTCCCTCCGCTCCAAGTCTTCCATCAAAGTACCGTCCTCTACGATTGGCTTTCTGCTTTCGGATCGATAAGATTCCTTCCTGGCTCCCACAAACTCGAGTTCATAGTCTCCCCAATTAATCATCGCAGTACCAAAATTCTTGAAGATTGATACAGGAACATCTTTTCCCAAAGCCTTTGAAACTTCTTTGGCAAGTGCAATTCCACTACCTACACAGGTAAAATCAATATCTTTATTTTCTCTTTCCAAAAGTAGATCACGAACGTATCCGCCTACTACGTAAGTGGGAAGCCCCAGTCTTTGACCTGCCTCCCCTACAATTTTGAAAATTGAATTTTGATCTAATTTCTCTTTAAAATTCATCCCTTGATGATTTTCACATCCCCTTCTGGGCTCAAAAATAGCTCTTTCAAATTAGGACTAAAAAGCGGAAAAAGCTCCTTCACCTGAAAATCCACAGGGCTTTTTACATTCTCCCATCTAGCCATGAGGAGTTTACTAGCTTGAAACAAAAAACCATTCCAAGCCTTATCCCTGATCAATGCAAATCGAATCTTTCCATTTTCAGGCAATCCTTTGGGAAGTAAGTCAGATGCCGGGCTGTGATAGATGGTTGGTTTGGAAGCATAATCTACGATATCTAAAGATACCTCCGAAAACTGCTCTGCTACCGACCTAATCTGAAAAACATCAAACAAAAGAAATACCCAGTCAGACCCCAAATCCTCCTGCCAAGTGTCTGCATACTGGAAATGAATGACGCTTCCATTTCCTTCCTTGATGAAAAGACTGCCCTTGGTTTTTAATGTTTCGAATAATGGTTTGTAATCCAATTTCTATTGATTTTTTGCAAAATTAATCAGATATCTGAGAGCTTACAGATTAATAGAAAAAATATACTCCTTAAAAAGAATTAATTATCCGATAAGAAGAGGATAAATATTCCTAAACACATGATAATAACCGAAAATGAAGTAACAAAAAAAGCGGAACTAGTCCGCTTTTACCAAATTAAATGTGGGTAATTTAACCTCTTAACCAATTGATAAATGTCTGATAACCAATACCAATTTCTCTTGCAAAAGCGGCTTTGGTCTTTTTACCAGTAGCTTCAACTTTTTTCCACTCATCTAGAATTTTGGATTTCTCTTGGTCAGAGAAAGTTCTTCTTTTCGAAGTTTTGGAGCTTGACTGTCCTGTGATTAAACCAATTAGTTCATTTAGATCATTTAAAAAACGTCCGTCAGTTAGGTGCAATCCTGCGTTTTCCAATTTTTTAATTACATCATCTTTTGGATTTACAGGAGTAACCGCAATCCCCCTAGCAGCAGCTTCGTGGAGATCTACTCTTTTACCTTCAGAGGTCACATAAATAAAACCATCATTCTTTTTAAGATCTGCAATTGCTTCTTTAATAAGTTCTCTCATAATCGTTTTTGTTTTTAGATAAAAATGATGAAGCAATATATTATTTCATATTGAGAATGAAAAAGCTTTCTTGAATTTTTATATAAAAGTTGTTAACAACTATTTATTACTGACCCCTCATCCCAGAAACACCACTAATAGCTGATCTATTTAATAAGAAAATCAGTAAAACAAAAAGCAGGTCCTATAGCATAATAAACCACTTTCAACATTGGGTAAATGCATTATATAACCAAATTCAAAAAATTACATTTAATATCGTAACATGAAATATTATTATGCCAACCTTGACACCAAAGAAGAGATCAGGCAATTGAAGTTCGATTTTTTAGCTCAGAAAATATCTCCGTTCAGTTCTTTCTCGGATATTTTCCGTAATTTTGAGCCCCATAAGAATCCAAATAGAAACAACACGCTCACCCCATTCTTATGGCCTCATCCACCAAATACATTTTCATTACCGGAGGAGTTACTTCCTCATTGGGAAAGGGTATCATTGCCGCTTCATTGGGCAAATTACTCCAATCCCGTGGCTTTTCTGTCACTATCCAGAAATTTGACCCCTATCTAAACATTGATCCAGGCACCCTCAATCCATACGAGCATGGAGAATGCTACGTGACAGATGACGGTGCGGAAACGGATTTGGATTTAGGTCATTATGAGCGATTTCTGAATACCTCTACCTCTCAAAACAACAATGTCACGACAGGAAGAATTTACAATAATGTCATTACCAAAGAGCGTAAGGGAGAGTTTTTGGGAAAGACAGTACAGGTCATTCCTCATATTACCGACGAAATTAAAAATAACTTTTACAAGCTAGGCCAAGAAGGAAAGTATGATGTAATCATCACCGAAATCGGAGGTTGTGTTGGTGATATCGAGTCTCTTCCATTCATAGAAGCAGTACGACAAGCTCGATGGGATCTTGGTTCCAATAATTTCTTGGTCATTCACTTAACGCTCATCCCCTATCTCAAGGCTGCCAAAGAACTTAAAACCAAACCCACTCAGCACTCCGTGAAGCAGCTTTTGGAGGCAGGTATACAGCCAGACATCTTGGTATGCCGAACTGAATATCATCTACCTGTTGAAGTAAAGAAGAAATTGGCTCTTTTCTGCAATGTGCAGCTAAACAGCGTCATTGAAGCGATGGACGCCGATACTATTTATGATGTTCCGCTTTTGATGAAGAAAGAAAAGCTAGACGAACGTGTCCTGTCAAAACTTAAGCTTCCTTCCAAACAAAATACAGACTTGGACGAATGGAAGGACTTTTTGGGTAAGCTTAAAAATCCAACTCAAGAGGTCACTATAGGACTCATAGGAAAATATGTTTCCCTGCCCGATTCCTATAAATCCATTATTGAAGCCTTCACACATGCAGGAGCATCTGTAGAGTGTCACGTGAACCTTAAATTGATCTCGTCAGAAGAAATCAATCTGGACAATTTCAAATCAAAGCTCAGTGATTTAGACGGGATTTTGGTAGCGCCAGGATTTGGTGAGCGAGGATTTGAAGGTAAAATCGAGACGGTGCGCTATGCAAGGGAGGAGAAAATTCCATTTTTCGGAATCTGCCTTGGTATGCAGGTGGCAGTGATAGAATTTGCAAGGAATGTGCTACAGCTACCGAATGCAAACAGCACAGAAATGGACGAAAACACCCCGCATCCTGTCATAGATTTGATGGAAGAGCAGAAACAGATCGAGCAAATGGGTGGAACAATGCGATTAGGTGCGTATACTTGCGAACTCAAAAGAGGAAGTAAGGCCTATCAGGCCTACGGAACTAAAAAAGTTCAAGAACGACATAGACATCGCTATGAGTTTAACAACAAATACTTAGAGCAGATAGAAAGAGCAGGAATGCTTGCTACAGGTAAAAATCCTGACACGGGTCTTGTAGAAATAATGGAGATCAAAAACCATCCTTGGTTTGTAGGCGTTCAGTTTCATCCCGAGTACCGAAGCACCGTCTTGAACCCACAGCCACTCTTTGTGAAATTCATTGAAGCGGCGATAGAAAATAAAAAATATAAGTAAGTAGTCCCGGTAATCCCGGGCAGAAGCATTTATGGATAGAAATCAAGCGACAGGACTGATATTATTTGCAGCAGTCATCCTTATTTATTCGATTTTCTTTGCTACAGGGCCTGAAATTGATCCAAGTGAAGAAACCATCGCAGTAGAAAATACTGAAACTCCCAATCAGGGAAGTATTGAAGAATTCCCCCCAATCCAAAAGGAGGAAACTGACTCCCTATCAGAGGATAAAATCAACAGATACGGTGTCTTAGCCACACTCACTCTTGGAAAAGAAGAAATTGTCACTTTGGAAAATGATGTCATCAAGGTCGATGTCTCTACCAAAGGCGGCATCATCAAGAAAGTCGAGCTTAAAGAATATAAATCTTGGGACGGAAAACCCCTCATGCTATTGGACGAAGAGACTTCCTCTATGACCCAACAGCTCGAGACCACCAAAGGACCTGTACTTTTGGAAGATTTCTTTTTCTTCCCCGAGCTGACTACGGAGACTTCAGAGGATGGCAAGCAGATCCAAGTACTCACCCTTCAAGCTGGCACAGAGAGCGGCACCCTATTGCACCGATTCCAATTGGAAGAAGGCTCATACCAAGTCAAAAAATCCTTCGAAATTGATCGTTATCAAGGTGTTTTCACCCAGAATCAGCTGGTCTTTTCCTGGAATGACATGGCAAGAGCCCATGAGATGGATCTAGCAGAGTCCCGCAGAAAAACTGAAGTTAATTATTTCACGGCAGAGGGATCATTTGAGAATCTCGGCGTGGGAGACTCTCCGGAAGCCGAAAGCCCCTCCGAGGCTGTAAAATGGATAGGTTTTAGCCAGCGGTTTTTCACGGCAGGGATTATTGCAGATCAGGCATTCTCCAATGTCAATGTAGCTCAAAGCACCCCTACTGACAGTGCTTTTGTCAGACAAATGGAAGCGAGCTTAAATGTCCCCTTGGTAGAAGGAAGAGCTGTTTATACCTTTTATTTTGGGCCAGACCAGTACAAGGTTCTTAAGCAGGTCACCGAGGGATTTGAGAAAAACGTTGACATGGGGTACTTCTTTGTCAGCTGGGTAAACAAGTACATCATAGTTAATCTTTTTGCATTTCTTGAGAAATACTTCAGCAATTATGGAGTAATCATCATTTTGATCGTACTGATTATCAAGCTGGCCTTATCTCCTCTCACCTATAAGTCCTACATCGGAATGGCGAAGATGAGGGTGATAAAGCCTGAAATCGACGAGCTCAAGGAAAAATACGGAGAAGATCCAACCAAGATGCAGCAAGAGCAAATGAAGCTGTTCTCCCAACTTGGCGTTTCTCCTGTAGCAGGATGTCTTCCATTGATTCTTCAGATGCCTTTTCTATTTGCGATGTTCTTCTTTTTCCCAAATGCAATAGAACTTCGACAAGAATCATTCCTATGGGCAAACGATCTTTCCACTTACGATGAGTTTATCAAACTGCCATTCACCATACCATTTTATGGTTCTCACGTCAGTTTATTCACCCTGCTGATGACCGTTTCGCAGATTGTTTACACCCACTTCAACAATCAGCTGACCACTGCCACTGGGCCGATGAAAAATTTAGGATACATCATGCCAGTAATGTTCATGTTCATCTTGAACTCCTATCCGGCAGGCTTGAGCTTTTACTATTTCGTTTCCAATATGGTCACCTTTGGTCAGCAGGCATTGATCAAGCTGTTTGTAGACGATGAAAAGATTCGCCAAAAAGTAGAAGCCAATAAGGTCAAAAATGCAAATAAGAAGAAATCCAAGTTTCAACAAAAACTAGAAGATGCCATGAAGGCTGCCGATGCAAATCGGAAAAAATAAATAAAAAAGGGCTTCGGCCCTTTTTTTGTGGATGGAACTGACTCAAATTTTGAATCAAATTGAATATCACTTGAGAAACTTTAACAATAAGGCTTATCGTTTCCGACTAACTTTGTTATCTTCTTGATCTTCAATTAAAACAGATAATCTAGCCCATAATAGCCTTCAAAAAACCAAATAATTATTTGGACTGCTTCTTAGAAAAAAGAAAAAAATGAGTCGGCAGAGCCGGGATTTTGTTTAATATTGAGGTTAAATTTATCGTATCATCATGGGAAAAATCATTGCAATCGCCAACCAAAAAGGTGGAGTAGGAAAAACTA
Organism: Algoriphagus marincola HL-49; assembly: GCA_001314815.1. Taxonomy (GTDB): domain Bacteria; phylum Bacteroidota; class Bacteroidia; order Cytophagales; family Cyclobacteriaceae; genus Algoriphagus; species Algoriphagus marincola_A. The sequence continues at coordinate 15,549 of LJXT01000007.1, forward strand.
CTACCGCGATGAATCTTGCTGCCAGTTTGGCGGTTTTGGAGTACAAAACCTTGGTGATTGATGCTGATCCACAGGCAAATACAACTTCAGGACTCGGACAAGACCCTAAATCCATCAGTACCAGCATCTATGAGTGTATGGTGGATGGAATTCCTGTCGAGGAAATCATTATCCATACCGAAATCGAATACCTAGATCTGGTCCCTTCTCACATCGACTTGGTCGGAGCAGAAGTGGAAATGATCAATATGGAGAACCGGGAGGAAAAGATGAAGGAAGTCATCTCTGGTTTGACAGAGAAATACGACTTTATCATCATCGACTGCTCCCCTTCCTTGGGTCTAATCACGATTAATGCGCTCACCGCGGCCAATTCGGTGATTATCCCTGTTCAATGTGAATATTTTGCATTAGAAGGTTTGGGTAAGCTTCTGAATACTATCAAGATCATCCAGACCAGACTCAACCCTGACTTGGAGATCGAGGGAATTCTTTTGACCATGTATGATATGAGACTCCGACTATCCAATCAGGTCGTAGAGGAGGTTCGCCTTCACTTCAAAAACATGGTATTCGAAACCATCATTCCAAGAAATGTGCGATTGGGCGAGGCCCCAAGTTTTGGATTACCGGCTATTGCTTTTGATGCAGAAGGAAAAGGATCCATTTCTTACCTCAATCTGGCCCATGAGATTGCTGAGAAAAACGGACTAAAAAAACCAGAACAAACTCATGGCTGATAACAAACCCAATCGAAAGAAAAGCGCACTTGGTCGCGGACTAGGTGCCCTACTTCAAGATAGTCCTGCCAAAAATAAAGGTGAAGAGATTCTACCAGAGGTTCAGAAGACTGGCATCTTTGAATTAGAGCTCTCCCAAATTCAGGTCAATCCTTTTCAGCCTCGTACTCACTTTGACAAAGAAGCCCTCGAAGAACTCGCAGAATCCATTCGCGTTCAGGGTATTATTCAACCGATCACTGTTCGCAAACTCGATCAAAACGAATATCAACTAATCTCAGGTGAGCGGAGATTTCAGGCATCCAAGATAGCTGGTTTGGAAAAGATTCCAGCTTACGTGAGAACAGCCAATGATCAGCAAATGCTGGAAATGGCTTTGATCGAAAATATTCAGCGGGAAAATCTTAATGCGCTAGAAATCGCCCAATCCTATCAGCGACTTTTGGCTGAGTGTAATCTCAAGCAAGAAGAACTAGGCGACCGGGTCGGAAAAAACAGGACTACTGTCAATAATTATCTACGATTGCTGAAACTTCCTCCATCGATTCAAGCAGCTATTCGAGATCAAAAATTGTCAATGGGGCATGCCCGGGCACTTATTAATGTGGAAGACATTGATAAGCAACTGGCGATCTTTAAGAAGGCAATTGATGAAGAGCTAAGTGTAAGAAAAGTAGAAGCCCTTGTCAAAGCATTGAATGAGGCACAACCAAGCAAAAAGGAAAAACCCGAATTAGATCCTGTCAAAAAATATGAGTTGAATAAACTACAGCAGCGACTAGCATCTCACTTTGGGACAAAAGTGGCCCTCAAATCGGACCCAAAAAACCGGGGAGAAATCAAAATCCCTTTTCATTCAGCATCTGACCTCAATAGAATTCTCGAAATTCTTGAAATCATTTGATTTTGCGTAGCCATCTACTTTGTAAAAGAATCCTCTCCAACTTCAGTCGCTTTGGAGCGATGGTGGTTCTCGTATGGCTTTTGGCCTATTCCGCAGCCTCTGCACAGCAGGATTCTATAAGAGTAGAAGAGCGAAAAAGTAAAAAGGAAAAACCTGATTACTCTTCTCTACCAAAAAACCCAAGAAAAGCCACTATGCTATCAGCTATTTTACCTGGAGCTGGACAGGTTTACAATGGTAAAGCATGGAAAGTACCAATCCTTTACGCAGGATTTATGGCTGATATTTATTTCATTGGGTACAACAATCAAAGGTATCAGGTTTTCCGAGAAGCCTTATTTGCCTTTGATGAAGGTGAAGACAATTTATTTCCTAGTCTGAATCGGGATGCTTTAGTCCGAAATGTAGATTACTGGAGGCGAAATCGAGACTTGACTATCCTGCTGCTTGGAGTCATTTACGCTTTGAATATCATCGATGCCAATGTAGATGCACACCTCTCTGGTTTTGATATTTCAGATGAACTCAGTCTTGCTATTGAACCAAGCATGCAACAATTCGCAGCCCAAAACCAATCCTTGGGATTAAGTGTAAAATTGAAATTCAAATAAATGAACATTATTATTCTAGGATATGGAAAAATGGGGAAAATAATCGGTGAAATCTCCGAATCCCGAGGGCATGCTATCCTTGCAAAAATTGACGAAAACAACCGAGAAACGCTCAATGACTTGGATCTATCCAAAGTCGATGTAGCGATCGAGTTCAGCCAACCTGAAGCTGCCGTCACCAATATAACTTGGTGTCTAGAGAATGAAATCCCAATTGTATCAGGTACCACAGGCTGGTTGGAACACAAGCCAAAAATAGAGAAATTAGCAATCGAGAGAGGTACTCCCTTTTTCTATGCCTCAAATTTTAGTATCGGTGTAAACGTATTTTTTAAAGTCAATCAGTACCTTGCCAAACTGATGGGTGAAACAGCTGGCTATCAAGTAGAAATAGAAGAAATTCATCACACAGCCAAAAAAGATGCACCGTCTGGCACAGCTATCACCTTAGCTGAAGGAATCTTGGACGCCCAGAGTGAACTGAAGGACTGGTACCTGTCCGGGGAAGCGCCCGAAAATGGACAAAAACTTCCGATCATTTCTAAGCGCATTGATCCAGCGCCCGGTACACATATCATACGCTATCAATCTGAAATTGATGATATTGAGATTAAACACACCGCTCACAGTAGACAGGGATTTGCGCTTGGCGCGGTTTTAGTTGCCGAATGGATACCTGGAAAAAGTGGAGTATTGAATATGAATGATTTTCTGTCTTTTTGAATATTAAAGTATGAGTTCGAAGAATAAAAAGAAAAAATCTGCTGCGAGGGAATGGCTCGATGCCTTAGTTTTTGCAGTAGTAGCGGCCAGTTTGATCCGCTGGTTATTGCTGGAGCCTTTTACCATTCCTACAGCTTCCATGGAAAAGTCCCTATTGGTGGGAGACTTCCTTTTTGTAAGTAAAATGCATTATGGGACCCGATTCCCGAAGACTCCCATTCAGGTGCCACTGACCCATCAAAAAATCTGGGGTACTGATATCCCGTCTTATTCAGATGCCATACAGCTCCCTTATTACAGACTTCCTGGATTTGCTGATGTGAAGCGAAATGATGTCGTAGTGTTTAATTATCCAGTAGAATTTGAGTATCCTGCCGATCTCAAGACTAATTACATCAAACGTGCAGTGGCTGTTCCGGGTGATGTATTAGAAATTAAAGATGGGGATCTGTACATCAATGGCGAACTAGCCATGCAACCTGAGGAAATGCAGTTTTCCTATAATGTTTTGGCCAGTCGCATGCTAAATGCTGATTTTTTTGCAGAATATGGAATTAACCCAGCAAGCTTTCATATTATGTCCGATGGTTCCTATGTCGTCTTTGCCACGGATCTAGTGATAGAAAGATTAAAGGACTCTCCACTAATCACCACCGTAAGAAAACAAGTTATGTCACCGAGAGGTGAGGACAGGATTTTCCCTGACGGAATGAGGATGGGCTGGAACAGAGACCAATATGGACCTTTGACCATTCCAGGAGAAGGTACAACGATCGAATTGAATGCAGATAATATCTTGCGATATGGCTCCACCATCAAAAACTATGAAGGACACGAGCAGGTAGAGATCAGAGAAAATGAGCTTTTGATCAATGGACAAAAAGTTGATAGTTATACCTTCAAGCAAAACTATTACTTCATGATGGGAGACAATCGTCATGATTCGCTTGATTCACGCTATTGGGGTTTTGTTCCTGAGGATCACGTGGTAGGAAAAGCCTGGTTCCTTTGGCTTTCACTGGATCAATTTGAGTCATTCTTCAACAAAATCCGTTGGAGCAGGATATTTAAAAGCATCGAATAAGGAAAAGGCCCTTTGCGGGCCTTTTTCTTTTGCTGTTTATTTCACCAGTCGATTGTTTTCAATCCTTGCTGTTCTAAATAGGCATTAGCCTGTGAGAAATGGCGACACCCTAAAAACCCACGATGGGCCGAAAGTGGGCTCGGGTGAGGAGCTTTCAATACCAGATGCTTTGACTGATCGATTAAATCAGCCTTTTTCCCCGCATAGGCTCCCCACAGCAAGAATACCACATTTGATTTGCCATCGCTGATCCTTTGGATCACCCGATCTGTAAATTCCTCCCAACCTTCTTTTTGATGTGAGCCTGCCTCACTCGCCCTGACTGTAAGCGTAGCATTCAACAGAAAAACCCCTTGTCGAGCCCAGCGGGTCAAATCACCATTTGGAGGCATAGCTTTTCCTATATCCGATTGGATTTCTTTGAAAATATTTAGAAGACTTGGAGGAAAAGGAACTCCGGGCTTTACCGAAAAGGAAAGCCCATGCGCCTGACCGGGGCCATGATATGGATCTTGTCCTAGTATGACGACTTTCACTTGATCAAAGGGACACTGGTCAAACGCGTTGAAAATAAATTTACCTGGTGGAAAAACTGGCCCTTTCTCGTATTCAGACTTTACAAATGTCACTAGTTTTTTGAAAAACTCTTCATCAAAAATGTCGTTCAAAACATTATTCCAGGAATTTTCAATTTTTACTTTCATAGGTAAAAGTATTGATTTTCAAAGGCTTCATTGTATATTTGGAAACTTTTAATATTATTAAGAATGGTCACAGCAATCACTCAGGGAATAGAAGTTAGTATAGAAGTCACCTATCAGGCCGAATTTTCTAGCCCTCTACAACATCATTATGTTTTCACCTACAAGGTAACCATTCATAATAAAAGTGACATTACCGTTCAATTGTTGCGAAGGAGATGGGAAATTTCTGATGCAGCGGAAAACCGAAAAATTGTGGAAGGTGATGGAGTGGTCGGACAGCAGCCCACACTAGAACCCGGACAAAGTCATAGCTATGTATCAGGATGCAATCTTCGTTCTGGCTTGGGTAAAATGAAGGGTAGCTACACCATGCGAAAAGTCTATAATGAGAAGGAATTCGATGTAGAAGTTCCTGAATTTCAAATGATTGCTAATATTTTTCACAATTAAGATTTCTTGATCAAGAGTCTATTTCCATTAAAAGGGTATTTTCAATATTGGCTTGAAAAAAAAAACAAAGCCTCTTTACAAAACCCTCACCTTTTTTCTTTAGTCTCTGAGTTGGAGATTTTTCTTGAGGAAAGAAAACACCTGGATCTTGACATCGAAGATTGGCGGGCTCAGTTACTTCAAAATCATCAAACTATTGAGGTCTTAGATCTGGGAGCAGGTTCTAAAAAAGTACCGTCTAATCGACGAAAAATCTCCGCAATCACAAAACACTCGACATCGGGAAGAAAATTCGCCCAACTCTACCAATACTTTGCCTCACTCACACCAGCTAATCACCTTTTGGAATTGGGAACCTGCATGGGTCTCACTACCCGATACCTACACCGGGTTGCGAAGGGAAAGTTGGCTACCTTCGAAGGCTCAGAAGCTATCCAAAATACTGCGAAAAGGGGCATGGAAAGCAGCCAAGTAGAATTTATTCTTGGAGATATTAGCGATACCCTGCCAAGGTATTTGTCGGAAAATAATCAAGTGGACTTTGCGCTGGTAGATTCATCACATACCTATCAAAAAACCATAGAATTTACAGATTTACTGATGAAGCATTGTGACTCAAAAAGTATTTTGGCGATAGCCGACATCTATTGGTCCAAAGGAATGAATCGAGCCTGGCAGGAGCTGAAATCACGAAAAGAAGTCCAATTGAGTCTGGACTTTTATGAATGCGGGATTTTGATTTTTGATTATCCCGGAGAGAAATCTCACTTGATCTTGGATTATTGATTTTGAAGCATAAAAAACAACTCTGCCCCTCTTCTCGGAGGAATGGAATTGTAGCAGGGCTCCATTTTTATTATATCGAAGTATGTAGAGAATAGCTTTTCATAGTCCCTGATATTTCCACCAAATGGCGGACCTTGCTTTTCAAATTCTACAGAAAACAACACTCCGACAATCTTTCCATTTGGTTTCAAGAGGGTTTTCATTTTTTCACAATAGGCCTCCCGCTGGTCCGGATGCAAAGCACAAAAGAAAGTCTGTTCTAAAATCAGGTCATAAACTCCTTCGTGGGTGAAAAAATCTTCGTTTAATAAGTTTTCATCTGGAAATTGAGGATTGGACTTACTAAATTTTGTTAAAGGGAATTTGGCGAAATCCAGCAAAAAAGTATTCTGGAAGCCTTTTTCAAATGCATAAGCAGCTTCATGCCCATTCCCTCCGCCGGGTATCAAGACTTTGATTTCCCGATTCTCAATTTGGTCTAAATATTGTACTAGCGGTGTAGAAGCGTAACCGATATCCCAGCCCGTGGCACCTTGTTCATAGCGCTGGGTCCAGTAGCTCTCATCCAAATAATTCATCAAGCCCTAAGATTTATGGACTCAAATTTTGAAAAAGATTCTCAACCAAAAAAAGACCAAGGCAAAAATATCATCATCATTGTCTTGGTGCTACTTGTAATCATCAGTGGGATCAAGCTTTACACTGATTACGTGGACAGGACCAAAAAGACGGAAGAAATCCTACTCTTATCTACCGAAAACAATCAGCTGAATCAACGCCTGGACTCCGTGACTTATCAGTTGAATCTGCGTATTCAGGAAATCGAAAAGTTGGGTGGAGATATCGCCGCGCTTGAAGAAGTACGCGACCAATTGATAGCCGAGCGAAACTCCAATCGACAGCGCACAGCCAATGAAATTGCCGAACTCAATCGCCGAATTCAGTCATACAATGGTATGCTTCAGGAAAAGGATCAGGAAATCCTAGAATTGAGAGCGATGAATCAGCAGCTCTATGCTGAGAATCAAGATCTCAAAACGACCCAAGCTGAAATCGAAGAAGAAGTCGCTCAACTGAACCTTCAGAAAGAGGATCTTCAGGCCAAGGTCAACGTTGCCTCCCTGCTGAAAGCAGAAAATATCACCATTGCAGCTATCAACAGAAGAGGTAAAGAACGGGTAGAGACCACCAAAGACTTTAGAAACCGACAGATCGAACGGATCAAAATCAGTTTCAATTTCTCTGAAAACAAAGTAGCCCAGCCAGGCCCTAGAAACGTCTATGTTCAGATTCTTGCTCCCAATGAGCAACCGATTTTTGATGTGGCCAAAGGATCAGGCACATTCACTGTGAATGGGGCCGAGCAGTTCTACACCGTCAAGCAGGACATTCTTTTTGACAATACCGGAGAACCGCTGACCTTCTACTACGAAAAGGGTTCTGACTATGTATCAGGAGATCATGAAGTCCGTATCTTTGTGGATGATTATCAGATTGGATCCAGAACATTCTCAGTGAAGTAAACCATCACAGACATGTCTTTTAAGCCTCTCAAAATCAGAGAGGCTTTTTTTATTGGATGAGAAAAATAGATAACAGAGGTTATTTGGATAAAACCTAAAATCAACCTACTTTTGCGGTCTGTTTAATAAATTTCACACAAACACATTCAAAATGTTCCAAAGAAATTACGAGACGGTATTCATTTTAACTCCCGTTTTGTCTGATGTTCAGATGAAGGATACTGTCGACAAGTTTGTAAACTTGTTAAAAGAAGAGGGGGCAGATGTGATCAATGTGGAAAATTGGGGTCTTAAGAAGATGGCTTACGCTATTCAGAAGAAGACAACCGGTTTTTACGTATTGGTTGAGTACAAGGCGGATCCTACAGTGATCAAAAAGTTGGAGACTGAATTCCGACGCGACGAGAAAGTAATGCGATTCTTGACTACCGTATTGGACAAGCATGCGATCGCTTACGGCGACAGAAGAAGAAAAGGAGAGTTTAACAAAAAATCCGAAGCTAAGGAGGAAGCTGCCCAATGACACTATTCAACGAACCAATCAACAGAGGCGAAGTAAAGAAGAAATACTGCCGATTCAAGAAGCACGGGATCAAGTATATCGATTACAAAGACCCTAACTTCCTTTTGAAATTTGTCAATGAGCAAGGAAAGATCCTTCCCAGAAGATTGACTGGTAACTCTGCAAAGTATCAGCGTAAAGTTGCACAAGCAGTGAAGAAAGCTAGACACCTAGCTTTACTACCATTTGTAACTGACGGATTGAAGTAATTCACATCATCCTATCATTCTAAAAGCTAAACAGAAATGGAAATTATACTAAAAACAGACATCAAAGGTCTCGGCTATAAAAATGATTTGGTAAGTGTGAAGCCTGGATATGGACGCAATTACCTCATCCCTCAAGGATATGCCGTTTTGGCCACTTCTTCTAATAAGAAGATCCTAGCTGAAAACATCAAGCAAGCCGCTCACAAAGCTGAGAAAATCAAAGCAGATGCTGAGGAGATCGCAAGCAAGCTTTCTGGCGTAACGCTTGAAATCAAAGCTAAAATCGGTGAAACTGGAAAAATCTTCGGAAAAGTAACCACCCTTCAGATTTCTGACGCCTTGGCAGCACAAGGATTTGATATTGATCGGAAGAAGATCGCTATCAATACTCCTGTCGACGGTGCCGGTGAATTTGTAGCAGAGGTTGACCTTCACAGAGAAGTAAAAACTGACGTAAAATTCGTAGTAGTTGCTGAATAATCTCGACTAGGTATCAATAAAAAAGGGCTGATTTTTCAGCCCTTTTTTTGTTTAGTTAAGTACCAAGATCTTCTCGAGATCTTCTACCAATTTCTTGGAAACAGCACGGCTGTTTTTCTCACGGGCTGCCTTAAACAATTCTAAGGCTTTCTCCGACTTCTCTACAAGTCCCACTGGGTTTTGGTCATTCTTGTAGCTAAACCAGCACCAAGACAATTCAGCAGCCAAAGATTCTCCCACCTTCAGCTTCTCAAGCTTGTTGACTGTTTCGATTACAGTCTTTTCCATTTTTTCTACTTTCATAGCTTTCGAGTTGTGTTTTCTTAAAATTCGAAGTAAAACAAGGTAAATATTTTCATTTTATCAATATAAGTAACTGAATATTAACAGTATTGTAATTTTTCAATCGATTGCGGAGAAAAAATTAAGCGATTTTTTTTCATAATTTTTTTGTTCACTATATGAAGCGACCGTCGGTTTAAGTAAATAATTGAAAAATCTTTCCTGTCTAGCTTGGAAAAAAAAGTACAGAATTCTACCTTTGTGTCACTTTAAGGGAGGTAGGAAGGACTACCATCACAAACTGGTCTATGGTGTAACTGGCAACACGTCTGATTTTGGTTCAGAAGAGTCTAGGTTCGAGCCCTAGTAGACCAACAAATAGCCCTAAATCGAAAGATTCAGGGCTTTTTTGTTTCTAGCATCCGGAGTCGATAAGCATTCATTGCGTTCCTTCCTAGCTGCTCACTCAGCTTATAATTGGCCAAGGCTCCGACAGGTGCACCTACGATGGGAATGAGTTGGGCAAGCTTAGCCAGATCAATATAATCGCGATAGTCTAGCTGAAAGGTACGCCAATCAAACTCATCATAAGTCTTCGGAAGACTCTCCTTAAACGAATCCCAATTTTCAATGCGCTCGATCAGTTCGTTCCGACGTTTTTGAGAGGAGAAGCTTAGCTGGAAAACATAGAGCAAAAAAAGCCTCTCCTGATAATTCTTGGTATCAAATCCATAGAGAGCAGCTATATCGAAGAGCATTTTCATCTTGATCGCCAGGAAAGCTGGAAAATCCGCAAAACCCATTAAAATCCCTCCTGCCCCCGTGATAGCCCCCTCTGCAGAAGCCGAATTCCGGTACCATTTGATTCGGGTCCGCACTTTCATTTCCCGCTCTTTCAAAGAAAGGCTTTCAGAAGCTTTCGGTACAATCCAAGAGGATCCCGTAATGACAGCTTTGACTATATTTTCAATGGCAGCGGTAACTACCTTGTGAATTTTGTCCGGGATAATCTGATTAATTTTTCGCTGTACACCGTGAGTCAGCCTACCGCCTATGGAAGGTGGTTTTTTCATCTGAAAAAGCCAGGAGCTGAGCTCTGCATGTAGGTAGTGCTGATAGTTGTCCATAAGATCTGTGAATTAAGAAACAAAACTTAATTAGTTTAAACTTACAGAATTGGATATTGATTCCTAATCCATCTACTGATTTGGGCCTAAAACAATTTGGAAAGCGGCATTTTAGTCAAAAAATCCCCCGAATCTGTTTCATTCACAAAGTATAAATCACCATTTGAGGAAAAATTCATTGCCTTAAATTCCAACTTCACTTCCTGCAACATTCCATTGGAAAAGCGAGATAGAATATAATTTTCTTGGATTGATTGGTTTTCGACAGAGTAAGTTTGGTGTAAAAAAACTGAGGTATCTCCAGGCTGGTAAAAATCGAGACAATAATCTTCTAGGTACGAAACTTTTTTTTCTGCTGGCATTTGCAAATATTCAGGAGGCCTCACCCTCTTTTCATACTTCAAAAATTTAGACTTTGGCATTTCAATAGTTTGAATCTCCCTCCCTTTAAAATCATAAATAGTTATTATTGGGGAGTATTTTTCTAGCACAAAGATTTTGCCCCCTGAGCTAGTTATTTCAGCCCAGTTTTCACTTTTAGGAACCAACAGATTAGTGGTATTTTTGGAAAGATCAGTGATAAATACGCCACCTGAGGAAGTTGAACTATCTTTAGTTCCACTCGCCCAATAAGAAATGAGAATTTCCTCAGAAAGGTGGAGTATTTTAACGGGATTAGAAAGATTGATACCATTAATCTTTAATCGATCATTTTTTATCCCAAATTTTCCTAAACTGTTCATCTCGCTTCCATTTTTCAAATAAACAAACTCAGAATTATAAGGCAAAACAAAACTTACCGGATCATACCTATATACCATTCTTCCAATAGTATCCGGAGGGTTTAGTGCTATTTTTTTGAATTTTCCGTCATTTCCATCTAGCATAAAGACATCCTTACTATTAGAAATTTGGAATACAAGTAAATGTCCGGACTCAAAAACCTTGATTGGCCCACCAGACATTGGAATACGGGCACTCTTAATCAAATCCTGATAAATCCCAGATATGTTAAGTGGAAACTGTATGGCCGCTTTTTTATCAACTGAGGGAGTACATGAAATCAGGATCAAAAAACTACAGGCTACTGAAATCAAATATTTCATATTTTACTTTATCTTCATCGAGGTTTGTATAAAATATATTTGTCTTCGGTAAATAAAGACCATATTCTGCAATAAATGCCTGATACAAATTATAAGTACTCCCAGGAAAAAGTATCTCTTCTAGTTTCTTAAAGCTATCATCAAGAACAATTATTGAAAAAGGATTTTTTAAAGTAGATTTATAATCAATAAGTTCACTTGGATTGTATGTGCGTCCTATAAATGCAAATCTATAATACAGTCGGCGATGCGGATCATAGATCAATCTTGGATAATGAGTCTGTGAAATAGTCAGCCGGTCGGATTCCTCCTTACTCAAAGGATAGGTTGTCTTTTCGAAGCCTTTAGCAAGGCTACTCTTACCCAAGTGCACTGACTTCAAATTGAAGTCTAAATCATAAACAAACAAAGAATCCGAGGCATACCAAGAAATAACAAATTCATCCAAATCATTGAGGGCTTTCGAATGTAGAGAGAATGAAAGTGGCATTGTGCTTCCACTGTATTCTGCAGGCATTTTCAAATGATCGATTTGTACAACAGAATCTTTTTCGAGGTAATAAAGAAACTCAGGATGATGACTTTCAGAAAACTTTGGATTACCAGGTGGATTGCCCATTGTCAGATGAGAAAAATACAATTTACCTTTTAAGTAAACGGTGGGCATTGAGGGAGCAGAAGATTGATTATGGATTTTATCACGGGGGTTATCGGAATCAACCTCTGGTCTGTGCAGTGATATCAATTCCCTATCAGAATCAAACAATCCAAATCTAGACAATAAATACGCCGTAAAAACAAAAATGGAATCCTGATTATAAAAAAGTATCCCTTGGGTATTCCTTACCGGTGTAGGTCCATCTTGAGGCACATTAAATCTTTTTTCAAGATTGCCATCTTTGAGGCTATAAAAATCAATAGAGGAGTTAACTTGATTTAGTATGACCAATTGCTCAATTTCATCCACTCTACCAATATCAAAATAATTAAAATCATAGGAAGATTTAGCATCAATCTTCAAAATCAGGCTGTCTTTGAGATAGCTCTGGCTATCAATTGAGTCCACTGATCCATTTCCGCCTTCAGAACAAGCGAATAAGAAAAGTCCATAAAAAATCGGCAGGAATACAATCCTGCCAACAAAATTAATTTTACCAAACATATGATCCGATACAATCATTTGGAACTCCCATACATCCTCCACCTAGTACTTCTGAAGAACAAATCACGAATAATGCACCTTCTTCACCTTCACAAACATAAACATCAGCTCCTCCCCCATCTCCAGCAAATAGCTGACATGTTGGATCCATATACACTATCCCGCAATCTCCTGCATATGAAAACGAGATTAACCCTAAGCTGAATAAAATCAAAAAACAGCTTACTTTAATTTTTCTTTGAAACGCCATAGATTCGATTAATTAAATTGTTGAATAATTGAACCATCAAAATTTCAACAAATACAAATACAAATACAAAGCAACTTTTTTTTAAAAAACATACTCTTTATTAACTAATTAGAGCCTACTTTCTGAGATAGACTAATTCTTAATAATTACTTATAAAGCCCATTGAACAACATTTTGAATGTCCCATGAGACTGTGCACGGAAGGTGATTTCAGGTCCAAAGGCATAGAATTTACCCTTTCCTAAGCCTGCTTCAAAAGCTGTCACTCCGTTTCTGAGATAAGATTGACCCCAAGCCCAGCCACTTCGAAGAGGCTCTTCTTCACCAAACCAAGCGATTGGTTTTACTCCTTTGTTACTTGCTTCAGGAGTAAGCTTGAATACTGGAGATCGGTTGAACATGATATAGGATGTTGATCCCATTCCGTAATTGATAGGCTGGGTGTTATCTACATTCATTTCCAAAACTGACCCCGGTATATAGTATTTCTCTCCACTAAGCGGACGCTCTTCTCCATCAGCATTCATTTCTACTAGCGCATCTTTGACTGGTAGATTCAAGTGAAAAGCTAACTCTGTAGCTGAACCGACAGTGATCACTTGCCCTCCATTCTCAATAAACTCTCTGACTGCAGGAACTGACTCTTGAGCGGTGAAATTACCAAGCATGTGATGATATTGCTCATCGATTTCAGAAGCATCTGGCTGTGAACGACCTCCCCCACGACTTCCGACTGATGGGATTCCAGGCCCGATGAAGAGTAGCACATCATATTTTTCGTTCAGGCTGCCAGTATTGATTTCTTGTGGAAAAACCTGCTTAAAATCAAAATGAAACTGCTCTAGCATCCATCTTACCCAACCAGACGGCATAGATCCACCATAATAATCATACAAACCTATTCTTGCGGGGCTTATTTCTTTCAGTTCTCGTGGCTTGGAGCTAGGCTTGCCATAAACACCATACTCTTGGGCAGCCTTCTGCAAAATAGTCTTACCGGCTGATCCCACATAAAACGACCCTGCTGGCAAACCATCCACAGTATCGGTAGTTCTGAAAACCTTCACTTTCGCTTTTAGTAGGTCATTTACAGCCATGAAGGCATTATTTCCTCTAATATCAATCAGGTATCCTGAGCCATTAGCTAAAGACTTGGCTGGGGGAGTTTGTATTTCACCATAAGGAACTGCCTCAAAAGGCCCATCAAAATCTTCCATAATCCGATCGATCTCTGAACCCATCTGAAAGGCAAGTGTCCATCCTGCAGCATCATAAGGGCGAATTGGAGGTCCTCCAGGGTACAAGAAATCATTGGGGTGATCTTGGGGTTCAAACATATCGATCACATGTGGACGAAATGCTTGTGCCGTTTTCACAATGTAGGAGCCAGTTGGATATGACTTTCCATTGACATTGAAATCTTGTGTGGCCTTGTGAACTTTTATCCCTGATTTGATCAAAGCATTTAAAAATTTAATGGCAGTAGGAAAATCTGCCTGATCTACTGGCAAAATATAGCCATAAGGGTCCTTGCGCTCCTGATCTTGGTAAACCTCCTTATAAAATTCACCAGGCAAACCTGAACGCCAACTTCTTGAAGCCTGCACCTTTCCTTCATCACGAGCCTTTTCATAGGCATCTTCTACTGCTTGCGCATATTTTGGATAAGGAGTCCAGGTATCCTTTTGGCCTTTCTCTATGGATCTTCTACCCATGAGATAAATATTCCTCAGCAATTCATCCCCATGCCGAACCGCGTGATTGAGAATCGCATAATTCAGCGACACAGAATAATCAATCGAAGTCTTGAAGTGCCAATCTCTCGGTGTGACAGGATATGGAGTACCATTATTCGGGATCAATCGCTCTGGAACCAAAGGCACTTGGGATGGTGTGGGGTTCCCGATAATTTCGGTAAGAATACCTATCTGATTGTGATAATATGGTGTTGTACGAAGTCCACCATTCCACCAAGTAGAAAAAACTGAGCCATCTAAGCGGGTGTATCCAGGCTTGTCTTCCTGATGCATACGGTTGATCATCGCAGCCCCCACCGCATCTAGGCTGGTAATGATCAATGGATCAAAGACATGATTAAATGGATCTCGGTAAGGAGGGCCTGCTACTACAGATCCCGGAGGGCCTGACTGATGGTGATTGTAGATGATTTGTGGAATCCACTCGACATATTGCTGAAGCGAAATATTGGTAGCCTCAGACATATTGTTCATGTAAAAATCCCGGTTATTATCATGCCCAACATACTTTTGATAAAGAACTGGGATATTTTGGTCCCTCTTTGTCGGGTCTTCCTTTCTCATATACCAGTCTGACATGATCTCCATTCCATCTGGGTTGGCATGAACTAATAGAATGATGACATTGTCAAGAATTTTAAGCGTCTCCTCATCATTTCCAGATGCGAGTTCATACAGTGTTTGGATGAGTTGATGTGCTCCCACCACTTCATTCGCATGAAGGCCACCGTCAATCCAAACCACAGGCTTCCCTTGTTTGATGAGTTTCTCTGCTTCCTCCCTCGTCATTTCAGCCCGAGCGAGTTTTTGAGAAATTTCCTTGTAGCGATCCAGTTCTGCAAAATTCTCAGGCGCTGTAACAATCATCATGGGTTGATCCCGTCCGAATTCAGTTTTCCCGATACTAGTCAGCATGACCCGATCAGAAGCATCAGACACCTTCTTGAAGTAGGCTTCGGCTTGAGAATAATTTGCCAACATATAATCGTCTCCTATATCAAATCCAAAGTGGGATTTGGGAGTAGGGACCTGTTGGGCCTGTAGTTTTATCCCGGGAAGGAGTAAAACAAGTAAAACCAGTTTGAATAAATGTTTTGTCATAAGGGTGATTTACAATTGATCATTTCTCTAAAATAAGCTAAAAAACAGAGGCATCTGCGGTATGCAACCTCTTTGTTGGAATTTTTACAGGATCGGAAAAATCAGGATTCGATTTTAATATACTTTTTATAATCAGGATCATTTTTATCCTGCTGAGTCTGAAAACCGCCTGCATTAAAAACCCCTGGCTGGAGCTTCCAATCTTTTAAATCTATCTCAAGAGCTCCTACAGGTATTTTTGAAGCCACATTTATAGCTGATGACCCTTCTTTACCTATTAATTTCAATTTCTGAATTTTAGAGAATCTCTCTTGAATTGTCAGGTTGAATCCGTAGGCCATTTGTTTATTATTTTCTTCAAAATTGAGTGATTTGAATCCATCCAGAATAATCTTCCCATTCCCCTCTATCCAAAGGTCTGCCTGAATCTCAGAATTACTCAAATCAACCTCAAACTGATCTCGTACCACTACTCGATTGGGAAAATATAGCTCTGCCATTTTCTCTCCCTTTTGCTGGTATCCAAATTTTGCCCCTTTGCCATCGAAGAAAATGGGATTCAAAATTACAGGCACGACAGATTTGGGATTGACCAAATGCGGGTGATCCGAAAGCTCCACTTCTGGCTCAAACAAATTATCCAAATTGCTATACCAACTTATTCTACCCCCTTTTATTCTAACTCGAAAACTATCATTATCTGTCAATAATTGACGAAGCCGCAGACCCTGTGGTCGATAATCAATACGCTCTGAGTAGCATGGACTTAAATCCTCATTTACAAAAAACACATTCTCAAAACGGGCTTCAGAGCATAATGAATACATACAAGTTAAAATAGAACCTTTGGAAAAAGTCCCAGATAACTCTTTAGGCTCCACATAAATTCTCTCTACCTTACCAGAATAGCTTTTTGACAAAACAAGCTCTTCTTTTATCCCTGAATGGGGATCGAAAAGAACTACAGACATTCCTTTTTTCCAACTATCGCTCCCCAAACTTCCAACCGAAAAGGACTTAATAGTTCCAGATAGCTCTTCACTTATTTCGGTCCAAAGAGGCCTGGAGGTACTACGGATCATTCCATGGATTTCCACATTCTTCATGACCATGTTTACATTGTAGTCAGTATACATCAAATGCCCCGGGGAGTCATTACCAAAGTTCCAAACGGCTTGGCACCCTTCAATTACTCTTCCATCCAGAAGGTGTCCTAGAGCACTTTTTTCTACTTTCATCTCAATTGACGAAACCGGATCATCTATAGTCTTATCCAATTCAATTTCAGTATAAGTCACTCTTCGATCTCCTCTTTTTAATCTAGAAGGAGGAGAAGAATACTGCTCGGCAAATTGTGCCCAAGTCTTCCATTTCCGATTGGTTTTGATTATTTCAAACTTTTGGCCTGCAAACGTGAATACATCTCCCTTTTGGACACTCCACCCCCAGATTTCTAAGATATTAGGGCTTTTTTTACCTATGATTCCATTCTTTGAAAAGTCATCTAGATCTTGGGAAATTATATCGCCTTTTGTAGGAATTTTATCAAAGGTCTTGACCTGCCTTGCAGAAAAGGAGACACCTGACAAGTCTTCATCTCCGTGAACCAACCAATGATCCCCATTAGAGTTCAATCCAACTCTAAATCCATCTACAATTAAATGGACAGTTTCCGAACTTGTACTTGTTCCGCCTGTCCATTCCTGACATGCCAAATGATACCAGCTAAAGTTCGGATCATCCAGTTCGATAGTTTGATGATCGAGCATTCTAAGCCTGATTCCTTCAAACCTAAAGGGTTTTAGGGATTCCAATTCTATGAATCTCCCTCGCTGATCAGGGCTAACTCCTTCCCACTCTATACGTAGTCCACCACTTTGTCTGGCTTTCATATTATTTAAATCTTTCGAAAACCAGTCCCCTTCAAAACGATAGGTGCAAAACTCCTTGACATCTCTTTCGTCATGAATACCTCCACCATTACAGTATCCTTGGTTGGGCATTGAAAAGGAGGTACCCGGCCGAACGAATCCCAAAGCATCTTCCATTGCCTTTCGAATACGAAATTGATCTGTGTTTTTAAATCGTTTAAGGCCGTATTGATAACTGAATGCGGAAGAATCAGAAAAAATCAAGCCATTAGGAGACCCAAATTGCACTACTCGCTGTGAATAATTAGAAGGCAAAAATTGCCATTCAAAATTTATATCCACTTTTCCCATGTCCGGTAAATGGAATAGCGCTCCATTTTCGCCGAAGGTTTCACTAAAACTGCCCGGCTGCTCCAAACCTCTCCCATATTTATCACCATTGAAAGCGTCTGACCACATTAAATGAATAGCTGCTGAAGGTCCTTCCCCTAGAGTTTCAAAGTTCCATGTACTATCGGGAGGCACCACTATTTTCGGCATCCCCAATACTCCATAAACTTGTCCCGCCCTAGCTTTGAGTGTGGATTTTCTATTGATTGAGGACGCCCATGACTCAATAGCAAATCGATTGTCAAAAAAGAAGATTCCATCTTGCTTTTCCATTACCTTGGGGCTTTCAAGGCCCCCTCCATTGTAAGGGAAATCAACGAGTAGATTTTTATCATCCAAAACTTCCAAAACTCGTGAGTAAACAACCGTAAGGGCACCTGGAAAATAATTTCGCCCTCTCTCTGGATATTCAAAACTACTCCTGTGTACGCGGGAAGGCTCCAACCACATTCCGATATATTCGGATGAAAAAACGCCCTCTTCTCCTTGATAAGTAACTTTGCAGCGATTGTTGTCTTGAGCCTCATATTTCAGAGTACCCCAAAACATCCGATGGAAGGCGTTCCCTCCAAATTTTTCTAGAGTATCAAATTCATCAGAAGAGTCAACTGGTTTGATTTCTTGGATTCCAATCTTATCCTTTTCTCTTGGTGTTCTTTTTTGACCTTCTACAACATCAGTCACAATCGGTACCACGACCGCATCTTCAATCACTTTTTCCTCCTGAGTTTCCTTTTTATCTGAAAACTCAGCCGAAAAAATTTTCCCATTGATTTCAATTGTTTCTATAGGAACAGGATTCCCATCAGCGTCATTTAGACTTATAGTTAAGTGAAGAGGTTTTGAATGATTCATGTCAAAAAGAGTTTTAAAAAGCTGATATTCTTAAAGATACAGATTCATTAAGGTTCATAAAAAAACCTGAGCATTTTTTTTAAACATCCGGAAAATCAACAAACCATTTAGAAAATCTTTGTCCTTTCCCATCCCCATCAAAAATTCTTACTTTTGTTTCAAATCAAAACAAAACCGCTTCCTTCTAAATCAACCCATTCATGTCCGAGGTCAAAATATTTGCAGGATCAAACAGTACAGATCTTGCCAAGAAAATTTCAAAGAATTTTGGAAAAAATCTTGGCGATTTAACCCTATCGAGATTCAGCGATGGGGAAATGTCTCCAAGCTACAATGAATCCATTCGTGGATGCAATGTTTTTATTGTCCAAGGAACCAATCCTCCTAGCGATAATATTCTGGAACTTTGCCTCATGATCGATGCGGCCAAGCGTGCCAGTGCTTACAAGGTCTGTGCAGTTATCCCTTACTTTGGATATGCCCGACAAGACCGTAAAGATCGACCTCGGGTATCTATCGCGGCAAAATTAATAGCCAATATGCTCACTTCAGCTGGTGCGGATCGAATCATGACCTGTGATCTACATGCTGGTCAAATTCAAGGATTTTTTGACATACCATTGGATCATTTGAATGGATCAGCTATCTTTGTGCCCTATTTGCAAATGCTGAACCTGCCGGACCTCATTTTCGCCTCTCCGGATGTGGGTGGTGTAGCTAGAGCAAGGGCTTATGCAAAGCATTTTGAAGTAGAAATGGTCGTCTGTGATAAGCACAGAAAAAGAGCCAACGAAATCGCCTCTATGCAGGTGATTGGAGATGTAGAAGGAAAGGATGTGGTTTTGGTAGATGATTTGGTAGACACAGCAGGTACACTTTGCAAAGCTGCCCAAATCATCATGGACAAAGGAGCTAAATCAGTCAGAGCAATTGCAACGCATGGAGTTCTTTCTGGAAAGGCTTATGAAAATATCGAAAACTCTGTTCTGGCAGAATTAGTCATTACAGACACCATTCCACTAAAACAGAAATCATCCAAAATACATGTGCTCAGTGTAGCAGACCTTTTCTCAAAGGCAATCCACGCTGTCACAGGTAATACTTCTATCAGCTCCTTATTTATCTAAAAACCAATTTTAAATACAAATACACATGAAAACACTAGAGATTATAGGGTTTAAAAGAGCAAATCTCGACAGTGCGAGTTTGAAAGAAATCAGAGAATCAGGTAGCGTACCTTGCGTGGTGTACGGACCAGGTATCCCTGAGCAGATTCACTTCCACAGTCCTGCTATCCTTTTCAGAGACTTGATCTACACTCCTGAGGTTCACTTGGTAGACCTTAACGTTGAAGGAACTCACATCAAGGCTGTGTTGAAAGATGCGCAGTTCCATCCAGTCAGTGAAGTTTTACTTCACGTGGACTTCATGGCTTATACTGAAGACAGACCTATCAAGTTTGAGATTCCAGTGAAAGTAGTAGGTAGCTCTCCAGGTATCACAAAAGGTGGTAAACTAGAATTGAAAACCAGATCATTGAAAGTAAAGGGATTTGCAAAGGATTTCCCGGATTTCATTGAGGTTGATATTTCTAAGCTTGACCTTGGAAAATCTTTCAAAGTAGGTGAATTGAAGCCTGAGAACTTTGAAATTCTAACCAGTCCAAATGTATCCATAGTGACTATCGGAATTCCAAGAGCGCTTCGTGGCAAAAAAGGTGGCGACGAGGAATAATCAATTAGAATCTTGATCAAATCCTGCCTCCAAAGGGCAGGATTTTTTTATTTTCATACAGGACAGCATACGCATGAAATATCTAATAGTAGGACTAGGTAATATTGGACCGGAATACGAGCTCACAAGGCATAATATTGGGTTTCTGACTTTGGATAGACTAGCTGAAAAAACAGGTGCAGACTGGAAAAGCGACCGCTTAGCCTTCAAAACTGAAATCAAGCATAAAGGGCGAACACTACATTTGATCAAACCGACCACCTACATGAATCTCAGTGGTAAGGCTGTCAATTACTGGATGAAGGATCTCAATATTCAAAAGGAAAACCTACTCGTACTAGTCGATGATGTTGCTATTCCTTTCGGGAAGCTTCGAATGCGTGCCAAAGGCAGCTCTGCAGGTCATAATGGACTAAAAAACATTGAATCCCTTTGTGGGGGGCAGGACTATCCGAGACTAAGAATGGGAATTGGAGATGACTTCCCAAAAGGGCGACAGGTAGATTATGTCCTAGGTAGATTTACTCAAAACGAGTTTGATGAGTTACCCATTGTGATGGACAAAGCCATAGAAATGATTTTTGGATTCTGTACCATAGGCATATCCCAAACTATGACCCAATTTAATGACTGATTTAAAAGGGAGATTTGGAAATGACCAAATCTCCCTCTTTATTTGTATCACTTCAGGCAACTGATTTATAAAGAAGAGGCGAGAGACTAGGCTCTAGGACCCTCTGGCAACCATCCCGATATGAATTCGGGAAAGGTGCCAATTCCTACCCAAATTGGGAACTATAAGTTGGCGTAAAATCTACCCCTATTTCTGGTTCGGTGTGAATTTTTGGGAAAATCTTTATCAGTCACATAGCCTGATTTTTCCAAAAAAATTATTCTATGGCACATTTCGAAACAGAGTCAATCCGAACCCAATCCCGAACCAACGAGCGGGAACACTCAGCCCCTATTTTTCTGACATCAAGCTTTACATTCGATTCTGCTGAAGAAGCTAGAGCGACCTTTGCAGATGAAACCCCGGGAAATATTTATTCCCGATACGCTAATCCGAATTCCTCAGAATTGATCGAAAAGGTCTGTCGAGCAGAGGGAACTGAAGATGGGGTAGCTACTGCCTCTGGGATGGCGGCCATGTTTGGAAGTATCGCCTCCCTACTGCAACAGGGAGACCATATCCTGGCGGCACGCTCACTTTTTGGCTCAACTCACCAACTACTCACAAGGGTTTTTCCTAAATGGGGCATCACCTCCACTTACGGAAATATCTCAGACTATCAAAACTGGGAAAAGCTTTTACAGCCGAATACCAAAATGCTCTTTTTGGAAACCCCTTCCAATCCAGGTTTGGAGATCATAGATCTGGAGTGGGCAGGAAAGTTCGCCGCTGCACACAATCTGATTTTGGTAGTGGACAATTGCTTTGCGACTCCCTATTTGCAGCAGCCTGCCAAATGGGGCGCCCATATCGTCACACACAGTGCTACGAAATACATCGATGGGCAAGGACGCGTCTTAGGTGGACTGATATTGGGTAAAAAGGATCTGATCAAAGAGGTTCAGTTTTTTACCCGCCATACGGGTCCTGCTATCTCACCTTTCAATGCTTGGATGCTATCAAAGAGCATGGAAACACTGGCTGTTCGTATGGACAGGCATTGTGAAAGCGCATTAAAAATTGCCAGCTACTTTGAGGGGAAATCGGGCATAAATGAAGTAAAGTACCCATTCCTAAAATCTCACCCTCAACATCACCTGGCCCAAAAACAAATGAGTCAGGGAGGGGGAATAGTAACCTTAAATCTCGAGGGTGGCATCAGTCGGGCACAGCGATTCATTGATCAGCTACAAATGATCTCTATCACTGCAAATCTTGGTGATAGCCGAAGTATCATCACGCACCCTGCCTCTACCACACACAGCAAGCTTACTGAGGAGGAGCGGAAAAAAGTAGGCATTCATCCTGGGCTTATTCGGCTTTCAGTTGGATTAGAGCATCCTGAGGATATTGTAAAGGATGTGGAACGAGCATTGGAAAGGTCCAAGTAAAAAAAGCGACTACCAAGCCGCCTTAACTTTTACCAAGTAGTCTCTTTCAGTTTGGGAAAAGCCCGAATAATATCACTGAGACTGATTTGCCCTACTAATCTATTATCCTTTAAAACTGGAAAACGACGAATCTTAAGTTCTAAAAACTTTCCTGCTGCATCAAAAAGCGACAAATCCGGTGATAAAGTCATCACATCTGTGCTCATGTGCTCTTTTACTTTTGCCGGAAACTTCGGTGTATTGGTGTATTTCCCTTTGATGATTTCTTTCAGGCAATCTACCTCCGAAATGATTCCTACCAAGCCCCCTGATTCATCCACCACTGGGGCTCCGGATATTTTTCTTTTTGTCAGCACCTCAAGTACCTGGTCAATGGTGTCTTCCGGATGAAAAGTCACCAAATTGGTACTCATGTGATCTCTGACCAAAATGGGAGCCGGAGTATTTCTTTTTGGCTCCACTAGTCTTACTCCTTGAAAACTTTTAACCATGATTGAGATTTTTTAAAGTGGACATATAATCTACTGAATTATAGACTTAAATCCAATCATTAAACTAAAAAATATACAAAATCAAATAATTGTTTCTAAAAAATAAATTAATTCAAAATATTATTTCTAAGAATTATGATAGGTTGCCACTTTTCAGAAGGTCCTTTGTACAGGTCATTAAAATCAAAACTCCCCACCAAAATATCCAAATCCCCATCCGCATCTACATCTCCTTTTGAAAGAATCAGGTAATTAGTATCAAACTGAATACTCGGTAGATACGGCTTGAATTGATTTTCACCCTTATTTTCAAAGTAAATCAAGTCCTCTTTTGGCATCTGTCTTTTATCCGGAAAAAAGGAAATCGCTACGATATCTAGGTCTCCATCTTGATCAAAATCAGCTACTTCTACGCCACTTGCACCATACATAGGATAGAACCAACTTTCTTCAAACTCATTATTACCGAGATTTTTGAAAATTCGTACCCCGTGATAATTTTTCAGAATCTGCGATTGGTCCGCATTGTCTCCATTGACGAGAATGAGGTCAAGCTTCCCGTCTTCATTCATATCGACGAGCTGAAAATCACTGGAACCGAACGCAGGTTGAAATTCGAGCAAAGTCCTTTCGAAAAATCTTCCTTCGCCTTGATTTTCCCAAAGAAAAATTCCCTCTGCTGCTTGTGTCATCATCCCTATAATGTCCAGATCTCCATCCCCATCCCAATCAACCAACTCTGTCTTTCTGGCACCGGGCAGCGCCTTTAATACAAGCTCCTCCTTTTCTCCCTCACCCCCGAAAAACACACTAAGTTTTCCCAAGTGATTTCCAAATTGGGCAATCACCCGGTCTTGAAGACCATCCCCATTTAAATCCCCCCAGGAAACATGAACCGGACGCATTAATTTTTCCTGAATAATTTCCGTTTTCCACTCTCCCTCTTTGGGATCAAATCGGACTACATTTCCCAATGAGTCATTTGATGGATCCATCAGTCCCATACTCAACACCTCAAAAGAACTTCCTCTTAGGGATAAAGAGACTGGTGCTATACCGGTATTCAAGGAATCAAGCAGCGTAGGCTTTTCTGATACATCCAAATGAAAGAGTTTTTTCGATCGATGCCCTAGCCAAATCCGGGATGAACTGTCCACATGAATCATTGTAGTCAAATCAGGATAGACAAAATCAAAGGCAGGAATGATCTCTTCAAAGCCAGAAATGCCCATTTCGGGTGCTACCTTTTCATTTTGCGGAAGGGGAAAATCCGGCGCATGGGAGAGATAATAATCTCGCAGCTTCTCCCAATTATCCTTTTGTATAAGTGGAATATCTGAATAAATACCCGGCGGAACTCCTCGATCTTTGGGTAGCGTAATCCCAATATCCTCCTCTAGGTACAGGCCCATCCGCATCCGCATATCCGGCAGTACGCTTTCTTCCCAGGTTTTCTTATCCAAAATGGATGGATCTGGCATCAAATGGCAATTTCCACAGTACAACTCTGCTAATTTTTCCCCGTCCAAATTCAGATCCATTTGAGAAAGCTGATACAAACTTGGTACAGGCTGCTTTCGTTCGGAGATAGGCTCACAAGCCCAGTAAACTACTACAAAAAGTAAAACGATCGATCTTCCCTTCATTTCCCTGCCTCCAGAAATTCCTTTACCAAAACAGGATCAATTCCCAGATGATACCTAAAATCATCAGGATTGCTCGAAAAAGTAACATTTGAATTGATGAATTGGTTGGAAGGAAGGACTTTAGTTTTGCAGGAAGCGTGGATCTCCTGAAAGTTCAAAAACTTTTTCAGGTGACTCACATGCTCAGGTTTAGACCCACCACCAGGCATGATGATAATTCGATCGCCCGCCATTTGCATCAGCCTCTCTATCAGGTCCATCCCTTCGGTGACTGAATTTCGAGCACCTGAGGTGAGGACTCGCTGAAACCCTAGTTGAATAATCGATTCTATGCTTCCTGCAGGATCTTGGCAGGCATCGAATGCCCGGTGAAAGGTACAGGGCTTGCCTGAAGCTGCTCGAAGTAGGCTCTCACATGCATCATTTTGAATAGCACCTTTCGGATCCAAAACTCCAAACACAAAGCCATCTGCACCAGCTTTTCCAAGGGCCTCAATATCACGCTTCATCACCAAGAGTTCTTTTGACGAATAGCAAAAATCTCCTCCTCGGGGGCGTATCATTACAAAAACCGGAATATCCAGCTCACTTTTCAGAACTTCCAGCATTCCTACGCTCGGTGTTTCACCCCCCTCGGGAAAATTAGCACATAACTCCAAGCGATGTACCCCAAATCGGGCAGCATCTAGAGCTGATTGTATATTAAAAACGGGTGCTTCTAGTAATATGGACATCAAAAGTGGCTTTTGGAGTCAATCAATTCATTATTGGAAAGAGTAGCTTGGGCAAAGTTGAATCCGGGTTGCACGGCAAAAGCTCCGACTTGCCCCTCTTTATTGATAGCGAGAAAGCCAGCTTGAATATCAGCAATATCCTTCCTGTTTTTGGAAATCAATCTTCTTACAGCCTCTTCGCAAGCTTCCTGAGGAGTTCTGCCTTGGCGCATCAACTCTACAATCAAAAAGCTACCACAGATACGAATAATAGACTCACCCAAACCGGTAGCAGTTGCTGCACCAACTTCATTGTCTACATAGAGACCGGCCCCGATAATCGGGCTATCCCCCACTCTCCCGTGCATCTTGTAGGCTAAGCCACTTGTCGTACAGCTTCCTGCAAAATTCCCTTTGTCATCCATTCCAATCATTCCAATGGTATCATGATTCTCAATATTGATGACAGGCTTGTATTTACTGGTTTTTTTCCATTTATCGTATGCCTGTTGAGCCTTTGGACTGAGTTTTTCCTCTTCGATGGGAAAACCTTGTGAAATGGCAAATTGTCTCGCTCCTTCCCCTGCCAGCATCACGTGAGGAGTCTTTTCCATCACGGCCCTTGCTAGCGAGATCGGATGCTTCACCTGCCTGACAAAAGCAACAGACCCACATGATCCATCTCCAGTCATAATCGAAGCATCGAGCGTGGTGATGCCTTCACGGTCAGGAAGCCCTTGAAGACCCACTGATAGATTTTCCATATCGAGCTCTGTGTCTTTTACGCCAATCTCCACTGCATCGACTATGCTTCCAGTCTGCTTGTATGCATGGATGGCGGCGGCGTTGGCGGGAATTCCATGATTCCAGGTGGATAGAATGAGTGGGCCATCTGCAGGTTTGGGTGATGGTTGAAAAATCGGCAAAGCCTGGTTCACACCCGGGATTAAAACTGCCGAGCCTAAAAGTGTTTTCTTGATAAATTTTCTTCTTTGAGACATGGAAACTAAATTGGGTTGATTCTTGAAATTATCAATTTCAGGTCTATTTAATCAAAAATTAAAGTAAACCCTACCAAATTTTTATGAAGCCTTATCTGCTTAAAGAATCCAACTGGAAATATTTGAAAAAGCATCGTTATGAACTCGCTGTATTGCCCTGGGGAGCGACGGAGGCTCACAATTATCATATGCCTTACGGAACGGATGTCTATGAAGCAGATGCTATCGGCGCAGAGGCCGGAAGAAAGGCATGGGAAAAAGGCGCCAATGTGGTGATCCTGCCGACTATCCCTTTTGGGGTCAATACAGGACAGGCAGACATTTATCTGGATATTAATATGAATCCAAGCACACAAATGGCCATCATTAGAGACATCTTAGAAGTGATGGATCGACAAGGTGTTGGCAAATTTTTGATTCTCAACTCTCACGGAGGAAATGACTTTAAAACAGCGCTACGGGAATTAGGTCTAAAGTATCCGAATATGCTTCTTTTCACCTGCAATTGGTTTCAGGCCTTGGATAAAAGCCAGTTTTTCGAAGAAGCGGGAGATCATGCTGACGAAATGGAAACCGCATTAATCCAATACCTTCACCCCAAATTGGTCTTACCTCTTGAAGAAGCTGGTGACGGACACGAAAAGAAATCCACCATTAAAGGTATTCGGGAAAAATGGGCTTGGGCAGAACGCAAATGGTCTCAAGTAACTGAGGATACGGGTATAGGAAATCCTAAAAAAGCAACTCCTGAAAAAGGACAGCACTATTTTGATGCAGTGACTGATAAAGTTGCCGATCTTATGGTAGATATCTGCGCAGCAAAACCTGACGAGCTCTACCGCTAATTCAAGATGCTTAAATCGATTTCCTTAATATCTCCCTTGTAATCAATTACTTTGAGAGATTTCAAATTAGCCGGAAGCCGAACCTCCCGCGAACTTTGAGAGAGAAAACCAGAACCTATCACAGGTTCGTGACGGATAGACTTCCCATCGGTGGTTTCGATGAGTACAGCAGTTATTTCCTGGCTAGGCTTGATCGTCTGTTCCACTCCTTGGATGGATTGGAACACCTTCAACTCTCCACGGTTTTGGGAAGCTATATACAAAGGACTACCTGAGTTTCGAGCTAGTTTTACTAATGCTTTGGCATCTCCAGGAACAATAAAGCCACTCTCAGCAGCATTCATTGGATCAAAATTCCCTTTGCCATCTCCGAGCAAAACCAATCCATTCAATGCATCCAATCTACCGATGAATATCTCATTCCCGAAGTCATTTCCTATCAGTAAAATATCAAGAATACCATCTCCATTGACATCATCAGCGACCAAACCATTTACGGGAGCTAGCTGAGCCTCGATTGGTAGTTCATGAATCTTGAACTTGCCATCTCCCAAATTCTCCACATAAGATGAACGATCAAAATTACCTTCTAAGATCAAAGCTTCCTGAAGCTCTTCCTCTGTGAAAAGAGTTTGCTCTGTGGCCATTGCGTAGGTTTTATATCGCTCAAACTTCCTTCTAAAAAGCGTACTCTGCCCATACAAATCATCCCAGAAATGGCTTGGAAATGAATTGAAATTCCCTGCCCGGTCCTTATACCAAGAAAAAACTACTGGATCTACACTCCCATTTTTATCAAAATCTTTGGCATAAACTTTATAAGGCATTTCAGCTGTAGGGTGATAGTGATTATTGGCTCCTAAATTCCCAACTATAAAGTCCACATCTCCATCTTGATCAAAGTCTCCAGCAGCGATAGAATTCCACCATCCAAGGTACTGCTGCAGGCCAGTTTCTTTCATGGGACTCAGTTTTCCAGAATCATTTTGAAATATCTGAATGGCCATCAATTCCCCCACTACTACTAAATCCAAATCCCCATCCAAATCTACATCTGACCAAATGGCATCGGTTATCATCCCGATTTTCTGAAGCTCAGGAGCCAATTCCTCGGTTTTATCTTTTAGACTTCCATTTTCATTTATCAAAAGAAAACTCTTCTCAGGATAGGGGTATTGTGCAAAAGGAGTTCTTCCTCCAACGAAAAGATCCAGAAAACCATCCTGATTAAAATCAGCAGCTCTTACTACACTTCCGCTGGCTTTTACTTGATTAAAACTCTCATCTTTCAGAAAATTCCCACTCCCATCATTCAGATACAAGCGATCATTGTATTCTTGGGAATTAGGCAAAAACTCATTGCTCCCTCCCACCAAATACATATCCAAGTCACCATCATTATCAACATCAAAAAGCAAGATACCCATCTCCTCAAAATTGGCTGAATTGTCATCCAATAACTGTCTCTGATTAAATGTGCCGTCCGCATTTTGAAAAAACACTTGAGGCATAAACCCTGAAGAGGAACCAATGACCAAGTCTTCCATTTGATCGCCATTGATATCCCCTACAGCCAATGCCGGCCCAAATTGGGTCAATTTATGAGGTAAAGTTCGCTGTACGTTATAATCGATTTTGTCCTGTTCTTCATGCAAAAACTCTAGGCCGACCTCCTCAGCAACGTCCTCAAATAGCTGCTCAGAGCTACCAAGATCCAGAATTGCCAAGGTATTTTTTCCTTGATTTGCTTCTGAGTAGGCGGCCTTAAGGGTAGAATTCAGTTCTGGATTTTCGAATTGGTTCTCCTTTCCGTCCGGCCAAATAATCAAAAGGCTTTCAACCGTTTTGCCGGGAGCAATCCCAAAATGCATGGTAGGCTCCAAGGTGGACATGTAGCCTCTGACAAGCTGCTGCTCCTGAAATAATCGGCTCCCATCATTCAAAGTCAATACAACTTTAGCCCCAAGCCCTTGCGGATTGGCTGGAGGTCCAGCAAGATCAATTCTAAGGAAAGCTCCTTTTTTTTCACGTTTCTCGAGATGATTTTCGAAGACAAAGGCTGCATCATTAATATTATTGATCACATAATCCAAGTCCCCATCATTATCCAAATCAACGAGTACTGCTCCATTGGAAAATGAAGGTCTATCCAAGCCCCACTCCTCCCCGCTATCTTGGAACGTCAAGTCCCCTTTATTCTTAAATGCGTAATTTGGGATTTTGACAATGGGAATAGAATCCAAAAGCTGTCTTACCGTGGCAATACTTCCTACGTCTGCCCTGTAATTGGCAAAGTCCTTATCAGTAATATCTCGTGGAAATCCATTCGTAACCAAAAGGTCTCTCCATCCATCATGATCGACATCTCCAAAAAGTGGAGACCATGACCAATCAGTTTGATACATACCTGCGAGCATTCCTATTTCACTAAATGGAGCTTCCGGACCATTGTTCATATGCAACATGTTTCGTACATGCTGATACTCATAGCCCCATTGTTCATTACTGATGTAGACCTGATAGGAGTTCTTGCCGATAGTAGTTTTCTTTCTATAGTTATCCTCACCCAACATATCCAAGGTGATGATATCCGGCATCATGTCATTATTGAAATCCGCAATATCAGAGCCCATAGAAAATTGACTTTGGTGCTTGAGCTTTTGGGATATCTGATTGGAAAAAGTGCCGTCTTGATTATTGATGTATAGAATATCATTTGTGACATAATCATTGGAAACGTGAATATCAGGCCACCCATCATTATTCAAGTCCGAAATCAACAATCCTAAACCAAAGCCTTCGATTGTAATCCCCGCTTCAATAGTGACATTCGTAAATGTTCCGTCTCCATTGTTTCTATAAAAAGCATCATTATTGATAGCTGATCCATCCGTGATTTTTTCTCGATAGTTGGATGGGACAATTTTACTTTGCTCGTTATTAAGTACGTATAAATCTAAATCCCCATCCAAATCGTAATCCACAAAGGCTGCTCCCATCCCGTTTCCTGGATCTGCTATCCCGTATTCATCTGCTTTTTCGACGAAAGAGATATTACCCTGCTCATCTTTCCCCTGATTGACGAACAACAAATTATTTCGCTCTCCATCTCCCGTTTTCATGGCTGCCACCACATAGATATCCATCCAGCCATCCTTATTGATATCTACAACCGTGACACCGGTACACCATTTATCAGACGCTTGGATTCCAGCCTCCTCCGACACATCTTCAAACTTAAAATCACCTTGATTTAAGTAAAGTTTATTAGGGACCTGATTCCCGGTAAAAAACAAGTCAACCAAGCCATCCTGATCAAAATCCGCAGCTGCGACACCTCCCCCATTGAAAATATATTCATCCGTCAGAATATTGAAGGAATCGGTTTCTATGATTTCGTTATTGAAATCAATACCAGTTTGAGAAGTTGGTTTTAATTCAAAAAGTGTATCTGATTTTTGACAAGAAACCAAGAGGTGAAAAGACAAAATCAGAAGTAAATACTGGGTGATTTTCATAGGGTTTAGCGGGTATTTTGATAATTTGAAATTACAATTTTACCAATGGTTTGAAAAATATCCCTTTCAAAAAAAGAAAAAAAAAGAGGCCACTAAGGCCTCTTTTAATTTAATTAAATGGTTGATTAGAATCCAGGATTTTGAATCAAAATATCGGATCCTACCAAGTCAATTTGATCTTGCGGAATTGGTACTAATTTGTAAGGCTCGGTAAATTTAGCACCACCCAAAGCACCTGTCAGGATAGTTCCATCAAGTGCAAAGTAGAAGTCTAGCTCTTCTTGTACAGTATTCCATCTCACAAGATCATAGAATCTATGACCTTCCATACCTAGCTCTAGCATTCTTTCCATACGAACAGCTGTTCTGGCCACATTGGCATCTGTCCAAGGCTGATCATAAGTAGAAATCACATAGTTAGCGGCAGGAGTACCATCTTCTCTCAATAGTTCAGAATTAATGGCTCTTTCACGTACACGATTTACCTTAGCACGGGCACTTTCAAGCTCGCCAGCCTCAATATCTGCTTCTGCCGACATCAATAAAACATCAGCAAATCGTATAATCATGAAGTTAATACCTGTATAACCTGGAGTCCATGAAGAGTTATCCTGGAAAGATCCCTGCTCAGAGCGAGCGTATACGTACTTTTTAGGAGAGTAAGGGCCGCCGTTTGGCTGGTTACGAATCCAGGCAGTACCTGGATGATCTTGCCAATCCAAATATGGAATACCTCTACGTCCAACGGTGTGATCCAAACGGGGATCCAAATTTCCATCGTCTGGTGTAAATGGATCGGCTGACTGGAGACCTTGATCGTTTTTCACTCTATTGGAAGGATCATTGTATGATTTGTCCAAAAGCGGAAGACCATTTGCGTCGGTTCTAAAAGCATTTACAAACGTAAAGCTAGGCTGGAAAAACCCACAACAGTTACCCGGTCCTGCAGGTCCTGTATTGTAAGGAAAGTTCAAGTCAAACTCTGGATTTGCATTCAAAACCGAACCTGTACCCGCAGCAGCTTGATAAGCCCAAACAGATTCCTGATGGTTGTCATTGGCACCACGGAACATGTCATCGTAATAAGGCACCAAGTCATACTTCAATCCATTTGAAGTCACCCCATTGGCAATTACATCGTCAAATAATGTTTTTGCTTGTGAGAACTTGTCTTGGTACATATATACCTTAGCAAGATATGCTTTGGCAGCCCAGGAGTTGACACGACCCACTTGACCTTGCGTAGGAGGCAAATTATCGACTGCATACTGAAGGTCAGCTTCTATGAAAGGATACAAATCCTGATTGTTGCTTACCTCTTCGAGACCAGATCCATAATCAATATTCTCATCTACATAAGGAGTATTTCCATAGTCACGCTTCAACTCAAAGTAAAAGTGTGCTCTTAAGAAACGTGCTTGCGCTGAAAGCCTTACCACATCCTCATCAGTCACATCCGGACCGGGATTTAGCAATAACCTCAAAACATTGTTGGCGCGCGCAATACCCTCATAAGCAACATTCCACTTTGATCCCATTTCACCGGAAGCAGAATTGTTTTCAAAACGCTGAATAGGGTTTATTGTCGCAAAATCTCCAGGATCAGTTCCTTTATTAGCCTCTCCCCCTCTGATACTTCCCCATACCCAATTGGATGGAGAACCCAGACGATTGCCTCGACCGTTTACCTGCGAATAGGCTGCAATAAGAGAAGCTTCAATACCTGACAAAGATGACAGTTGGGCTTCCGCAAGCAGACCTGTAGGCGGTACCTCGAGGAACTCGTCGCTACAACTCACTGCTACCATCATCATTGCTGATAATGATAGGGCTCCGATTTTTAATTTGAAATTTTTCATTTGTTAATCTATTATAATTTCTATAACTCGATTCATATGGATTTGTTACGCTTAAAAGCTGAGGTTCAGACCGAAAGTGTATCCCCTGGTAACAGGATAGTTACCCACATCGATACCAAAATTGGTATCAGCTGCACCACCTACTGCTGGATCAAGACCTTCATATCCTGTAATGGTGAAAAGGTTGTTTGCAGCGGCGAATACACGTAATCTTTGCAGATTCCACTTCTCAAGAAGATTAGGAGGAAGCGTATAACCGAAAGTCACGTTCTGAAGTCTCAAAAAAGAACCATCTTCCATGTAATAAGAATTTGCTTGCTCTGAAGTAGAGAAGTTAGTTGTTCTTTCTACAATCGGAACAGTTCCATTAGGATTCTGAGGTGACCAGGAATTCTTCAAACGCTCCGAAATAGCAGCTCCCTCGAAAGTCTGAAAGAAGTCAGTAAACCATCTAGATTGATTCCATACTTCGTTTCCAATAGAGGTATAGAAGTAAGCAGCCAAATCGAATCCTTTGTATCCCACAGAGAAGTTAACACCACCTGTGAAATCAGGAACGGGAGAACCTAAGAAAGTACGATCATCTGGATCGATCACTCCATCACCATTGATGTCTTCAAACTTCAATCGACCTGGAGCTGCACCAACTTGAGTAGCATGAGAAGCTACATCTTCTTCACTTTGGAACAAACCAATCTGCTTGTATCCGAAGAATGCAGAAAGTGACTGTCCAACTTGATTACGAATGGGCTGGATACCACGGAATGATGGGTTGATTGAAGTAATGAAATCAAGTCCCGGTGCAAGAGATACGATCTCGTTCTTCAAGGTTGATCCGGTTACAGTCAATTCATATGTCAAAGCAGAAGAAAGGTTACCTCTAGTAGTTACTAAAAGGTCTAGACCTCTATTCAACATTTCACCGATGTTTACAGATGGTGGTGCGGCATTGCTACCTGCTGTAAGAGGAATTGGAACTTGGAAAAGCAAGTCACGGGTGTCTTTTCTCCACCAGTCAAAGATTACATCTAGTCTTCCATTGAAGAATGTACCATCAAAACCCACGTTTTGGGTCACAGCTGTTTCCCACTGTGCATTTGGGTTACCAATACGGGTTCTTCTGAAACCAATCTGTGCAGAAGAATTCGATCCTGTAATATCGTAGGAAGATGCTCCTACAGTACCGCCAAATAGTGAAAACTGATTGTTGGGATCTACGTTATTGGAGTTACCCATTTGACCCCAACCACCTCGGATTTTCAAATCATCGATCCAAGTTGCACTGGAAAGGAAGTCCTCGGATGAAATTCTCCAAGCTGCAGAGAATGCAGGGAATACTCCATATCGGGCGTTCTCTCCAAATCGAGAAGAACCGTCACGTCTCACCACAGCACTGAATAAGTATTTATCATCGAATGTGTAATTCACACGACCGAAATAAGAATTGAAATTAACTCCTCTAAATAAGTCTGAATTTACGATACGAGATGAAACTGGAAGGTTGGAAATGTTGATAAAGTCAGGATCTTGAGAGAATGGATTCTGACCTGATGCAGAAATATTTCTACCTGCTCCTGTATTCAAAGCTTCCTGACCTACAATTACATCAAATGCATGCTTATCAAAAGTACGCTTCCAGGATAGGGTGTTGGTGAATGTCCAGCCAAATACGAAACCTGATCCCTCGTTATATCCGAATGCCGAGTTATTCTCAGAGTTTTCATATTGTAATCTGGAGTATCCCCAAAAGTAATAGTTGTTATACTGACCACCAATCGATGTTCTAAACCTCAAATCATCTAGGATGTCATACTCAGCATAAACATTACCAAATACATTCGCATTGAAGTTTCTGTTATCTCTCAGACCTTCTCTTTCTGCAACCGGGTTACGGGGATTGTTAAAACCTCTCGCCGCTGTTCCTGCATATCCTCCAAACTCATCATATACTGGTATGATCGATGGCATACGAAAAGCACCCAAAATAGAGTTTTCATCATCAGCAATACCTCGTCCACCAGCATCACCCGCTTGACCAAGTACTTGTCGGTAGGTAGCTTGGAAGTTTTCACCAATCCGTAGTTTCTTGGTAACATCAAACTCGGAGTTTGCTCTGAAGGAAATTCTCCGGAAATTATTTTCAATTACAATTCCTGCCTGATCCTGAATACCAAGACCCAAGAAGAATCGGCTAGTTTCAGAACCTCCACTTAAACCAATAGAATGTCTATTAATCGGTGCATTTTGAGTGATGGCATCATACCAATCCGTTCCTTCTCCTGTCGCTGCTCTTACTAACTGATGAACAGGTCCTTTGGTAGGATCTACATTATATAGCGCACGTTGCTCTTCAATTTGAGCAGGGGTAAAAGGACCCGCAACGCCGGCTTGACCGCCAACATTGATATAATATGGTAGCACAGGAGTAGATCCCGTTCCAAACTGAGGATGCTCATAATTTGGAGTCCGGCCATCAATTGCGGCTTGATTCGTTTCAGCAAGCCAAGTGTACTCTGCAAAATCAGCTGGATTCATCATATCCAAACCTTGACCAGGAGAGGTGAAACCAAACATACCATTGTAATCTACTCTGAGCTTTTGATCACCTCTTCTACCACGCTTGGTAGTATAAATGATGACACCGTTAGCCGCACGCGCACCATAGATGGAAGCAGCTGCAGCATCTTTCAAAACCGTAGTGGATTCAATGTCATCAGGGTTCAAGAAGTCTGTTGACCCTACAGGTACACCATCCACAATGTACAAGGGCTCATTACCACCGAAGGCACCAAAACCACGTACACGAATGATGGATGTTGTTCCAGGCTGTCCGTTAGTAATGACGGTCACACCGGAAACACGACCCTGAAGTGTCTGCTCCACATTACCAGTAGGAATTACCGTCAGATCCTTGGGATCTACTGTGGCAATCGCACCAGTCGTTTCTCTTCGGCTATCAATCGTATAGCCGGTTACAACCAACTCGGTCAAAGTTTGCTCATCCGGTGTCAATTTGACGTCGATAACACTACGGTTTCCGACTACTTGCTCAACGGCACCATAACCGATAAAAGAAAAAACCAAGACCGCTTGGTCATTGGGTACATTGAGGGAAAACTTCCCGTCAATGTCTGTGGCAGTTCCCGTGGTGGTTCCTTTTACTAAAACAGAAACACCAGGCAAGCCCACATCAAATTCGTCTAGCACTGTACCAGTTACGACCCGCTGCGCCATCGCCGCGGAACTGGCTAATACCAAGAGCACAAGTAGTGCACTCAGGCTTTTGTAAACATTTTTCATAAACATAGATAGATTGGGTAACAAGATTAATCTCAATAACTTGTTTGTTAATTGATTGTGCAATCGTTTGCGATTATTCTTAAAATAATTGCAATAGATAATTTCCGAATACTCTGGAAGGTCTATTGCCGCTATACCGTGGTACGAATACCTGCAAATAGGCTTAAAGCCTGAAGGTTTGAGCGCATCATTCGATGCATTGGGTAATTTTCTTTCTAAGTTTTAATTTCCATAGGCTAATATTAGGATTTAAGACTGTTCTTAATTATCAATGTTAAAGAATCTAAAACAAAATTCAAATTTCTTTTGCTAAATATTCTATCGAAAATTTTTATCCACACGAAACCTAATTTGTCAATTTTTAAAAAATGGACGTGCTTCTTTCAGTATTTCAGTGAAAAACAGTGCCTTTCACAAAAAAAGGCATCAATTTTTTAAAAAACCGAAGTCCGTCAGTATGAATTTTTGTAAGATTGGGTTTTTTCACTTGAATCAAAAAAATCATCCATTTCTCGGATTTCCTCAAAGCTTGGATCGTATAACATCCATCGATAGAGCTCTTCATTAAGTGAAACTGCCCGCTGCAACTGAATCAAGGCCACTTCCTTTTGACCAGCATTTACGGCTAGCAGCGCCAATCCATAGTATCCATACCCAAAAGATCTATTCTGAATCACAGATTCCTCAAAGGCGATCGAGGACTGAGCATAATCCCCGGCAAGAAAGAAGGCTAATCCTTTATTGAAAAGGTCTTTTGCATTGTCAAAAGAATAATCAAATCGCAAAGTAGCAAGCTTATAATCTCCCCGAATGATATCCAAGGCTCCACGCAAGGCTTCATTCCCTTTTAAGAAATCCTGATTCCTAGTCAGCGTTGATGCCTCGGAAAGTAACTTATAAGCCTCCCAAAAATCTCCCCTCAAGGCAGCTATTTGACCTTTGTTATGTAGCGAATACCCATTGGGCTCCAATCGAATAGCTTGGTTGAGAAGCCATTCCGCCTCTGTCCAAAGATTCTCCTTGAGGTCTTCGTCAAATGTCCGCTGGGCTTCCCGCATTTTTACTACCGCCAGATTATTGTAAGGCATAACCGATCGAAATAGCTCGGTCATTTTAACATAAATTTCAGTCTTCTCCTTCAATCTAGGAGAGGATTCCGCTGCCGTGGCCCAATCCACAAAGCTCAACTTGCTGACCGACGAATTTCCTTTCAACTCTTTTTCCAGAATTGCCATCTTCTGCATACCTATACCCTTGCCGGGCTTGGCTCTCACTTCTATGTTGACAGCCCGGAGTTTAGGATACAGTTGCCTCGATACTTGATCAAATCCCCTGACTCTTTTGAGGCTTTCCAGCTGAGTCAAGTAATCCTCTCCATTCATCAAAATACCATACAACTGATCTTTGACGGAGGTTGAAACTTGTTCGTAATCCCTCAATAATATTCTAAAGTCAAACCAATCGTTCCACCTAGCTTCCAAAGCTATCAAAGATTCACTCAAAATGATGTTCTTACTCAAAATCACGGACTTCACAGCTTCCGCTCGTTTCATTCCCAGTCGGCTTGATTTGCCTTCCTGGTTTTCTGGCGACTGAATTCCCGTGATTTTAATGGATGTTATGTCAGGGTTCTCTGTCACAAATTTACGCAGCAGGGTTAGCTGAGCATCATTTGCAGGTGTGGCCTCAAAATCTGAAGATCCCGGCCGAAACTGAATACGGTATGTCATCGTTTGGTCATTTCCACGATCCACGATTCCTCCAGGAATAAATAATCCAACATCTTGAATCCCTTCACTTGGGGCAAACCGTCCGATTTTTGCTAAAAATGGAGTAGTAATAATTCCTTTTGCCAAAACCCGTTTTTCATATGGTTCAAGCTGTTGCTTTTTCCCCTGAAAAAATGATAACTCTAAAAGACTTTCCTGCATCCAGGGCTCATAAGCAAATCGATAAGATTCGCTGTAAGTATAGTCCGAAAGATTCTTTTCGAGGGAAATTTCGCCTAACTCTAAAATATTCCCAGCTGCTTTGAGGGAAAGATTCAGCCTGGGATTTCGGGGGGTGACTACGGATTCTATCGGTATACTACCCTCAATTTGAAACCGCACCGAATCGCGAAAATATTCCAGTTTGGCTGGACTCAGATTTACTTCTTTGATAAATCGATATTCTTGAGCAGACGCTGACCACCCTAAGAAAAAAAACAGGAGAAAGATGATTTTTTTGCAGTTTTGAAACAATCGGGCAGGCATTTTGCTTTATAGTTCCTAAATATTTTTTTTACATTCGAATACTAAACCAATACAAAAATGGAAAAATTAAAATTGTTTTTCGAAGAAAGAGCATTTGGAGTTTGCTCTCGATTGGGTGAAAAACTCAATTTTCCCATTGATAGTATCAGACTCTTCTTTATTTATTCATCCTTCGTCACTATGGGTTCACCGATCATTATCTACGTGTCGATGGCCATGATGATGAAGATTCGAAAGTACTTCAGAAAAATGAATAACCCGGTTCTTTTTGATTAAAGGTCAGAGAATTTCTTTTTTCCTCTGAAAAAGAAATCCAGAAAAACATACTTAGAAGGCCCCAGGAATGGGGCTTTTTTTATAGCACTTCTTTGGAGGAATTCATTCTTCATTTTAAAAAATCCAGAGTACCCTTTCCAAACTGCGTGAGCAGAATCTCTTTGACCTTTTAGCAAATAACCAAGAGCAGCAATTCCTTCTAAAATGCCCTTTTGTCCAAAAATCCACCAGAATCTTGATCTGCTTTCGTTTTTGTAGATCATGGCCAGGTTATTTCTGATATTCAATTCCAACTTTCGCGGACTACTTCTATCAAGAGTCGCCCCTCCCAAGTGATATACTGCTACTTTTCCGGTATACCCCATTCTAAAGCCTTCCTGCCGCATGCGAAGACAAAGGTCTATTTCTTCCATGTGCGCAAAAAAATGCTCATCAAAGCCCTGGAATTGATGAAATAAATCACTTTTGATCACAAAACAGGCTCCCGAGGTCCAGTCAACCTCCAAATCATCGTCATACTGACCTTGATCTGTTTCTATCTCGTTCCAAATCCTACCTCTGCAGTACGGGTAAAAAAGATGGTCTAAAAAGCCACCCCCTGCGCCGGCATAGTCGAAAAGCCTCTTGTCCTTCGCCGATAGAATTTTTGGTTGGGCAGCGACAAACTGCCGATTGGTCTCCAAAAATTGGACTAAATCTTGATCCCAGTGGAAAGTAACTTCCACGTCCGAATTGAGCAAAATATAATATTGGTAGTCACCTTTCAGCTGCTCCAGGCCCTGATTGTATCCCCCGGCATAGCCAAAGTTATGACTAAGGCGTATTACCGAAATCTGTGGAAATTCCTGCTCAAGGATGGCAACCGAGTCGTCCTGACTGGCATTGTCAATGACCCACAGATCAAAAGTAGAATTCTCCACGACTCCCGGCAGGAATCGCTTGAGCATCTCAGCTCCATTGTAGTTGAGGATTACAATGGCGCAAAGTTTCATCGAAACATTCCTCCCAAGTCCATTCCAGGAATATTTGGCATCATTCCTTCTGTGGCCGATTTCATCTCTTCCTTGATTTTACCTTCGATTTGCTCCATGGCGATGTTGGTAGCTGCTACTATCAAATCACTCAGCATCTCTTTGTCCTGAGGAGTAATCAATGATTCATCCATATCGATCTTGACCACTTTACGATCTCCATTGACGGTCACCTTTACCATTCCTGCTCCTGCTTCTCCTTCGGCAGTCAAGTGTACCAATCGGCCCTGTACCTCTTTGACCTTGGCCTGTACTTCCTTGACCTTATTCATCATATTCATGAAATCAAACATAGTTCTTCTATTTAAATTCTTTTTTATTTCTAAATACAGAATATTATTCTGTAAAAATGATTTTTATATAACCTATAAGTAAATTTTCTGTAACCCTAGCCTAATTTTCTCTGTTTCTATTACTTGTAACCAAATTATCCATCATGAGAACAATAGAACAAATCGAAAAGGAGCAAGTCAGCATGATCAATTTTGCCAAGCAGGACGTTCTTTCCATTAAACTGAGAATGGCAGACCTTCATCGTTCACAAACTCTCGGCAATCTACTTCAGACGAAAGTCCGATTGACTTTTCGATCCATCGACGAGCAAGTTTACGAAGTCCATACGACCGTCTGGGCTGTTGGTTCGGATTTTGTGGTTCTTAAAGGAGGAGTTACAATCCCTATTCGCTCCATCCTTCGAGTGGAATAATTAGATCAATCGATTAATCGCCTCCTCCACTTTCATGAATTCTTGCTCTCCAGTTTCAAGATTTTTGAAAGCGATGGTCTCATTTTTTATTTCATCGTCACCACAAATCGCCACGAAGGGTATTCCTTTTTTACTGGCGTAGTCGAGCTGTTTCTTCATTTTGTTCAGATCCGGGTATACTTCTGCCCGGATTCCTTGGGCTCGGAGCTTACTCAAAACTCCCAAGGCATATCCATAGGCCTTTTCATCGAAATGTGCCAATAGTATCTGAGAACCTGTCAGCGTCTGATCCGGGAATAATCCCAATTCCTCCATGACATCATAAATCCTGTCAACGCCAAAGGAAAAGCCTACCCCTGACATGTTCGGCATTCCAAATACCCCGGTCAAATCATCGTAACGTCCTCCTCCACTCACAGAACCAATCTGTACTCCGTGAGCTTTCACTTCGAAAATAGCTCCTGTGTAGTAGGAAAGCCCTCTTGCCAGAAGAAAATCCAATACCAAATGCTCTTGATCTGCACCAAGACTATTTAGAAGCTGAAGCATCTCTTGAAGCTCTTTGACCCCTTGTAATCCAATCTCGCTCACTTGAAGAAAGTCCTCCAAGAAGATCAATACTTCAGAGATACTCTCTGCATTGCTTTCAAATAAGGGCGCAAGCTTTTGAATCGCGGCCGGACCAAAACCTCTTTCTAATAACTCCTCCTCTACTTTCTCACGGCCAATTTTATCCAGTTTATCGATCGCCACACAAAGCGGTCCTTCTTTTCCAGCCTCACCGATGACCTCTGCGATTCCTGTCAGCACTTTTCGATTGTTGAGCTTAATGCTGTAGTCCTGAATTCCCAACTTTTCGAAGACACGTCGAATCATCAAAATAATCTCCGCTTCGCAAAGCAGACTGTCAGTTCCAATCACATCGGCATCGCACTGATAAAACTCTCTGTATCGTCCCTTCTGTGGCCTATCTGCTCTCCAAACAGGCTGAATCTGAAAGCGTTTGAACGGAAAAGTCAATTCATGCCGATTCATCACCACATAACGGGCAAACGGAACCGTCAAATCATATCGAAGGCCTTTTTCAGCCACTTTTGATAAGGTGGCAGATGCTCCCTCTTGAAAATCTTGTGGAGTTACTTTTTTTAGAAAATCCCCGCTGTTTAGGATTTTAAATATCAACTGATCTCCTTCATCACCATACTTTCCTGTCAGGGTGTTGAGATTTTCCATCGCAGGAGTTTCCAATTGTTCGTAGCCGAATAGGCGGAAGGTTTCCTTGATGGTATCCAAAATAAAATTTCGTTTGGCCATTTGAACAGGGCCAAAATCTCGCGTGCCTTTTGGCAAAGTTGGTTTCTGCATGGAACTCTTTGGTGATTGAAAAGCCAAATTTACCCAAAAAATTACGGAAACACCCGAAGAATCAAGGAATTCCCAAATTATTTCCTTTTGGGTTTTAGGCTTTGAAGAAATGTTTTTCTACCTTTGCCGTCCGATTCGGATCTAACACATTAAAATATATTGTCATGGCAGTTACTACTCTTAAAAGAAAACTTCGAAGAAAAAGACAGAGTCAAAATACACGCGTCGCTCAAATTAAGCAGCTGACTGCGAAGCCTGTCATCAAAAACGTAGACATGGAAGAATTGAAAAAGTCTTTCGACAAATAATAAAACTAAACCACATTTTGAAAGCGGCTTTTTGCCGCTTTTTTTTTGCATCAAATTTTCTGAGGGAATCTATTTTTCATCTCCGCTTTTTCCAGAAAGAAACGAGTATGGCCAATAATTTAAACCCGGAGACTTCG
>LJXT01000154.1 GCA_001314815.1 Algoriphagus marincola HL-49
CAGGTGATTTGGTGCAAGGTAAGCATCACTTTGCCATGGTCGATGAGGTTGACTCCGTGTTAATTGATGATGCGAGAACACCGCTGATTATCTCAGGTCCAGTTCCAAGAGGAGATGTGCATGAATTTGATCAGATGAAGCCCCGGGTTTCTACTTTGGTGGATGAGCAGCGTAAGTTGGTTCAGGGCTTCTTGACTACTGCCAAAAAGCAAATTGCCGAAGGAAATGACAAAGAAGGTGGTTTGGCGCTTTTTAGAGCCTATCGAGGAATGCCTAAATATAAGCCTTTGATCAAATACCTCTCTGAGCCGGGAATTCGTGTGATTTTGCAGAAAACCGAAAACTTTTATCTGCAGGACAACAAGCGGAATATGCCTGAGGCGGATGAGCCATTACTTTTCACCATTGATGAAAAAAGTAATGTAGTCGATCTGACTGACCGCGGAATCGAAACGATGACTACGAAAAATGAAGACGCCGACTTCTTTATTATGCCGGATATCGGAGTGGTCATTGCAGAGCTGGAAAAAGACGAAAGTCTGGATGAGAAAGAGAAACTTGTTCGAAAAGAAGAGGTCATTAAAGACTATGGTGTGAAAGCACAGCGAATTCATACAGTCAATCAGCTTTTGAAGGCTTACTGTATGTTTGAGCGTGATACCGAATACATTATCGTCGACGGAAAAGTGAAAATCGTCGATGAGCAAACCGGTCGTGTGATGGAGGGCCGACGCTATTCAGACGGTCTTCACCAAGCGATCGAGGCGAAGGAAAATGTCAAAGTAGAGGACGCTACGCAAACCTATGCGACCATTACGCTTCAAAACTACTTCCGAATGTACCACAAGCTTGCTGGTATGACTGGTACTGCTGAGACGGAGGCTGGTGAATTTTGGGAAATTTATAAACTCGACGTAGTAGTTATTCCTACCAATAGGCCCATTCAGCGTGATGATCGTCAAGACAAAGTGTATAAGACAGTCAGGGAGAAATTTAATGCGGTAGGTGACGAAATTAATGAATTGGTCAAGCAAGGTCGCCCAGTATTGGTGGGTACGACTTCGGTAGAAATATCCGAGGTTCTCAGCCGAATGCTGACTTTGAAAAAAATCCCACACCAGGTCCTTAATGCGAAGCAACATGCTAAGGAAGCAGATGTCGTCGCTGAGGCGGGTAAACCAGGCACTGTGACCATCGCAACCAACATGGCGGGTCGAGGAACAGATATCAAACTGACTCCAGAATCACGTCAAGCGGGCGGTTTGGCCATTATTGGTACCGAGCGCCATGAATCTAGACGTGTTGACAGACAGTTGAGAGGTCGTTCAGGACGTCAGGGAGATGTGGGTTCTTCTCAGTTCTTTGTCTCTTTGGAGGATTCACTGATGCGACTATTTGGGTCAGACCGAATTGCCAAACTCATGGACCGAATGGGTTTAGAAGAGGGAGAAGTGATTCAGCACAGCATGATTACCAAGTCTATCGAACGTGCTCAGCGAAAGGTAGAGGAGAATAACTTCGGAACACGAAAGCGACTTTTGGAGTATGATGATGTGATGAACTCACAGCGTGAGGTGGTGTATAAGCGCCGTCGAAACGCTTTGAAAGGTGAGCGTCTAGAGTTAGATATTCTGAATATCATGTATGATGTGGCCGAAAGCATCATTGATGTGGCAAAATCCACGGACGATGCCGAAAACCTCCGTATGAATATTTTCACCTCCCTAGGTTTGGATTATCAAATCTCTGAGAGTGATCTGAAGTCGAAAGATGCTGCCGTGCTGACACAAGAACTCTATGAGGCGGCATTCAAGAATTATCAAGAGAAAAATCAGCGCATTATTCAAGCGGCGCTTCCTGTACTTCGTCGAGTGTATGAAGAACGAGGAGCTACTGTCAAAGACATCATGGTTCCGATTTCGGATGGCATCAAGCAAATTGGCGTAGTAGCGAATTTGGAGAAAATGCTTGCTTCAGAAGGACAGGACCTTATTCGTTCCTTGGAGAAAAATGTGACTTTGGCGATTATCGATCAAAACTGGAAGGAGCACCTTCGGGACATGGATGACTTGAAGCAGTCCGTTCAGAATGCCGTTTATGAGCAAAAAGATCCGCTATTGATTTATAAGTTTGAGGCTTTTGAGATGTTTAAGCGTTTCATTGGCAAGTTGAATGAGGATATGATTTCCTTCTTGACCCGTGCGGAGCTTCCGAAGCAAGATCCAGCCCAAGTACAGCAGGCGCAAGCACAGCGAGCCGCCGAACCAGCAGTGCAAGCTTCAAAAGCTGAAGTAGGAAGTACTCTGAATCCGGGAGCTAATCGTGCAGCTGCTGCAGCTGCCACGGCAGGAAGACCTGCCCCACAGGTAGTTGCTCCGAGAAAGTCAGAGAAAACTTACGGAAGAAACGACCGGATCACGGTTCAATACAACGACGGTTCTACCAAGAAAGACGTGAAGTTCAAAAGTGTAGAGCAGGATATCCAAGAAGGTAAGTGTGTAATCATAGATAATTAAGCCATGCGGAAACTCTGGGTAATTGTATTGTTAATAGTGGCAGGTGCCTGTAAGTCCGGTTCGAGTCTGACGACTTCACCGGGCGATTTTGAAAACTACAGCGAAGACTTAAGCGGTACACTGCCCCAATATCCAGATTACAAATCCGAAATGGCTCAACTCCCGGCACTACCTGCTCCGGAGTCACCTCAGGCTTTTGACGAGCAGCTTAAAGA
The DNA here is from genome assembly GCA_001314815.1 of Algoriphagus marincola HL-49. Classification (GTDB taxonomy): domain Bacteria; phylum Bacteroidota; class Bacteroidia; order Cytophagales; family Cyclobacteriaceae; genus Algoriphagus; species Algoriphagus marincola_A. Next base: position 2,732 of record LJXT01000154.1, read on the forward strand.
GCTTGCGCGTCAGAAATATGAGAGAAATACCTCTGAGCCATATTTCAATGGATACAGGATTTTGATTTATTCTGGTCTTGATCGGGATCTTGCTTTCAAAACCCAGGAAGAATTGACCGAAGCGATGCCAGATATCAATCCTGAGATTCAATATGAGCAACCCCGATATTTGGTGAAAGTGGGGAGATATGGTCATAAGATCGAAGCTCTCAAGCTTTTGTATGATATTAAATCTGTATTTCCGACAGCTCGTATAGTTAGAGACCGTATTCAACGAAAAGATTTTACCCTACCAAGTCAAACCAATAATGCTGAAGGAGAAAATTAAAAGCCTAGCTCAGGAATTAAAAGAAGAAGTGATTTCTAACAGAAGACATCTTCATGCCAATCCTGAACTGAGTTACCAAGAGTTTGAGACAGCTAATTTTGTTAAGCAAAAGCTGGAAGAAATTGGTGTTCATAGAATTGAATCGAAAGCAACTACTGGTTGGACAGCTTTGATCGAAGGGAAAAACCCTACAAAAAAGGTTATTGCGCTACGAGCCGATATGGATGCTCTTCCAATCGTGGAGGCTAATGAAGTTCCTTATAAATCCCAAAAAGTGGGAGTTATGCATGCCTGTGGTCATGATGCACATACTGCATCTTTGCTGGGAGCAGCCAAAATTTTGCATCAGGTTCGAGATCAGTTTGAAGGAACAATAAAATTACTTTTTCAGCCAGGGGAAGAAGTTGCACCCGGTGGTGCCTCTTTTATGATAAAAGATGGGGCTTTAGAAAACCCCAGACCAGCTGGAATCATCGGTCAACATGTGATGCCATTTATTCCTGCCGGAAAAGTGGGTTTTCGACAGGGCATCTATATGGCAAGTGCAGATGAACTCTACCTGACCGTGAAAGGCAAGGGAGGTCATGGAGCGATGCCAGAGACCTTAATTGATCCGGTCTTGATTGCTTCTCATTTGATTGTGGCCATGCAGCAGGTGATCAGTCGGGCTTCAAGTCCCAAAGTACCTTCTGTGTTGTCTTTTGGAAGAGTAGAAGCCCTTGGAGCTACCAATGTGATTCCGAATGAAGTGAAAATTCAAGGTACTTTTCGAACTCTGAATGAAGAATGGAGAGCAGCAGCTCACAAAAAGATGCTTCAATTGGCACACGGCTTAGTAGAAAGTATGGGTGGAGAGCTAGACTTTGAAATTCGAAAAGGCTATCCCTTTCTACAAAATGACCCGGAGCTCACTGCGCGAGCCACTGATGCTGCAAAAGAGTATTTGGGTGAGGAAAATGTCGTGGACTTGGATATTTGGATGGCGGCAGAGGATTTTGCATACTATTCGCAGGAAATCGATGGCTGCTTTTACCGCCTAGGCACTCGGAATGAGGCTAAAGGAATTGTTTCGGGAGTTCATACCCCGACTTTTGATATCGAAGAGGATGCCTTGGAAATTGGTGCTGGGCTAATGGCTTNNNTAGCCATATCAGAACTCGAAAAAGCTTAATCCTAGCTTAATTAATTATTCTATTCTCTACCGTAATTTCGAGCTTTAATTTAAAAACATGAAGGTTTACAAAACTCTGTTTCTAGCAGGCCTAATGATGCTAGCGACTTCTCAGGCATTTGCCTGGGGGCAATTAGGACACTATTTGATCGGCTATATGGCTGAGCGACAGATGAAAAAGTCCACTCTCAAAAAAGTTGAAAAGGTGCTTTACCCCATGTCGTTGGGGCGAAGTGGTACCTGGATGGATGAAATTCGCTCGGATAGAAACTATGATTATGCTACGACTTGGCACTACTTGACAAGTAAGGAAGGTGAATACAACCCAGAGATTCAAGAAAGTACCGGTGATGCATATGAAGCTATTCAGCGCTTGAAGGCCGAATTGATTGCTGGAGGATTGAGCCCAAAAGAAGAATCAGAAAAGCTTAAAATGTTGATCCACATGGTGGAAGATATTCATCAGCCTTTACATGTAGGCACAGGGGAAGACCGTGGAGGAAATGATGTGAAGATCGAGTTTTTCGGAAGGCCAACCAATCTACATGCACTTTGGGACAGTGGGATGATTGAACGTCAGGGGATGAGTTACTCTGAAATTGGGGATGAACTTTTTAGAAGAATTACCCCTGAACTGCAAGATAGTTATCGTGAGGCGACTATGGAAGATTGGCTCAAGGAAGCTGTCAGTCTTCGGCCTGCTGTATACGATTTGCCCGAAGATCGCAGACTCAGCTATTTGTACATGTATCAAAATTATCATATCGCCGAGGAGCGAATGATTGCAGCAAGTGTCAGGCTCGCTCAGATTTTAGATGAGATTTACGGCTAGTCGCCAAAAAAAATTTTAAGTCCATGACCTTGAGTGATTTGTCGCTCAAGGTCATTTTTTTATATTTATTTCGTTCTGCTTTGATATCATGCGAATCACCCTTTTACTGGCTTTTTTTCTCTGTTTTATACAAGTATCTGCTCAAGAGGTATCCTTAAAGCAGACATTGGATAAAATTTATGATCAGCCAGATTCAGGAGTATTTTTTTTAGAAAAAGCTAAAAAACTAATTTATACCAAGGCAGATTCGGGCCTATTTTACTTTTATCAAGGAGAAAATGAATACCTGCAAGGTGAGGATACAAAGGGGCAATCTTTTTTCCTCAAAAGCCTTCAATACCTTGATCCGGATGAAGATCCAAATTATATATCCATCGCCTACATCCGACTGACTAGAGCAGAGCAGACATTGGGGCAATTTGAAAAGGCACTGGAATTTTCTCAGGAAGGAATCAAATACGCCCAATATTCTGGAGATTCTAATTATATGGCTTATCACTTCTTAGATATTGCAGTCACCTACCATGATATGGAAAATTATGCAGAGGGAGTGCGATATGGAAAAATGGCCTTGGGGATATTGAATAAATATGGCAAAGCAAAACCCCTTTATCGAGCCTATGCCTTAAATAGTATTGCCATTAATTTTGATGATTGGTCCAAGCCAGATAGTGCACTTTTTTACCATTTTCAAGTATTAGAAGGCTTGGATGAAGTCGATTCACTGTCCGTTAATTTTACCTTTAATAATATCGGGAATACATTACTGAAGCAAGGAAGGTATCAAGAAGCACAGAAATGGATTGAAACTGCTTTAAAGATTAATGGAAAAAGGGGAAATGATCCTTATAATTTATCGACCAACTATACTAATCTAGCGACGATCGCCTACAATCTCAATGAATGGGGAAAGGCTAGGCAATACTTGGATAGTGCCGAAGCGAATGTAAGACGCAGCCGATCCACCGAGAAGCGAAGGGATTATTTATTTGAGGAATATAGGTTCTATAAAAATAAGGGTGACTTAAGTAAGGCAATGAGCTTTTTAGAACAATATGCAGCCCTTAAAGATACTATTTTCAAAGAGGATCGAGTACGAATGATGGGTGAGTTGCAAACTCGCTTTGAAGTGGCTGAAAAGGAACAACAGTTGGCAGAATCCAGAGCTGCATTGGCGGAGAACGAATTAATTGTAAAAAATCAAAATAATCAGCTTCTTTTACTTCTAATTGCACTTTTATTGATTTTGGGAGTTTCTTTTTTTATTTATTACCGCCAAAAAACAAAAACTCGCCACTTGGAGCAGGAGGCGAAACTTCAGCAAATCTATTCGGAGCAAAAGATACAAATGGAGCTCCAAGAGCAGCGTCGTAGAATATCTTCAGATCTTCATGATAACATCGGAGCCCAACTTACTTTTATCATTTCAAGTCTTAGAAACTTGAAATTTGCAAAGCTTTCCCAAGAAGTATTTGCTCAAAAATTGGATCAAATCTCAGATTTTACAAGCGATACGATCAACGAACTTCGGGATACCATTTGGGCCATGAATAAGGACCAAATGACAGTGGCAGACCTTCAGGGGCGAATTGCTGAACTTTTGCAAAAAGCAAAGCGAGCCTGCCCTCAGATCCAATTTGATTTAGAGGTGAGTAGTAAGTTGGATGAACAGGCTGCGCTGAATTCTTTGGAAGGGATCAACTATTATCGTATCGCGCAAGAAGCAATCAATAATGCAATCAAACATTCAGCTGCCCAAAATATTAAAGTCAGCCTTTCACCATCTGATAATCAGCTTAAGTTGACTATTAAAGATGATGGAAAAGGACTATATTCTGATCAAATGAGCAGTAATGGACTTGGAAATATGAATACCCGTGCTAAAAGGATAGGGAGAGATTTCAAGATTGAATCTTTCCAAGGGAAGGGCACCTGTATTTCTGTAACCTAAAATCAAAAGCAAATGAAGATCAAACTGGCAATAGCTGAGGATAATTCTTTTCTGCTGAAGGCAGTGATGGATAAGCTAGATTTTTTCCCTGATGTTGAAGTAAAATTTCACGCTTCGCATGGGCTAGAACTTTTGGATAAATTAGAAGAGGATTCGAACGTCGAGGTTATTCTGATGGACATTGAAATGCCAAAAATGGATGGCATCAAGGCAGTGGAGGAAGTGAATAAGCGCTATCCACATATAAAAATTATCATGTTGACGGTCTTCGATAATGACGAGCATATTTTTCGAGCGATTCAGGCCGGTGCACATGGATATTTTTTGAAAGAGGTTAGTCCACCCGATTTGCATCAAGGTATTTTGGATACTTTGGAGGGTGGAGCTGCGATGACACCGAGTATAGCTTTGAAAACGCTTAAGCTTCTAAGAAATCCACCGAATTTTGATAAGCCAAAAGAAGACATATCGCTTACCAAACGGGAAATAGAAATTTTAGAACAAACAGCTAAAGGTCTCAGCTACAATCAAATAGGTGAAAATCTTTTTATCTCACCCAAAACGGTTCGAAAACACATCGAGAATATTTACAATAAACTCCAAGTCCATAATAAAATGGAAGCCGTACAGAAAGCGGTGAAGAATCGGCTTATTTAAATTATTGGATATCCACTAAAAAAAATCTTAGAATCGAATCAATTTTGGAAAAATGTCGTTAAATTAAAGACAAATTTCTAAAAGATGAGCAATTCAGATCGACAAAAGTTAGGAATAGTAGCAGAGGAGATGGCTACGTATATGACTAGTGTTCCTGGATATTCCCCCTATCCTTCGATGCGTGGTATTCCATTGAGTGGATTTTTTTCGGACAGGATGCTTATTGTGGATATGATTCGAATGGGGATTCCGACCTCGCTTTTTATGTCTATTAAGGACCTCGCTCCTTTTTCTGATCAAGAGTGGTCAGATTATCTTGACATTTCCCTAAAGTCCCTTCAGCGTTACAAAAAAGAAGCGGAT
>LJXT01000008.1 GCA_001314815.1 Algoriphagus marincola HL-49
ACTTTATGGTCAAGGCCGAATACGATAATGGTGTCATGATGTTCACTTCTGGAGGCTATCCAAACGGAATTCGATACGAGGGAACAGAAGGATGGATTTGGGTTTCTCGAGGCAACTATCAGGCTTCCTCTTCCGATCCGGTAGCCAAAAACAACAATTCAAAAGCCCTGGATGCTTCAGACCCAAAAATCCTAGCCTCCCAAATTAGTGAGAATGAAATTCGATTCACCCGCAGTGATGAGCATCATGGCAATTGGCTGGACGCTATTCAAGGCAAAGCAGAATTGCTGTCTCCTGTGGAGATTGGTCACCGAGCCTGCTCAGTTTGTTTGATTAGCCATATTGCCATGAAAATGGGCAGAAAATTGGCTTGGGACCCGGTCAAAGAAGAATTCATCAATGACCCGGAAGCCAATTCTCACCTCAGTCGACCTCAGCGAAGACCATGGGGAACGGATTATGTGAACGCTTGATCTTTGAACCTTTTCTAATTTTGAACTCCCTTTAATTCTCAGAGGGTAGGAAGTTTGAAGCTAGAAGCTGGAAGCATGCTTATTTTGGTTTTTGTCCGGGAATTCATGCCCTACTCATTCTCGGCTTTGGCAAGTCAGGAATCAATTAATGAAAAACCTAAAATTTAGTGAAATTGGGATGCTTTTGAAGGCAATTTGGATTGCTTTTCTATGATATCTATTCATTCAAAAATTTATCGATGAATTTAAGAAATTATACAATCTGGGCCTTTACGGCCCTTTTGTTCAGCGCTTGTGGCTCCGATGAATCTGGAAACAATATGGCAGAATCCACTTCTCAAAATGTAAGAATCATGACTTTGGATCCCGGGCATTTTCATGCCGGTTTGATTCATAAGACCATGTATCCGGGAGTTGATTCAACCGTTTTCATATTTGCTCCTCCAGGAGACGAGTTGAAAGATCATTTGAAGCGATTGGAATCTTACAATGCAAGATCAGAAAATCCCACTGCATGGGATCTGGAAGTTTACGCAGGGGATGATTACCTAAAAAAGATGATTTCCCAAAAGTCGGGCAATGTGATGATGGTAGCCGGTAAGAATGATAAAAAGATAGACTATATCCTGGAAGCCGTGCAAAATGGGATTCATGTGTATGCCGACAAGCCTTTGGTCATTAATCGCGAAGGATTTGAAAAGCTGAAGCAGGCTTTTGCCATTGCCAAGGAGAAGGATTTGCTGGTTTATGATATCATGACCGAGCGGTTTGAGATCACCACCCTGCTTCAAAAAGAGCTTTCTCAAATCCCTGAAGTTTTTGGGGAATTGGAGAAAGGAAGTCCGGATAACCCTGCGATTACCAAAGAGTCCGTACATCACTTTTTCAAGTATGTTTCTGGAGTTCCTTTGGTCAGACCTGATTGGTTTTTTGATGTGGAAATCGAGGGTGAAGGAATCGTGGATGTGACCACCCACTTGGTGGACCTGATTCAGTGGGAAGCTTTTCCCAATCAAAGCCTTGATACCACGGATGTGACCATGCTTTCAGCCAAAAGATGGGTTACGCCGCTTAGCCTGGAGCAATTCCGGCAAGTGACCGGGAAAGCTGAGTTTCCTGATTTTCTACAAAAGGACATCAAAAATGGGTCTTTGGAGGTCTATTCCAATGGGGAGATGAATTACACGCTCAAGGGAATCCACGCCAAAGTCAGTGTAATCTGGGATTTTCAGGCACCGGAAGGGGCCGGGGATACGCATTTTAGCATGATGCGTGGGACGAAGGCAAATTTGGTCATCCGACAGGGAAAAGAGCAGAATTACCGTCCGGAACTCTATGTCCAACTTTTGGGAGAAAATTTGGCTGATTTGGAAAATGCCGTCAAAACCACGCTTCAAAGCACTTATTCCGGAATTGATTTGGAAGAAACCAGTAATGGTGAATATCGGGTGATTATTCCCGATCGCTATCACAATGGACATGAGGCCCATTTTGCCCAAGTGACCGAACGGTTTTTGGAATACTACCAAAATGGCACTATGCCGGATTGGGAGGTGCCGAATATTATTAGCAAGTATCATACGACAACCTTAGCCAAGGAATATGCATCGAAATAAAAAAATCGAAAACAGACTGGATTTGAATTAGTTTTATAATCAAATCTACTTTTATGCAAGAAGACAGCTCCCAATCAGATACTCGAATTACCGTCGCCATAGCAGGAGCAGGAGGTTACATTGGGAGTTGGTTTATCGAAAAATACAAGCACAAGTACAAAATCATCGGTTTAAGCCGTCGAGAAGTAAAAAAGAACCCTTACCCGGAAGTAGAATGGAGACAAGTAGAACTGTATTCGATTTCATCCACGGTGGAGGCCTTGAAAGGGGTGGATGTGGCAATTTATCTAGTACACTCGATGAATGCTTCCACACGGCTCAACCAAGGAAGCTTTGAAGATACAGACTTACTTTTAGCGGATAATTTCAGCAGAGCTGCAGATATCAATCAAGTGCAGCAAATCATTTATCTGGGAGGCTTGATACCCGATGAACCGGAAAGTACCTTATCGAGGCATTTAAGAAGTCGTCTCGAAGTAGAGCAAACATTAGGCTCTAGGTCCGCTGCGCTTACGGCCTTGCGGGCATCCATTATTGTAGGGCCGGGAGGCTCCAGTTTTGATATGATCAAAAATCTGGTGACTCGATTGCCTGTATTGATGTGTCCGCAGTGGACTGAATCGGAGACCCAGCCAATCTCCCTGAAAAACACACTTCAGATCATTGATACGTGCATTAGCAATGAGGATGCTTATGACCGTGCTATAGATATCGGCGGAGCTGAAGTTTTAACCTATAAATCCATGCTTGCAAAAACGGCGGTAGCCTTGGGCAAAAAGCGGATTATTTTCTCAGTTCCTGTTTTTTCCCTGGGGCTATCCAAGTTTTGGGTTGGCTTATTTGGGGATAGTCCGCCACAGTTGGTATCTCCCTTGGTAGAAAGCTTGGTCCATACCCTAAAAGTTGATGCCCAAAGGGCTTTTGATTTAAAAGAGCTTCAGTATATCTCCTATGAAGAGTCTGTCAAAGAAGCTTTAGAATCCGATCAAAGGCCCAATCTTCCAAAATTTTTTACTAAAAAAGGAGTGAAAAATACGGTGAGAAGTATTCAACGAATGAGAAATAAAAATGGGCACTCTGCTGCCTGGGTGGCAAACCGATATAATTTATGGTTGCCAAGCTTTTTCAAATTTCTAATCAACGGAAAAAGGACTGATCGTGGAGACATTGGGTTTCATTTGCTTTGGGGAAAGAAACCCATGCTTCAGCTTACCATGATTCCGGATCGCAGTGATCAAGAGCGCCAGTTGTTTTATATTACGGGAGGCTGGCTAGTGAAGCGCTTTGATTATGGATGGTTGGAGTTTAGAGGTGTTCTAGGCGGAGACTATATTCTTTCCGCTATCCATGAGTTTGTTCCCCGTCTTCCTTGGATAGTTTATCTGAATACACAGGCACGCTTTCATCTTTGGGTAATGAACCAATTCAAAAGATATCTGGAAACAAGGACCGATTGACCTCCGTTTTTTTAGTAAATTACAATTATTCAAATTTTGAACTCCATCAAACAACATCAAATGCAAAAAGTCACTTTTAAAAACGGAGATACCATGCCTATTCTGGGTCTTGGTACTTGGAAAAGCAAACCGGGAGAAGTACGTCAGGCGGTTTACTGGGCACTCGAAGCCGGTTACCGACATATTGATTGTGCGGCTATTTATGGAAATGAGAAAGAAGTTGGAGAGGGTTTGGCAGATGCCATTGCTGATAAAATTGTCACCCGGTCAGAGGTATTTATCACATCTAAATTATGGAACGACTCACATAGACTTGAAGATGTAGGGCCTGCTTTGGACAAAACCCTTCAAGACCTCGGACTTGATCACTTGGATTTATACCTGGTTCATTGGCCAATTGCTTTCAAGCATGGGGTTGGTTTTGCGACGTTGCGAGAAGAGTTTTTTACCTACAAGGATGTGCCGCTAACTCAAACTTGGTCTGCTATGCAGGAACAAAAAGCACTTGGAAAAACAAAGCATATTGGTGTATCCAATTTTAATAGCCGGAAACTCCAAGAGCTTATAGATATGGGAGGTGATTCACCTGAAATGAACCAAATCGAGATGCATCCATTTCTACCTCAGGAAAAATTGGTCCAGTTTTGCAGGGAAAATCACATCCTATTGACGGCATACAGTCCTTTAGGCTCGCCTGATTCGAGAGCAGAAAAGCATAAAAATGATCCGAAATTACTTTCAAATCCGGTAGTAAAGGAAATTGCTAAAAAGCATGGAGTTTCTGAGGGACAAGTGCTGATCGCATGGTCGATTGCACGAAATATTGTGGTGATCCCAAAATCAGTAAACCAATCCCGGATAATCGAAAACCTAAAAGCAGCTGATATTAAGCTCGACGATCACGATATGATGGAGCTGAGAGATATCGGAATCAGCCACCGATTTGTTGATGGGACCTTTTTCACTCAGGGCCAAAGCCCTTACAATCTCTCTGATTTGTGGGAATAAAAATTATCAGTCATCCAACTCCAACTCCTCTAAAATCTCTGCCAGGGTATCAAAATCTTTGAGCCCTGGCTTTATTTCTTCTCCTCCTTCAAGAGCAATCCCAAATAAATCCAATTCAGAAACGGTTGATTTTACATTAAATGGACTTATCCCTCCAGCTAGGATGACTTCAGCGTTTTTAGAAATAGTTCTGATGGATTCCTTCTGATCAGTGTTCAATTCAGTTTGATCAACTGAAAGCAATAAGTGAAGATTTTGATTAGAAATTTTTTCTGCAAGCTCTTCTTCAATATGCCTGACTTCACTGAGGTCTGCCTGAAAGATCAATTGATATTTTTCAGAGTCAAATTGAAGTAAAGTCTCCAACTTATTGTGTTGAATCCACGAAATCTCGGGGTATTTTTTGAGTTTCTCCTGTAGGGTTTCTAAAGAATCATTTCCAAACTCCCCGCAAAAATCAACACCCGAAACCCATCCTGATATCTCCTGAAATTGAGTTGGTGATACGAACTTATCTGAGGTTTCTTGTAAATCAAAACCCAATAGATCTACAAACATTCCAGCGCAATACCTTGCATCACTTAAGTTGGTTACGCCGCTGATCTTTACGAAAGTACTAAGAGCCATTAAATAAAATTTTTGGCTAAGTTAACCAATGATGAGAGTTTTGCTTTCATTTCTGCCTTTCAAATTTGATTTTGGATGAAATTGAAGTAAAACCAGTAATTTAGGGTTCTGAATATGATGAGAAAATTACCATTTGTTTTTCTATTTATATTTCTATTTTCCTGCGAAAGAGAGGTAGAAAACCCACAAATTGATCTCGGTTTGGATTACTTTCCATTGCTTATTGGAAATTTCTGGGTTTATGAAGTGTCAGAGCGAACGTATTTTGGTGAGAATGACTTCGAGGATAGTCAATATTTTTTGAAGGATCGTATACGAAGTTTATTCGTCAATGATGCTGGCGAACAGGTTTTCATTGTCCAAAGAGAACGATCTCTTGATCAAATAAACTGGCAGATAGAAGTTGACTATACACTGGTAAACAGGGATAATAATTTGGTTATGAATCTTAACAACCAGCCAATTGTCATCCTTGCCTTTCCGCCTAAAGAAGGATTGACCTGGAATGGAAATTTATATCGGGGTGCTGAGCAGGATGAATTTGAGTTGATTCAGGAATCATCCGGGCCTAGTGCTGAGCAAATCCGGGTGCTACAAGAAAACGAAGATGATCTAATTACCTTTCGGGATATCCGTTATGACGTTTTTCAGAAGGAGGTTGGTTTAACAGAAAGGTATTCAGAAGTGTTCACATATTGTTCTCGAAACGATTGTCTTGGAGAACTGCTAATAGATTCTGGTAGATTTTTGAATATGAAATTAATAACTTACGGTAATGAATAGACTTTTAATCTTTGTAGTCACTTTTTTGCTTTTACCATTTTTGGTGGAGGCACAAGATCGCTATGCTGTTTTTTATAAGTACAAGCCTCAGGATGGCTTAAATCTAGATCAGCCACAAGATTTTTTGACAGATCGGGCTTTGCTTCGAAGAGCGAAAGAAGGCGTTGCTGTAGACAGTACTGATCTGCCTGTAACTCAGCGATACATCGATGAAGTTTACCAGCGTTCGCATTACATTCTTTATCAATCAAAATGGCTTAATGCCTCCTTGATTGTGACAGATATGGAGGGAGCTAAGTCAATAGCAGAGCTTCCTTTTGTAGAAAAAGTGGAGTTGGTCGGAAAAGGATACATTCCGAATCCCAATGCCCGTATCAGGCCAGGAATTCGGGTCACAGCAACCGCGAAAGTGTGCCCTCCAGGAGGAAAAGCTGAGCGAACCCTTGCAGCACAAGAATTGCCTTCAGATTTTCAAAATAGCCTTCTGGGGATTGATTTTATGCATGAGGAAGGGTTCAAAGGACAAGGAATCCGAATTGCCGTTTTTGATGCAGGTTTCCCGGGCACAGATAATTCCGGTCCCTTATCTCATTTGCTAAGCAATAATCAACTTGTTGCGCAAAAAGACTTTGTCAGGCCTTGGAATCAAAATGTCTTTACTGATGATCAGCATGGTACGAATGTCCTTTCTTTAATAGCCTCGATAGAAACTGAAAGTTTTATCGCCGGCGCTCCGGAGGCAGAATACTTCTTGGCTATGACTGAGGAGGTAGCAACCGAGTACAGGATTGAAGAGTATAACTGGCTTCGAGCTGCTGAATATGCGGATTCCATCGGAGTGGATATTATCAATAGCTCCTTGGGTTATTATGATTTTGACGATCCGGAGATGAATTACAGTTCAGGACAATTGGATGGGAAAACTGCTGTAATTACTCAAGCCGCAAATATCGCTTCCAGCAAAGGAATCTTGGTGGTTAATAGCGTCGGGAACTATGGTCCCTCTGAGCCTTCAATTCTTGCTCCCGCGGATTCTCCAAATGTATTGGCTATTGGATCGGTCAATCAAAGCCTGGAGGTTTCAAATTTCAGTTCTAGAGGCCCTACAGGTGATGGAAGGATCAAACCGGACTTGGTAGCTTTTGGCAATGGAGTAGCGCTTTTAAGAAGTAATGGAAACGTGGGTTTTGCTAACGGGACTTCTTTTTCTGCTCCACAAATCACGGCCTTAGCAGCTGGTTTGTGGCAGGCTAAGCCTGAATGGACTCGGGCGGAACTAATAGAAAATCTTCTTCGAAGCGCCTCTCAATATGAAAATCCAGACAATCTTTTAGGGTATGGAATTCCAAACTTCCGAGAAGCTCTTTACGGAGAAATTCTTTCAGTAGAAGAAAATGGTGAAATTATCCCTTGGAAAGTCTTTCCAAATCCCATGGAAGGAAATAAGTTGACCATTTATTTTGGGTCAAGTTTATCAGCTGAGTTTTCATTGATTGATCTCAATGGAAAAACCCTTCAAAATCAGAGTCTATTTCGCAATACTGCAAAAGACCCTTATGAGTTGCAGCTAGAAGGAATCAGACCCGGTATGTATATTATCCAAATGCAGGACGGAAAGCTTATCAAACAACAAAAGTTAATCCGCCTCTAATCAAATTAGCCTTTTCAATGTCTTTAGAAATTGCCCCATCCATTCTAGCTGCTGATTTTGCAAATATTCAGTCTGCCGTAGAAATGCTCAATGACTCGGAAGCAGACTATATCCATGTCGATATTATGGATGGTGTCTTCGTTCCCAATATTTCCTTTGGACTTCCTGTGACTGAAGCCATTCATACTCATGCCAAAAAGCCACTGGATGTACATTTGATGATTGTAGAGCCAGACCGATACTTGGAGGCTTTTAGAAATGCCGGCGCTGCAAACATATCAGTGCACTACGAGGCCTGCGATCATCTACATCGAACTCTTCAGGCTATTCATGATCTTGGTGCTAAAGCGGGGGTAGCAATTAACCCGCATACCTCAGTTGAATTACTGACTGATACCTTAGATTTAATTGATTTGGTTTGTGTGATGTCTGTCAACCCTGGTTTTGGTGGACAAAAATTTATAGAAAACACCTACTCCAAGGTGAGTAAATTAAAGGAATTGATCATACAAAAGGGGAGTAACACCCAAATTGAGATAGATGGAGGAGTTTCTTTAAATAATGCCCAAAAACTAAAAGATGCAGGAGCTGATATTTTGGTGGCCGGTAGTTTTGTTTTCAACTCAAAATCTCCGGAAGAAACTATTGCTATGCTCAAAAGAGCTTGATAATTGACCATTTGTCATAAAATTTCTAAAATATCAACGATTTCCTTGATTTTTTGATCCTTGACTGTTTTTTTGCAAGCTTGTAACTAACCAAATGACTAATCATGATTAAAAAGACTCTGCTTTCTACGTTTTTTGTAGCGTTTGTTGCTTTTATGTCCTTCGGACAAGAGGCAACTGAAGGACCCGTGACTGATGAGGAATTAACACAATATGCAACTGTAGAAGTAATGACTTCACAGTATGTAGAGCAAAAAACGGAAGAGCTTCGTAATATGATTCTCAATAATGAGGTGATTGACGGCGGTGCTCGATACAATGAAATCAAAGCTGCTTGGGGAGATGAAGCGAAAATGGCTGAGGCAAATGTCACAGACGAAGAAAAAGCCGCTTACCAAGCTATTTTGGATTTTCAAAGCGGTCTTCAGCAAAGTGTTGTTGACTACAAGACTAACCTGATCACTGACAGCGATGTAATCTCTGTTTCTGTTTACAATAAAGTACTAGGAGCTATTAAAGAAGATCCGGCTGTAAAAGAAAAACTAGATACAATGATCGAAGAAATGAAAGCTGCAGCAGCTCCTGCTGAGGACGGTGAAGCAGCTGAAGACGGAAAATAATTCAATTTCATAATTGATTTAAAGCCTCCTTCTGGGAGGCTTTTTTTATATATTCACACCATACTTTGATTCAATTCGTTATTGCCTTATGATGCAAAAGAAGACGCTACTACTATGCTTTCTAATTTTGGTTTTTGGGTCTGCCTTTGCCCAAGAAGAAGATATTTTTGGGATTACCCGTAAAGCCAAGAACCCAAAAAGTGAATCTGCAGTAGGAAACGCTTTTAGAAACGTATTGGAGCAGTTTGCACTGGAAATATCCACAGGAGCTGGATATCAGCAGTTTTCAACCGATTTTTTCTCACCAAATCCAGATTTGTATCCGCTCACCCAGTTTCAAAATTTCGATGAGCCACTCGATATTTCTGAAGAAAATCCATTGCCTATGAAGGGCTCAGATTGGGTCTTTCCCGTTTTAAATGCAGGAGTGCGGGTGAATTTATTCAATCTTCTTACAATCGGAGGGGGATATGGTATGGAGTGGGGGAATATCAAACCTATGGTTGGCGGAAATTTTGAATTTCCTTTCGAAGGGGCAAGCTACCAAGCCACCCGCTTTTATGGTACGGTGGGTTTGGTCCTTTGGGATGCTAATCGTCGAGCAAAGTATTTACAATGGCGATATAGAAGATATGCATCTGCCAATCTTTACATGCAATCTGAGCTTAGACAGCGAGTTCGGCAGATTTATCCTTGGCGATTGATCGCTGAGGCCGACTTTGGTAATTTAAATATCAAAAATTTTGTCAATCCCAGTTTGACTCAAAACCCAAATTACACCCCTCGATTAGCAGTAGCAGATCAGCCTGCATTTGGAATTGGGCTCCGGCTGGAAAGAGATTTTTCAGAGTACACCAAACTTTTCATTAAAGGCTCCATGGATATTCGGAGTTTTACTTATTCTGCCTCCGATTTTTCTGAATTTCAGGAGCTTGACCAACGTGTCTATGGCATGCAAGCAGGGCTAGCAATTCGGATCCCAGGGACCAAGCGATGCAAAATCGCAGGATGCGGAGTGGTGATGAAACACATGCACAATGGAGTCGAGTACAGAGGTAGCTCCATATTTAATCTCCAAAATCGAAAAATAGGTCAATGGTATTGATTGATCCAACCTGATTGACTTTGGAATTAACTTTTCAAAAGCAGGGCCTTTTTACTATCTTGCAGCTTTAATTTATCCCGTGAATTAGCATTATATGGCCCAAGGAGAAAACGAGAATATTATTCCTATCAATATTGAGGAGGAAATGCGTGGTGCCTACATCGATTATTCGATGTCGGTTATTGTTTCAAGAGCGTTGCCAGATGTCCGAGACGGAATGAAGCCAGTTCATCGCCGTATTCTTTACGGAATGCAAGAGCTCGGAGTTCTTCATAATAAACCCTATAAAAAGTCCGCTAGAATTGTCGGTGAGGTGCTTGGTAAATATCACCCTCACGGTGACTCTGCTGTTTACGAGACGATGGTTCGGATGGCGCAGCCTTGGTCGCTTCGATACCAATTGGTAGATGGTCAGGGTAACTTTGGATCCATCGATGGTGACAACCCTGCGGCTATGCGATATACAGAGGCCAGGCTTAAAAGAATAGCCGAAGAGCTTCTTGTTGATATCAATAAAGACACTGTCGATTTCCAGTTCAACTTTGATGACTCTTTGAAAGAGCCTGTGGTGCTACCTGCCAAGGTCCCTGCATTGCTCTTGAATGGTGCATCTGGAATTGCTGTAGGTATGGCCACAAACATGGCTCCGCACAATCTGACTGAGGTAATCAATGGTATTATCGCATACATTGATAATAGAGAAATTACCATCCCAGAACTGATGGAGTATATCACCGCTCCTGATTTCCCTACAGGAGGAATTATCTACGGTTACAATGGTGTCAAAGCAGCTTTTGAAACGGGCCGTGGTAGAGTGGTCGTTAGAGGGAAAGCCAGTATTGAAACGAAGGATAATGGAAACCGGGAGATGATTGTCATCACTGAGATTCCATACATGGTCAATAAGGCTAGCATGGTAGAGAAAACTGCAGCCTTGATCAATGAGAAAAAAATTGATGGTATCTCTGCGATCCGGGATGAGTCTGACCGATCCGGGATGCGCATTGTATATGAATTGAAGCGGGATGCGATTTCAAATGTTGTTCTAAACAACTTATATAAGCATACACAGCTACAAACCTCATTCTCAGTCAATAATGTAGCACTTGTAAAAGGTAGGCCACAAACCCTTAACCTGAAGGATCTCATCGTACACTATGTCAGTCACAGACATGAAGTGGTGGTGAGAAGAACGGAATATGAACTCAAGGAAGCCGAAAAACGAGCTCATATTCTACAGGGTTATCTGATTGCTTTGGATAATTTGGACGAAGTAATTGCTCTAATCCGTAACTCAGTAGATCCTGAGACTGCTAGAAATGGCTTGATGGAGCGTTTTGAATTGACTGAGATTCAGGCGAGGGCCATTCTCGACATGCGTCTGCAGCGTCTTACTGGTATGGAGCGTGATAAGATCGTTCAGGAATATCAGGAGATCATGGCATTGATTGAGGAGCTAAAGGACATCCTTGCGAATGAAGATAAGCGAATGGACATCATCAAAACCGAACTCACCGAAATGCGAGATCGATATGGTGATGACCGTCGTACAGAAATCGAGCATAATGCTGAAGATTTCAGCTATGAAGATATGATCCCAAATGAGGAAGTGATAATCACTGTTTCTCATCAGGGATACATCAAGCGAACCGCCTTGACCGAGTACAGAACACAGGGTAGAGGAGGAGTAGGTTCAAGAGGAGTCAGCACCAAAGAGGACGATTTCACCGAGTATCTTTTCACTGCCTCTACACACAATTACCTGCTGATTTTCACTGATCAGGGTAAATTGTTCTGGTTGAAAACCTATGCCATCCCTGAAGGCGGAAAGACTTCGAAGGGAAGACCTATCCAAAACTTGATCAATATTGCTTCCGATGATCGGATTAGAGCAATTATTCAGGTAAATGACCTCAATGATCAAGATTACATCAATAATCACTTCTTGATCATGGTGACCAAAAAAGGTATCATCAAGAAGACTACTCTGGAGCAATATAGTAGACCTCGTACCAATGGAATCATAGCACTGAACATTCGGGAGGATGATCAATTGGTAAATGTAGACATGACGAACGGTGATCAGCATATTGTGATAGCTGCAAAATCAGGTCGTGCCATTCACTTCCATGAGTCTGTAGTAAGGCCAATGGGTCGAACAGCCACAGGAGTAAAAGCCATAACCTTAAATGATGTGAATGACTTTGTCGTTGGCATGGTATGTGCATCTGAGGAAAATGCGACTCTACTTGTAGTTTCGGAAAAAGGATACGGCAAAAGGTCATTCCTTGAGGAATATCGCATCACAAATCGAGGTGGAAAAGGTGTGAAAGCCATGAACACCACCGAAAAAACCGGAGCGCTTGTTGCAATTAAACAAGTTGTCGATACCGATGATTTGATGATTATCAATAAGTCTGGTATTACGATCCGGATCTCAGTGGATGGACTTCGAATTATGGGAAGAGCCACTCAGGGAGTGAGATTGATCAAAATTTCTGAAGGAGACGAGATTTCGTCCGTTGAAAAAATTTCGAAAGAAGAGGATGAAGAAAATCTAAATTCTTCAGAAATTGCCCCAAATTCTGAAGAGAATCCAAATGAAACAAAAGAATAATCAACCAAAATAAGATAAACGCCAAGAATGAAAAAGCTAATTCTATCAATGGTTTTGGTCGGAGCAACGACCTTGGCCTTTGGACAAAAAAAGGTAGTACGTTCAGCCACAAAAAGTCTAAAAAATGGAGACTATGCCACTGCTCTATCAGAAGTAGAAACAGCTCTTCAGGATCCAGAGACTGGTTCTGCTCCTGAGACCACTTTATTAAAAGCTCAAATTCAATTAGGATTGTTCGCTACTGATTCTTCTAATACCATGGAGAATCTTCAAGTAGGTAACAACTCCTATGAGTCTTTCATGAAAGCCTTCGAAATGGGCGATGGAGATAAAACTTCAGGTGTAGGAAAAGATATTTTCGAAGAAGATATCCCAGGAGCTCCTGAGAATTTGCGTCCTAATTCAATTAATAAATTGAAAAATGTAGCATTTGACAAGGCTATTACGCAATACAATGTGGAAGACTATGAAATGGCTTATGAGTTTTTCAATTTGGCAGGTGAAATTGATCCCAAAGACACCACTATCCACTATAATGCTGGATTCCTGGCAAATGATCTTGGAAGGACTGAAGATGCAAAAAGACACTTCTCTACTTTGCTTGATATCGAAGGATACAATAAGCTTAATGCATACTATTTTTTGATTCAGATTTTGTCTACCGAAGACGAAGATCCTGAAGCTGCGTATGCCATGGTAACTAGAGCAAAAGAGGAGTATCCTTCAGATAAGGATCTTTCTACCTATGAAATCCAACTATTGCTTCAGCTAAACAAAATGGACGAAGCAATGGCTCAAATCAAATCAGCTCTTGAAAAAGATCCAAACAATACCGCTTTATTGCTGAGATCAGGATATCTCAAAGAGCAAGCAGGTGATATGGAAGGCGCTCTAGCTGACTACAAAAAGTCAGTTGAGGTTGACCCACAATTCTTTGAAGGTAATTACTATGCTGCCGCTCTGTTAATTGAGAAAGCGAGAGAAATTCTTAGTGAATTAAATAATCTATCTGATGAAGAGTGGGAGAAGCGTTCTGATTCTATGGGCAAAGAAGCAAATGAATATTATGCCGATGCGGTGACTTACTTCGAAAGTGCTCTTGAAGTAAAGCCTGAGGATACCGGTATCATGGAAATTCTTTTCCAGATTCACACTCGCTTGAAAAATGACGAGAAAGCTGAAGAATATAACAAAAAACTAATTGAACTTCTCGGTCCTAACTGGATGGAAGGTTAATTTGAAATTTCGTAATTTTATAAAAAGCTGCCAAGTGGCAGCTTTTTTGTTTTCATTATATTCGTTTCATTGATTTGACTAGTTGTTAATTCTTTATTTTATGGGACTAGCTTATTTTTTCAGTAGTCTGTATTTGAATATGAGGTATTCTTGTCTGATAGTTGTTGTTTATTTCAGCTTAAGTCTGGTTTCTTTTCATGCTTTTTCTCAACAAAACTATGATAAGATTATTGAGCTATCGGTAGAATCGGGTCCCTTCATCAGCAATGGGGATCCTTGGGCTGATGAGTTGATTGATTTAGTTTCCTACACTGCTTTTGATTTTCGTTTTGGATGGCGTCAAAACAAAACCTTTATGGGAGATCTATACAGAAACCCTATTTTCGGGATTGGGGTATCTTCCACACTACCCTATCAATCTGAAATCGGCAGACCGATGGGAGTCTATTGGTTTTTTGATATGCCATTTAGACCTTTTTCTCAGGATAAAAGATTTAATTTTTCCTATTTCGCTCATTTGGGTTTGGGCTTCAATCTTAATCCATACGACTCTTTGGATAACCCGATCAACCAGTTTATAGGCTCCGAATTAAACAGCTACATCCATTTTGGTGCTAAAGCCAATTATACACTTTCCGATCGATTTCAGCTTTTTTCAATGGTTGGGTTAAAGCACTTTTCAAATGGCTCTACCCGAAAGCCCAACGCTGGGATTAATTTAGTTCCGGTATCGATAGGTCTTCGGTATAATTTTCAGCCAAGCCAAGTTAAACCCGAAGAAGCTTTTCTACGAGACCGCCCCATTCTTTTCGAAAAAGGGTACTGGAATTTTATGCTTTACACCGGCTCTAAGAATTACGATATCGGAAAGGAGACCTACTTCAGAGGTGGGTTTAATCTGAGCTATATTTGGGACAAAAATTACAAATATCGATATGGGGTGGGCTTAGATGTCTTTTTTGCTCCAGGTCTGTCAGAACGTTCAGGTAATCCCAATGTGGGATTTTGGGATCAAACCAGTGTGGCAATAGCAGGAGCCTGGGAATGGAAACTCACTGAGAGGCTCTATGCTCCCGTTGGGTTAGGTTTTTATCTTCATAGAAATCGCGAAAACCAAGAAGTTACAGTCTATTATGAACGTGTGGGACTTAGATATCTGGTGTCTGAAAATATACAAATGGGTGTTCAAATCAAGGCACATAGAATCAAAGCTGATTTTTTTGAATTTACTCTGGGTTATCGGTTTTTAAGAAAAAAATAAAACAGTCCCACCTATCAAATTTTGTTTTTTATTCCCCATAGCTAATGCTAGTTTGGAATTTGATTTAAAGAAATTCATGAAATCGGCACGATTAAAATCATCATTAAAAACATATGGATATGCCCCGACTTTTCGGGGTTAATCGTCATCCCGAAAGCTTTCGGGACTATCTGGCAATTTGAAGTCAAAAAGTAAACAGATGAAAAAACTACGTTTCTTTCTACCGATTATATTGGTTTTTTTAGGGCTTAATTTTCCATTGTTCGCTCAGTCCTTGTCTTCCTCCGAGATGTATCATGAGCTCCTGAAATTGGAAGAGACCAAGCGAGTGCTTTATGTCGCAGCTCATCCGGATGACGAAAATACCCGGCTGATTGCTTATTTGGCTAACGAGACAAAAGCCCGAGTAGCTTATTTGAGTTTGACTCGAGGTGATGGTGGGCAAAATCTCATTGGACCAGAACTAGGAATCGGTTTGGGTCAAATCAGGACTCAAGAACTTTTGCAAGCTAGAATGACAGATGGGGGAGTTCAGTATTTTACCCGAGCAAAGGATTTTGGCTACAGTAAGAATCCTAGTGAAACCCTCCAAAACTGGGATAGAGAGACGATTCTTTCAGATGTGGTATGGGTGATTAGAAAGTTTCAACCAGATATTATCATTACTCGATTCAATACCATTCCTGGTGTAACTCACGGGCATCATACCACCTCAGCAATTTTAGCCGAAGAAGCTTTTGCAATATCTGGAGACCCAAATGCTTTCCCTGAGCAGCTTGAGTATGTAAAGCCTTGGTCAGCAAAGCGGATATTTTGGAATGCTTATAATTTTCGAGGAGAGTTTGAAGCTCAGGAAGGTGAGGTTTATCATGAGTTTCCCACCGGTGAATACAATCCCGTATTGGGTCAAACCTACAATCAAATGGCAGCGAATAGCCGAACCATGCATAAGTCTCAAGGCTTTGGTTCGACTGCTTACATTGGGGCTTCAAATGATCATATTCAATTTATTGCAGGAGAAAAGTTTGAGCAAAGTCCCTTTGAGGGTGTGAAAAACAGATGGGATCATTTTGAAAATGGAAAAGCAACAGAACTTTTAATAAACGATCTGATTCAAAATTTTGACTTTCGTTCTACAGCGAACAATCTTTCTGCTCTATTAAAAATCAGAGAGCAAATCAATCAAATGGAAGGAAGCGATCTCTGGCTTCAAGAGAAAAAAGAGTCGATTGATGATATTGTTTTAAAAGTAATAGGATCAAAAATAGAATTTGTCACCAATCAGGAAGTGGCCTTTCCCGGGGCATCAGTCAGTACAGACTTGGTGGTTAATTCACCTGGAAATACAGCCATCAATATTTTGGGCGTGGAAGTTTTGGGAGAAAAAGTTGAGGTAGAAGGTGATGGTAGTTCATCAAATGAGCCTTTCCGTCAGGATATTAATTTGACCATTCCCGAAGGTTTTGAATTTACCCAGCCTTATTGGCTTGAAAATTACGAAGATGGCCCCATGTATCCGGTTGACGATCAGCAAATGATCGGAAAGCCATTTAATGATGCGAGTATACAAGCCACATTGAATTTGGAGATTGAAGGGCAGTTGTTCACAATTAGCACGCCTTTAGTCTATAAATTTAATGATCCCGTAGATGGAGAGGTAAAACAGCCATTTATCATTACTCCATCGATAGACTTGGAACTGTCGAAGAAAGTGCTTTTTGGAATCAATGAAAAAAGGCCAGCGGTTACGGTTATTGTCAATTTTAGAGATAAAATCGTTGATGGAGAATTGAGTTTTGCGGGCTTAAATCCCAACGAATATCGAATCCTCGAGTCTGAAGACCTTGTGGGAAGAAAGCAGCGAAGATATCAAGTAGAGTTTGTTTCTGATCAAGTCGGAAAGCGGAGGATAGTGGCTACTTACACGACTTCGTCGGGAAGTTTTGACCAAACTTTAAATCGCATCACCTACAAGCATATCCCCAATCTTACATTTTTCACTGTCGCTTCCATTGATTGGATTCAGGCGGATTGGGATATGTCAGGTGGTAAGATTGGCTATGTGCCAGGTGCTGGAGATGAGGTTCCTGAGGTCTTGGAGGCTCTTGGCTATGAGGTGACTATGCTTGGTGACAGTGATTTTGAGTTGGAGAAATTAGCACAGTTTAAGGCTGTCGTTGTAGGAATCCGTGCTTATAATACGAATTTTCAGGCAGCAGCAAATCAGCAGGCGCTGATGGGGTATGTGCTTTCCGGAGGAAACCTGATTGTGCAGTATAATACCACCGGGCGGCTTTTGACCAATCAGCTTGGACCATACCCTTTCTCGCTGACCAGAGACCGGGTTTCGGTAGAAACTGCACCGGTTGAGGCAGACTATACGCATCCCATTATGGCCGGGCCGAATAAAATATTACCCAGCGACTTTGAAGGTTGGGTACAAGAGCGAGGATTATATTTCGCAGGAAACCTAGCAGAGGAGTACTCCACGCCATTATTCATGAATGATCCGGGAGAAGAAACCAAGACGGGTTCCCTTATTCATGCTGCTTATGGAAAAGGAAATTATGTATATACAGGGCTTTCCTTTTTCAGACAACTGCCTGCCGGGGTACCCGGAGCCGTGAAATTATTCGTAAACTTAATCGAACAATAAACCCTAATGGAAGAAAAAGATATCAAATGGAAGCGCCTCTATTGGGGACTTATGCTTAATCTGGCAGTATTGATTTTCTTTTTCTACTTCCTGATGCAGCACTTCTCATGACTAGCCTAGACTGGATTGTACTATTCGGAACCCTGGGTGCCATTGCAATCTATGGTATCTATAAAACCAGGGGCCAAAATAGCCTAGATTCTTACCTACGAGGGAGGAATTCGATGAATTGGTGGACGATTGGTCTTTCTATCATGGCTACACAGGCCTCAGCCATTACTTTTCTAAGTACCCCTGGTCAGGCTTATGAAAGCGGGATGGGCTTCATCCAATTTTACTTTGGCTTGCCCATAGCCATGATTATTATCTCGGTAGCGTTCATTCCTATCTATTACCGGCTGAAGGTTTATACAGCCTATGAATACCTGGAAAACCGCTTTGATTTAAAGACCAGAACACTGGCGGCCTTACTTTTCATCATTCAGCGAGGCTTGGCTTCGGGAATTACCATCTACGCGCCCGCCATTATCCTTTCGACACTTTTGGGCTGGAATCTGACTTGGACAGTGGTTTTCATCGGTGCAGTAGTGATAATTTACACCGTTTCGGGAGGTACAGCTGCTGTATCGATCACTCAAAAACAACAAATGGCCGTGATGATGGGAGGGATGTTTTTGGCAGGAATCATAGTCATTCGGATGCTTCCGGTCTCATTTACAGAGGCTTTGCATGTGGCAGGTAATATGGAAAAGCTGAACTTGGTCAATTTGGAGTTTGATCCGTCCGACCGCTACAATGTATGGTCAGGAATGACTGCGGCGGTCTTCTTATTCCTGTCCTATTTTGGAGCTGATCAAAGTCAGGTGCAGCGATATCTCTCCGGCCAAACCTTAAGTCAAAGCCGCATGGGACTCATTATGAATGGGTTTTTGAAAGTTCCGATGCAATTCATCATCCTGTTTATTGGGGTGATGGTTTTTGTATTCTACCAATTCTATCAGCCTCCTGTGGTATTCAATACGGTACAAACTGAGAAGCTTCAAGAAAGTGATTATGCCGCTGAATTCCAATCCCTTCAGGTTGAGTTTAATGCATTGTTTGAGGAAGGAAAGGGAGCTTATCAGGAGCTTTTGGTAGCAGTGGATGCCGAGGATGAAGTCGCAAAAAATCAAGTGAAAGCTTCACTAAATCAGATCAAGCAAAAGCAGGAAGCTGTACGGGATCAAGTCAAAGCTTTGATCGTCAAAAATGATCCCGTAGCAGAAACCCGGGATACAGATTATGTATTTATGCGTTTTGTGATGGATCATTTACCTGTTGGGATCATCGGTTTATTGTTTGCGGTGATTTTTTCGGCAGCTATGTCTTCCAGCGCTTCTGAATTGAATTCATTGGGTTCCACTACCACGATCGACCTTTACAAACGTTCCATCAAAAAGGAAGCTAGCGACGGTCACTATGTGATTTCTTCCAAGTTGTTTACTGCCCTTTGGGGTGCATTGGCGATCCTTTTTGCGATTTATGCCTCACTTTTCGAGAATCTAATCCAGGCGGTAAACTTATTGGGCTCTCTCTTTTATGGAACCATCCTTGGAATATTCCTGGTCGGATTCTTTATGAAATGGGTGAAAGGTTTTGCTGTGTTTATGGCTGCACTTCTGTCTCAGGCTTTGATCTTGGTGATCCATTTTCAGAATGGAGAAGGCCTCTTCGGAATGGTATGGGACATCGGCTTTCTTTGGTACAATGCCATCGGTTGTCTTTCCGTTATGCTTTTTGGCATGCTTCTTCAGGCCGTGAAGAAATAAAGGCCCTTCCAAATTGAAAGGGCCTCGATTCTTTATTTTATCTGAATATCTAATTTCTGTCAATATGAGAAGCTTTTGGCCTAGAATAAGCCCTGAAGTTCATATTAAGAAAGTTTCAGTCTTCCAACTTCCAACTAGATAAGCAAAGAAAATATGGCTCTTGGCAGGTTTATTCAAATTATTTGATTGACTTCATCAGTCTTTCATTCAAGCCAATATAATCCGGATTCTTGGCTTCTTTTGCCAGTTTCATGGACTCCTTGGCTGAGGCAAGGGCTTCAGTTTTTTTGCCCAATGCCTTTTCTATTTTTGCCTTTAGGTGCATGGTCCAATATTTTGGATCAGATGCTGTGGAAGCTTTAATCCACTCATAGGCTTGATTCAAATCCTTGTTATTGTTGAAGTAATAAGAAGCAGAAGCATAAAGCAGGCTCGGGTTATCGGTTTTGGCATCAATGACCATTTCCTGAATCTGAGCCATCACGATGGGATCGACTTCTGTAGAAATCCGAAAGTCCACTCGGGTATTTTCCCATTTCATCGAAAGGTCAGCCGCATTGTCGGTCATATTATTGAAGCTGATTTCGAAGGTTTCGTACTTTCTGCTAAGCTTGTTCGGCGTAACGGCAAATCGCATCAAGTCATCGGCATCCGAATAACCAAGGGCGCCCCAAAGTTCTGTGTTTTTAGATAGGACAATGGTCCATTCACTTTTTCCGGGAATAGTGTACAATGCGTACTTTCCGGCAGGAACTGTACGTCCATCGATTATTACCTCCGTGGAAAATTCTAAAGTGGTAGCCGAATTGGCTCCCGTGCGCCAAACTTGTCCATAAGGCACCAATTCACCGAATATTTTTCGCCCTCTTGTACTTGGTCTAGAATAGACAACCTGCACATCAGTGAGTCCTACCTTTTGGGAAATACTGGCAGAAGGTGAGGCCTGTGGCATTTGAAGTTGCTGGGCAAATGAACTCTCCAAAGCAGCAAAAAATGCTAAAAAGATTATTAAGTTAAATTTTGTCATGGTTATATTGTTTCAGTTGTTAGGGTGCAATTTGCTTAATTTTTGACCAAGATTTTGTGTTTTTTTTTCAAATTTTTGATCAATGGATGTATCGCTTTATACTAAGATTGAGTAGATAATTACAAATGTCGACCTTTGTATTATGAGCTTAGCAATTATCAGCCCTGGAAGAGATCCTCAACCTTGGATCGACGCGATCCGAAAGCAAAACGATCAATTGGAAATCGAAGTATATCCGGATATCCAATATCCTGAAAAGGTTGAGGTTGCCCTTCTTTGGCAGCATCCCAAAGGAATTCTTGCTGATTTTCCAAATCTAAAAATGATTAGCTCCATGGGTGCTGGAGTAGATCATATTCTAAGTGATGATTCCATTCCTGAGGATCTTCCGATAGTCCGAATTGTAGATGAAAAGTTGACCTGGTCAATGACCAATTATGTGGTGATGGGGGTGTTGAATTTTCATAGGCAGGTCACTCGATATCAGCAACTAAAAGAAGATCGAAATTGGGATATGTCTGAACCCGAGATTCCGGTCACCGTTGGGGTGATGGGAGTAGGAGCTTTAGGGTTTGATGTATTGGAAAAACTCGATTTTATGGGTTTTTCGGTAGCTGGTTTTGGCTTTTCCGAGAAGGATGATTTCCCTTATCCATATTTTCCAAAGGAGAAATTAGAGGAGTTTTTGAAGCAAGTAAATGTTTTGGTTTGTTTGCTACCGCTGACTTCAGACACTGAAAATATTTTGAATAAATCGCTATTTGAAAAAGTCAATCCCAGGACATATTTGATCAATGTCGCTCGGGGAAGACACCTAGTCGATGAGGATTTGGTTGATGCAATTTCCAAAGGACAGCTATCAGGGGCCATGCTTGATGTGTATCGGAAGGAGCCTTTACCAAAAGATCATCCTTTTTGGGACAATGAAAGCATATTTATGACTCCTCATATTGCAAGTGTAACCAATCCAGAAGCAGCTTCCCCACAAGTGGTCGAGAATATCCGCCGGATGGAAGCCAACGAACCTTTGTTGAATCTCGTAAACCGATCTCGAGGCTATTAAACTATGGAAAAAAACGCGACTATTCTTTGCCCTACCGATTTCTCTGAGTGCTCGCTCAATGCAATTGAATATGCGAGCAAAATCGGGGAGCAATATGGTGCAAAGCTGATTTTAATTCATGTCAGCAACATTGAGGACTTTTTGAAGCTGAATCCAGGCCGTGAAGAGAATGATTATCAACGTGACTTTTTAAAAGAAAAGCTGAATAATCTTACAAAAACAGTCCAAGCTGAATCAATCCCTTTGGGGCTGAAATCCTGTGAAGGGATGATTTTGGAAGGTGATGTAATCGAAGTCATCCTAAATACAATCGAAGAAACAGATTGTCAATTAGTAGTCATGGGCACCGAGGGCATGAATGACTTGCGAAAATATATCATCGGTAGTCGTACCAGTCAGATCGTAGACAAGTCTCCCGTGGACATATTGGTGGTCCCTAGAAAGGTTTTTTATAAGAATCCACGGAAGCTGGTCTTTGGTACAGACTACAGAGAAGAAGATAAAATAGCCATTCAGAAGGTAGTTGAGTTTGCAAAGTTTTTTGATGCTGAAATCGATATTGTTCATGCCTCGGATGGCAAAAAAAAACTGGACAGACCTTTACACCAATCAATGGTGGAAGAGATAGCACCCTTTGTGAAGTATGATAAGGTGAATTTTGTGCTGAAGTCTTTTCGGGACAACCTTGCTTTAGGTATGGAAAGCTATCTTACCTCCGCCAAAGGGGATATGCTTATTACGTTGAGTAGGCAACGCGATTTCTTTGAAAAGATATTCAATAAAAGCTTATCCAAGAAAATGGCCTATTTTATCACCAAGCCTCTTTGGGTGATCAAGAATTTTTAAGTTTAAGAAAAAGGCCTTTTCAGAAATTGGAAAAATTCAGATCGGGTTTCAGGATCTGTAAAAATCTTTCTTACAATCTGGAAGTAATTTCCCAGCGTCAAAGCCTCATTAGTGTTCCCGTTTTTTGGAATTTCCGGTAGGGGTGCTGGCTTTTCGTTGGCAGGTGGATTGGGTTCTTTTTTCTCAGGAGCTTTATACCCAACCAAATCATCAGCCTTTTCAAAGCTTTTCTTAGATTTTTTTTGATAGCCGAGCTTTTCTTCCACCATCCCCTTATTGTTGTAAGCGACAGCATCTTCCGGATCAATTTCGATTGCTCTTTCATAATCTTGAATAGCCCCCATCAAATCCCCGATTCTATCCTTGAAAAATGCCCGGCTGCTATACCGGTATGGATTATTTGGATCTAGATTGGCAGCACGATCAAATTCTGTTAAAGCTTCTTCATTTTTACCCAGTAAATGCAAAACTACTGCCCGGTCAGAAATAAAATCGGTGTTGTAAGGCTCAAGAGCTACTATTTTATCGAAATCTTCCAAGGCAGATTCAGTTTGACCCATACGGGAAAGTATTCTGCCGCGAAAGAGAAAATAATTGCTTTCACCTTGATTTTCAGTGATCAATTGGTTGAAAATCACCAATGCTTCTTCGAATTTGCCGGATTTATAATAGGAGATACCTGTCTGAAAGTCCATTTGAATGCTTTTTAATTATTACAAAATTAACAGGAGAATAGTTTTCACAATTATCAATTTGCTTTTGGCAGCTTTTGATCGCTACGCTTATCTTTAAGTCTCAAATTGCAAACCATGCCTAAACAACCGACGGACGTCATCAAAGATTTGAAAGCGGGGAAATTTTCTCCAGTTTATTTTTTAGAAGGAGACGAGCCCTATTACATCGATCTCATCACAAAGATAATTGAGGACAATGCGATTCCGGAGCATGAGCGAAGTTTCAATCAGTTGGCGCTATATGGAAAAGACGCGAATATGGGCGTAGTGCTGAATAATGCCCGCAAATTCCCGATGATGGCTGAGCGTCAGCTCGTCGTGGTGAAGGAAGCCCAAAGCTTGCCCGATTGGGGAAATGAAGGAATCGCGGAATTACTGATCAAATACATAGAAAATCCGCTACCCAGTACGATTTTGGTTTTTGCCTACAAGCATAAAAAAATTGACGGAAAGACCATCTTGGCCAAAGCACTAAACAAGCATACTGTCTATGTGAGGTCTGAGAAAGTGCCGGAATACAAGCTCAAGCAATGGCTGGAGGGATACTTTAAAGAAACAGGCTATGGCATCGACCAAAATGCCATCAATCTTCTGGCTGATTCCATTGGAAATAATCTGGAGGTAATGACCAATGAAATTGGAAAAATGTTTATCAACCTTCCTGCCGGTACCAAAATCACCGTGGATCATATTTCCAAGTATATCGGCATTCACAAGGATTACAACAATTTCGAACTGACCAAGGCTTTGGGTTTTAGAAATGTGGTCAAAGCCAATCAAATCATCCAATACTTTTCTCAGAATCCAAAAAATCATCCCATCATTCCGATTTTTTCATTGATCTATTTCTATTTCAGCAAGCTGGCGATCATTTATGAGCACAAGGCTCAAAATGCTGACCAAGCCGCTGCGGCTTTAGGAATGAATGCATTCATTGCAAGAGAATACTTCACCGCTTCCCGCAACTATAATTTGGGCAAGATAATTGAGGTGTTCGCACACATCAGAGAAGCAGATCTTCGTTCTAAAGGAGTGGATTCCGGAAATATGAGTGAAGCTGAAATTCTCCGGGATCTCGTGTATAAAATTTTGCATTGAACCTATTGTTACATGTAAAATTCCTAGAATGAAATCTCTCCCAGAAGAGCTTCGATTGGGGTTTTTAAATAATTTGGAAATTAATCATTTGCCCATGAAATACTGCCTTGTGCTCATTGCCGGTTTTGTCTTGAGTTTACAAGTGCTGGCTCAGTCCACACTTTACCAGACCGGAGAGCAGCGATTCTTGGATGATCAAACGGCTTTTTTTGAAAAGCAGCTTTTCTCAGCCAGCCTGTATGAATCTGAAAAAGTCACCTCCAAAGATAATTACCTCGATCAATCCCGAGCAGCTCGTCTTTTAGCCGCACAATCTGCCTTGGAATTAGAAAGCCCGGATGGGGTAGGTCTGATGAAGTCCTACATTTTGGACAATGGTAAGCATCCAAGTGTAGCGACTGCAGGCTTGTACTTAGGTGATCATTTCTTTTTTAAGCGTAATTACCCGGAAGCCATAGATGGCTACGCCTTGGTAAGTCCTGAAAATTTAGAAGTTTCCAAGCGGGCAGATTTGCTTTTTAAGCAGGGTTATGCCAATTTTCAATTGAAAAACTATGACTCAGCTGCGCCTTATTTTGATCAGGCAAAAGTACTTGGACAGGAGGTAAGCTTTGATGCTTACTACTACAGCGGTTTTATTGCGCTGCAGAATGGAAATAGTGCCAAAGCGATTCAAGATCTTCAAAACGCTGAAAAGTCACCCTTCTACAGAGATAAAGTCCCTTACCTTCTTGCTTCACTGTATTATCAGGAGGGAAGCTTTACTCAGTTGATCAGCTATGCAGAAGATAAGCTCAAAAGTGGAGCTAATCTTGAGCGCAAGGAAATGATCAATCTCTACCTGGCAGAGGCTTATTTTGAGCAAAAGAACTTTGCGAAAGCTGCTGAAAACTATGACGCTTTCATCAATGCCCGAAAGGGAGAACTTACCCCCGAGCAAGTGTATAAAGGTGGAATTGCTCAATTTGAGATTGAAAATTACCAAAGAGCCTCAGACTATTTGAAGGTTTCCGCTTCCACAGCTGATGAAAAAGGACAAGCTTCGTCCTATTATTTGGGGCATGCCTATTTGAAGCTGGATAATTATCAGTTTGCCAGCACCTCTTTCAAGGCAGCGGCTTCCACTGATTTCAATCCAAAAATCAAAGAGGAGGCACTTTTTAACTATGCCAAGTCAAATCTTCAGAAAGGAAGCTTTCAGGAAGGGATTTCCGGATTGGATCAATACCTGAATGAATATCCCTCAGGGGCATTTCGTTCAGAGGCAGAGATCTTGCTTTCGGAAGCTTTGATCAATACCAGCGATTACCTCCGGGCGATTCAGCAGATGGATCGAATCCAAAATAAGTCTCCGCGTATTCGGGAAGCATATCAGCGGGTTGCCTTTTATCAAGCAATGGTCTATTTCCGTGACAAAAGATATCCTGCGGCAATTTCCTATCTGGATAAATCCTTGGATTTTCCAGTCAATAAGGACTTGATTTTGGAATCACACTTCTGGAAGGGTGAGATTTATTCCGCCAATGGAGAATTGGATAAAGCCATTGCCTCCTACCAGGAAGCACTTCAGTTGGGTAGAACCACCTCTAGTGCCTATTTGACTAAGAGCTTGTACGGTTTGGGTTATGCTTATTTTAATTCCAAGCGATATCGTGAGGCTGAGACACAATTTAAGACATACACAGACCGCATCCGTACCCGTCAAAACAAGGAAAATTACGATGATGCCTTGCTTCGATTAGGAGATTGCTACTACGTGCAAAAGCGCTTTGCTGAAGCAGAAAGTACTTTTCAGCAAGCGATTTCTGAGCGAAATGCGGGTATTGATTATGCCTACTATCGCTTAGGGGTTGTTCAGAATTTCCAATCAAAAAATAGTGCAGCATTGAGAAGCTTGGATCAATTGATCGCAGGCTATCCTAATTCACTGTATCTGGAAGATGCGCTTTTCCAAAAAGGCCAAATCCTGATGGAAGAGACCCAATATAGCGACGCAACTTTTGCCTTTTCGGATTTGATTTCGAAGCGGCCGAATAGTCCATTTGTTCCTTTTGCATTGGAAGGCAGAGCTGTTGCCAATTTCTCTCAGCGAAACTACGATCAGACGGTTCGGGATTATCAAACTATTTTGGATGAATTCCCGAATTCAGGAAATGCTGAAACAGCCCTAAAGGGTCTGCAAGAGACACTGGCACTGCAAGGAAGAGCAGGGGAGTTTTCAGGTTATTTGGATAGCTACAAGCAATCCAATCCAGAAAATGGTTCTGTGCAGGCTTTGGAGTTTGAATCAGCCAAGAGTCTGTATTTCGAACGGAATTTTGACAAGGCAAGCAAAGCCTTTGAGCGCTACCTAAGCAACTATCCGGAGAGTAATCAGCGGATTGATGCGCTGTACTTCATGGGGGATTCTTATTTCCAATCAGGTAATCAAGAT
Source organism: Algoriphagus marincola HL-49 (assembly GCA_001314815.1). Taxonomy (GTDB): domain Bacteria; phylum Bacteroidota; class Bacteroidia; order Cytophagales; family Cyclobacteriaceae; genus Algoriphagus; species Algoriphagus marincola_A. The sequence continues at coordinate 26,789 of LJXT01000008.1, forward strand.
GATGCCTTGCGAGTATTCCGTCAGCTTGAAAGCGAACCGGCCTCTCCGCAACGCTTAAAGGCAATGCAGCGAATAGGGGAGATTTTATCCGCGCAAGGAAATTATTCAGAATCTATTCCGTACTTGGAAACTGCCGTTCAAAATGCCCGAAGTAAAGTAGAAGAGGCAGAGTCGCTGATGGCTTTATTGAAAGCTTACAATGAAACGCAACGTTATCAGGAAGTCATCACCACCGCAGAAAAATTGGAAAGCTTGGATGGTATTTTACCGGAATCCACTCCAAGGGCTTTACTCAACAAGGCTAAGGCACAATTTGCCTTGAAGCAAGATCAGGCGGCGGGGGTTACATTGTCGGTTTTGGTAGATGAGTATAAGACGATAGAAGGGGCTGAGGGCTTGTTCCTTTTGGCAGAATCCTATCAAAAGCAGGGTCAGATCGACCTTTCAAATGACAGTATTTTTGAAATGTCCGGTCCTTTTGCTGATTTCGATTATTGGTATGGTCGGATGTTCCTACTTCTCGCAGAAAACTATTTGCTCTCTGGAGAGGATTTTCAGGCTAAAGCCACGCTTGAGTCCATCGTAGAAAACTCGACAAATGAGGAAATCAAGAAACTTGCTCTGGACAAACTCCAAACCTTGAACTAAGCATGAGAAAACTAAAAATAATCTTTGCGGCATTGATTTTGGGAGCTCCCGGTATTGCTTTGGCGCAAATACAAAATAGAGGGGAAGTTCAAGACCAGGAGTTTGTCATCCGAAAGGACCGGGTTTTGACCCTTCCTAATCAACCTCGGGTTTATGAAAAGTTGCCCGTGTTGCCCCAGCCGAAAGGATTAAGCGATTTTAATTACACCGTCAATAGGCATGAGTTGGATTTGCCTCCAGTTCAATTAAAGGCCGAGCCTGTACAAAAAGCTTATCGACGAGACATTGCTGATCGATACCCCGGGTATTTAAAGGCTGGCTATGGGAATTTTGCCAGTCCTCTTTTGGAAGCTAGATTGATGGCGACGGAGGTGTATGATTGGAATTACTCCTTCAATCTGAAGCATCAAAGCTTTGGTAAAGGACCTATTTTGGGTGAAGAGTCCAAAGAATCCCATACCAATCTTGGTGGGAATGCGAGCTACTTTTTAGATCAAATCGAGGTTTTTGGAGGCTTAGAATGGGCTCAGGATTCGTATTCGTTTTATGGAATTGATACTTCAGTGATTAATGATCCCAATTTGGAGTTTGCCGGAATTCAGGCAAATGTATTCAATACCATTCGTCTCCATGCCGGCCTTCGGGATATCGAAAAGGTCGGTCCGATCTCCTATCAGGGAAACGTGCATTTCCAAAACTTCAAGGATAGCTATCTTGCAAAAGAAACTGAAATTGGGTTGCAAGGGGAGGCAGTTTTCAGACCTTCCGATGATTGGTCGGGTTCTGTCGATTTAGCATTCTTCCATACAAGTCCAGAGGACAGAGACTATGATGTAAACAGAAATTATTTTGCCATCCGTCCGCAGGTGGTTTATCGTTTAGATGCTTTTCAGTTTACCGCAGGATTAAACCTGGTTTCCGAAAATGATTCTGTTCCGGGAAAATCCAGTGATTTCAGAATTTTTCCTCTTTTGAAAGCTTCCTATCAATTTGCCGATGAATTTGGATTCTTCGGGGAGTTTTCAGGTGATGTCATTCGAAATACGTATTACAGTTTTGCGATGGAAAATCCCTTTATCGGGCCATCTGCTCAATTGCTCAATACGATCAATAATTATAAAGTAGCAGGTGGAATCGAAGGGACGGTTCAGAATAAAGTCAATTACCGAGCTGGAATAGATGTAAGCCGATTCAATCAGATGCACTTTTTCGTCAACTCGGGTACTGATACCTCCCGCTTTGTATTGGTCTATGATGATCGCGTTACCGTATTTAACATCCATGCCGAATTGGGAATTCGTGTGAATGAGCTTTATCGGCTTGCTTCAAGGCTTGACCTGTTTCAATACGACATGAACCTCCAGGCTGAAGCTTGGCATCGGCCTACTTGGCAGGTGGGGATCAATAATCAGCTCACACCTATGGATGGTTTATTGATTCAGGCGAATCTGAATTTTATGGGAGGAATCAATGCCCGTAGGATTACTGCAAATCCTGAAGCCCTATTTTCTGCTGAAAAGCTCAAAACCATTGCTGACTTGCAGCTGAAGGCTGATTACCAAATTACAGAGAAGATCGGTGTTTTTGTAGAAGGAAATAATCTGCTCAACGGTCAAAACGTACGCTGGCTGAATTATTCAGTTCGTGGGGCGCAGTTGATCGGTGGAGCTTGGTTGAAGTTTTAATTTCTTTGTGCTTTTTGATCAAATCAACTAGCTTCGTGATAAGGCAATTTCAATAGACTGTGAAGAAAAGAGAAAAAGAAACCTGGACTGACCCCAAAGACTTTGGGTTACCTTTTGTAGAAATCAAAAAGCTCAAGGAACTGGAGGAGAATATCAAGTCAAATTCTGAATCTACTATCGAAGGTTCAGAAGAAAAAGCGGTATCTGCCTCTGAGCTGCGCTCCAAGGTCCTTTCTCAAATTCCTCCAAAACCAATCCAAGAAAAAGAACCGCTTGATGAATTTCCTGATAGCATCGAATCCGAAAATGTAGGAGAAGGTGAGGAGCCAAAGAGCGAAGAAAAGAAGACGATTCCTGCAAAATCTCCCGAGCTCCCGGCAAAGAAGTCGAGTTCTTGGGTGATGGTGGCAGCCTTTATTGGATTGCTTTTGATTTCTACTGTGGTTTGGCAACTGATGAAGGAGGAAAATTCATCGCCTACACCAAGTAAGGAAACATCTTCGGAGCCTGTGGCCGAAAGTACGCTTCCTTCGGCTTCTGATCCTGAAATTATCCCAATTGACACTCAAAATAATGAATCCGAAGGTATTGATAATCAAGACTCTATAAATCTGTCTTCTAATAATCCCAATCCACCTGCTCCCACAGCGGAATCTGGTACAACAATTGATCGTAAAGAGCTAGGTTCTTTGACGAGAATTGAGTCGAGGGGAGAAAGAGCTACCTATTTTATTATTGTGGGAAGCCTTCGAACCGAGCGACTTGCAATCGACAAATCAGCAGAGTATCAATCCCGTGTTCCGGAGCTTTATTTGATTACCCCATACGAAGATTCTCCTAATTATCGTTTGGCTTTAGGAAAGTACAATTCCTTCACACAGGCAAATAATGCACTCGCTGAGATCAAAGACGATTACACCGAAGCATTGTGGATTTTGAAATATTAATATGATCTTATTACAAACGCTCTCTACAGATTCCTTGGCGGCAGCCGATAGTCTGGGTATGAATGGTGCGGCCGAGCAGATCGGTTTGCTTGATCTTTTGATCAAAGGTGGGTACATGATGATCCCGCTTTATCTCTTATTTATTTTGGCTATCTATATTTTCATCGAACGATTGATGACTTTGAAGAAAGCTTCCAAAACTCCTGCTCATTTGCTTGATCAGGTGAAAGTCTTGGTGGCAAGTGGACAGGTTGAAAAGGCAAAAATGCTCTGTGCAGACGAAAAAACTCCGATTGCCAATATGATTGCAAAAGGGGTGGATCGAATTGGTTCTCCCTTGAAAAACATCGAAGTATCGATTGAGAACGTAGGTAAAATAGAAATCTACAAGCTCGAAAAGAATTTGAATCTTCTAGCAACCGTATCCGGAGCCGCTCCTATGATTGGGTTTTTGGGTACGGTGGCAGGAATGATTCAGGCATTTATAGCCATTGCTCAAGAAGAGGGCATGGTTTCGCCTAAGCTCCTTTCCGAAGGAATTTATGAGGCGATGATCACCACAGCCACTGGCCTTGTGGTGGGTATTTTGGCTTATTTGGGATACAATTACTTAGTCACCCAGGTATCCAAACTGGTACACAGAATGGAATATGCCTCCATAGAATTTATTGAACTCTTACAAGAAAAATAAACATGGCACTTCAATCCAAACATAAGGTAGAGTCAGCTTTCAGTATGTCCTCCATGACGGATATCATTTTTCTTTTGTTGATCTTCTTTATGTTGACTTCTTCATTTATTACGCCGTCTGGTCTTCCGGTCAATCTCCCCTCGAGTGAGACATCGGATATTGCCTTGCAGGAGGTAACCGTTTCGGTCACCAAAGACCTGAAATTTGCCGTAAATGATAAGGTGGTCAATCGGGATCAGGTGAAGGCTGAATTGACTGCTTTGCTCAAAGGAAAGGAAAGCCAGGTGGTACTTCATATCGATAAGGGAGTCCCTGTGGAATACTTGGTAGAAATTGGCGGGATAGCAGCAGGCTTGGAAGCAAATGTTTCCATCGCCACAAAACCGTATTGAGATGGACTATTGGAACGCAGACAAAGTAGAAAGCCAAAATAAGAAGCGGGCGGGTATCATTACCCTTCTGGTCAATATTCTACTGCTGATTGCGATCTATTTTATTGTCGTGTGGAAACAACCTATTCCACCGCTTCCCACCTTTGGTTTGGAATTGAATCTGGGATTTACACCGAGTGGTTCTGGGGATATCAGTAGCTCCAATCCACCCTCAGAAACACAAACGCCAGTGGTGGAAGCTGCTGCCCCGGGTGAAGTTGCTCAAAAAGTCAGTCCCGAAGCTACGCCAACTCCCGCACCAAAGACCGAGCAAGCCAAACCAAAGTCAAACCCTCAGCCTTCCGCCAATCAGGCGGTATCGGCCAAGCCTTCTCCTCTCAAAGGGGAAAAGAAAGCTACTGAAACAGTCAAAAAACCAGATCCTAAACCTACCGAACCAGCAAAAACCGTCACCACTCCAGCTGAATCAAAGGCTGAAGAGACAGTTCAGAAAGCTCCCGAACAGCCAAAAATCAATGAACGAGCGCTGATGGGCGCAGGGGGAACCAAAGGAAAAGGAAACCAAGCTGCGGCTGGTGGTACCCAAGGTGACTCCAATGAGAAAGGGGATGCCGGAGATCCAAAGGGAACGGTGGACGGTAGGGCGATCATGGGACAAGGCTCAGGTCAAGGCACCAATTCCGGTGCTGGCTACAGTTTGGACTTGGCTGGATGGGATTTTGCAGCCAAACCCAATATCAATGACCAAGTTTCTACCCGAAGTGGTCGTATTGTTTTCAAAATCACCGTAGATGATTCCGGACGAGTAGTCCAAGCAGTTCCTCTGGAATACAATGTTTCCAACGAGGTCTTAGCATACTATCGTCAGGTGGTGAATAAAGTATCTTTTAAGCGACAAGGTGGTACATCCGTTGCCGATTTCTCTAGCGGAAAAATCACATTTATTATCAAGGTAGATTAAATCCATGACCTATCAAGAGGCCTTAGATTTTTTATATGGTTCCCTGCCTATGTTCCAGCGTGTGGGGGCAGCCGCATTCAAGAAAGACCTATCCAATACGCTCGCGCTGTGTAATCATCTTGGAAATCCAGAGCAGAAGTTTAAGTCCGTTCATGTGGCCGGAACTAACGGCAAGGGGAGTTCATCTCATTCCCTAGCAGCCGTTTTCCAAGCTGCAGGATATAAAACTGGACTTTATACCTCCCCTCATCTTAAGTCATTTACTGAGCGAATTCGCATCAATGGAATAGAAATTTCAGAAGTGGAAGTTGTCCGCTTTGTTGAGGCCAATCGAGCGTTTCTATTAGAGCTCAAGCCCAGTTTTTTTGAGATGACGGTCGGAATGGCTTTTTGGCACTTCGTTGAGGAAGCGGTAGATATAGCCATCATTGAAGTTGGGATGGGAGGAAGGTTGGATAGCACCAATGTCATTGAGCCTGAACTATCCCTGATTACCAACATTGGCTGGGACCACATGCAGTATCTAGGGGATACTTTGCCGAAAATCGCTGCAGAAAAGGCCGGAATTATCAAAGCTGACACTCCTGTTGTCATCAGCCAAAGCCAGGAGGAATGTGAGTCTGTATTTAGAAAACTGGCAACGGCAAAGAATGCTCCTTTGGTATTTGCTGATGATCACTGGAAGGTCCAAAAGAAAATTAAAGACCAGGCAAAAAATGACAATTTGCTATCGGTATCCTACGAGGTAGTTCATGATTTGGAAAAATCAGAACTTGAATTCGGTCTCTTGGGAGACTACCAAGTATTCAATTTGCCCGGGATTCTCGAAAGTATAGAGCAGCTGCGTCAAATGGGCTGGGAGCTGAGCGATATGGCAGTACGTACAGGGCTTTTGAAAGTCTCTCAACTCACAGGTCTGAAAGGTCGCTGGCAAATTTTGGGTAAAAATCCTTGGATCATCACAGATACAGGTCATAATGAACCTGGGATTAAGGCAATTTTGGATCAATTGAAGACCTATCAATTTGACCAATTATGGATTGTCCTAGGAATGGTCAGCGACAAGGATATTTCGAAGGCATTGAGTTTGATGCCTAAAAATGCCCATTATATTTTTTGCGAAGCAACTATCCCCAGAGCCATGCCTGCAAAAGAACTGGCTGAAAAAGCTTCTATTCAGGGCCTGAAGGGTGAAATCATTCCATCTATTCCGGAGGCTGTCCGATTTGCCAGAAAAAAAGCCCAAGCGAATGACCTGATATTTATCGGAGGCAGTACTTTTGTGGTCGCAGAAATCGAAGAGCTGTAGTTTCAAAAAAAGGATTAAATCCGAAATACGCATTAGACTTATTACGCCCCAGCGCATAAATATTTTGAGCCCATCCGCCGCGGCGGACAAAATCAATCGCTTTGCTGCATTTATCTCAGTCAACGGCGCGATGCTATGTCTCATTCTCCGTTTCAGGAGGATTGATTTTATTGCAGTTTGATCTCTTCTCGCCAGTCGAAATAGGCTACTACAGATTCTAAAGCATAATTACATCTAACTGGAGAAATTCGAAAAGACGCTGAAGGCGTCAAACTATGAATAGCCCTAGGTAAGCAAGCCGAGGTACGAGGCTTAGCGCAACCTAGGGTAATAGGCAACCAACACCTTTCCAGCGCTGGCCCATGATCTTTGAAAGATCCATTTATTCAGGGTGCCAGCAAGAGGTAGAAAGACGGTGAAGCTTAATGAAAAACAGAATAATTTCACTTTTTGCCGAATTCATAGAAATAAATGTAGGAATCTTCCACTAAATCACCTTTTCGCTAGCTCCTTCACGTTACTTTTTCAATGCCTTAGAATCCGTGTTAAAAGTTTTTTGGGTCTTTTCTATTTGGTCGGAGACTTACTATTTCAATGCAATCTGAATTTAGACGGTAGTAAATACTGGTTTGTTTACTGAAAACATATCTTCTTAATCCTTTCCTTTTCTTGGATTCAGGATACATTTCTGGTGCCTCAGAAATCAAGTCAATAGCCCTTTCTAACCTTTGATAAATCTCTTTCGTTTTTTTTCGACCAAAATTTTGATCGATGTAGTCCAATATATCCAAAAGCTCATGCCTAGCTCGGAGTGAATATCGAATTGGAAGGCTCAATTCTAAAAATTATATTTTTCTTTAATTTCTGCATTAAGGGACTCCCTTGAGATGAAATTTCCTCTAACAAGTTGCTTCAAGGCTTGGTCGATAGCCACTTGATCTTCCTCGCTTATCTCTTCCCAAAAATCAGGTTTGTCCTCGATATTTAAAATCGTTTTGACTGCATTCAGCATCTCTTCATCCTTGGTTTTCATGATTTCAGATATGATTTTATATTTTACCGAAATGTCCATTTGATTGTCTTAACGTGGTAAATAAAGATACGGATTTTTATGTAGAGCTGGTTTTCTAGATCGACTTCTTATTCCTTTTATAAGATTTGGGGATTTAAATTCCATTTTGAGCAGTCTATAGGAAAGTAAAATTATGACTATGTAAAGCCCGATTCATTTCCGAAAAAAATGAGTAAAAATGACCTGATATTTATCGGAGGCAGTACTTTTGTGGTCGCGGAAATCGAAGAGCTGTAATGAGTAGAAAAAAGTTGGTTCGCTTCAAGGCGAATGAAGAAAACCCTAACGTCGTACAAGAGGGAAAGCCTATTTTTGAGGAAATCAAAGGTCAGTGGCGATCTAGACAATTTCAAAACCAAAATCCTTTAGTCGTTGAATTGGCTTGTGGGAGGGGTGAATTCACAGTCGGCTTGGCACAAGTATTTCCTCATCAAAACTTCATCGGGGTAGATATCAAAGGTAGCCGAATCTGGAAGGGGAGTTCTACAGCTACTGAAGAAGGCTTGGAGAATGTAGCATTTTTACGAACTCAGATTCAGCTTTTGGATAAGTTTTTTGATCAGGGCGAGATAGATGAGCTTTGGATTACCTTTCCTGATCCTTTTCCAAGGGATGGAGACGAAAAGCGAAGATTAACGTCTGATCGTTTTTTGGATATGTACAGACCCCTTTTAAAATCCGGCGGAATAGTCCATTTCAAAACAGATAATACCGGGCTATTTGATTTCTCTTTGAACTTAGTTCAATCCAGAAAAGACATAGAGGTTTTGGGTCACACGCATGATTTTTACCAAAGTGAATGGAAGGATAATCACTTCGGTATTCAAACCCGCTATGAGAAAATGTTTTCTGAAAAGGGAGAGAAAATCAAATACCTGAAGTTTCGTTTTATTGGATGAAATCCGGGTTTTTATAAGCAGGATTAGGATAGGTGTAAAAACCCTCACCTGATTTTTCACCGAGTTTTCCTTGATCCAGATAGGATTTTAGATGCTTGGCAAAGGCCACTGAGGCAGAATCTGTTCGGTTTTTGGTGACATGCCAAGCCGTATCCAATCCTATCGAGTCCAAAATTCCAAACGGCCCCATTGGCATATGAAAGTTGACCATCCAAGACCGGTCAATATCCTCGACACTACCGACTTCTCCGGTAAGCAATTTACCAGCGGCACCGATCAAGGCTAATAGCATGGTATTGAAAATGTAGCCTGGGTTTTCCTTTTGGACCAGCACAGGAACCTGATTAAGTTTTCTGCCAAAGTCTTCTAACATAGGAATCATTGCCGGATCTGTACCCGGATGAGGCATAATATCCACTACTCTTGAATAAAAGACATCGTGGAAGTGGAAAGCACAAAACATCTCAGGTCTACCTGATTCATCTACAAACATAGATGGAAGCATGTAGGATGTGTTGGTGGTGAAGAAGGTCTTTTTCGGAGCAATTTTTCCGAACTTTCTCCAAACTTCTTTCTTTATCTCGACCTCCTCAGTCACACTTTCATTGACAATGTCGGCGTCCTGAATCGCCTTTTCGGCATCGGTAGTAAAGTAAATCCGTGAAAGTATTTTTTCTTGGGCTTCCTTCAGGAGCTTGCCTTTTTCCAACTGAGACAAGATTTTTTTCATGGTCTGAAACCCGAAATCCAGCGCTTTTTCATGAATGTCATAGACAGAGACGGTGTAGCCTGAAATAGCTGCTTGAAGAGCAACACGCGAACCCAAGGTTCCGGCACCAAGAATGCAAACTTTTTGGATGGTCATATTAGATGTTTTCTGTGAGTATACTTTTTTCTGCTTTTCTACCTGCGGCTTTTACTACTTCGATCAATGCTGCAAAACGCGGATCTTCAGCCTGCCCAAGCTTGTAGCGTTTATAAATTTGCTGAGCAATTACCGCTACCTTAAATAGCCCATAGACATAGTAGTAAAGCATATTGCTCAAGTCTAGACCAGATTTTCGATCGTAGTATTCGATAACTTCCTGCCGTGTAGGATTTCCTGATAAATGAGTAAGATTGAACATTTTCAGGATTTCTTCATCATCTTCCTGCGCCCAATAGGCTAAGCTTGTCCCTAAGTCCATTAAGGGTTCTCCGACGGTAGACATTTCCCAATCTAAAACAGCTTTAATTTCGCTGATATCCTCAGGTTCAAGGATTAAGTTATCATATTTAAAATCATTGTGGATGAATGCGTAATTCTCCTTTTGTGGAATGTTGGACTTTAGCCAGTCAGCCACCTTTTCCATTTCCGCAATTTCATCCGTTTTAGCTCGTTGATATCGATCTGTCCAGCCGAGTATCTGCCGGTTCACGTATCCTTCGGGTTTACCTAATCGAAGAAGTCCAGATTCTCTGAGCTCAAGGTGATGAAGTTCCAAAAGGGCATCAATGGTATTCCAAGCTAGTTTTTCAAATTCTTCTTTCTTCGGGATGATGCCAGAGGGTCTTCGATTTCGAATGACAATCCCCTCAATATACTCCATAATGAAAAATGGGGCACCTAAAATTCGATCATCTTCATACAGTAGAATGGATTTTGGCGCTTTTGTGTATCCGGCTCGATGCAAGGCCTCCTGAATCCCACTTTCTCGGGCCATGTCATGGGCGGTGCTTATTTTGTAGCCAAAAGGAGGTCTTCGTAGGGCGAATTTTCCTTTGGGTGTTTCTACCAAAAAAGTGAGATTAGAAAATCCACCATTTAGCGGACTGATTTTAATGCTTTTAGGATCCCAATAAAACTTTTCTTCTAGGAAAAGCTTTAAGCGATCAAAGTTCATCTCATTCATTGCGGCCGATATTTTTTTAAGATGCTTTTGGCTAAGGATGCTTTGTGAACCTCATCAGGGCCATCATAAATCCTGGCTCCACGCTCATGTCTGTACCAAAATGAAAGCAAGGTGTCATCTGTGACTCCAAGAGCTCCATGAACCTGAATAGCGCGATCGATCACCTTCATCAATACGTCAGCCACATAAAATTTGATGGTAGAAATTTCTTCTTTGACAGCTTTACTGCCTAAATCCTGCATTCTGGAAGCTACGTTCAAAACCATCAGACGACTGGCGTTGATTTCTGCCCGGCTTTCAGCTATCCAGTTTTGGACACTCTGCTTTTCTGCCAAAGGCTTTCCAGGGAGCAACTCACGCGATACAGCTCGACGGCACATCATATCAAAGACACGCTCGCAGATGCCTATCCAACGCATACAATGGTGAATTCTTCCAGGGCCAAGTCGCTCTTGCGCTAATGCAAACCCTTGCCCTTCTTTTCCAATCAGGTGATCGGTAGAAACTCTGCAATTTTCAAACTTCACCTCTGCATGAGACAGGTAATCCTCACCCTCTTCGCCCATGATGGGGATATTACGGATGAGTGAAAAGCCCGGATTGTCTAGTGGAACCAAGATCATGCTGGCTCGCTGGTAAGGGGATTCTGCCTCGGGATTGGTTACAGCCATGACGATGGTGAAAGTAGCTCCATCTGCTGCTGTGGTAAACCATTTATGCCCATTAATGACATAAGAATCGCCCTCTCGTGTAGCAGTAGTGCTTAGGACAACTGGATTGCTACCTGCATTGGCAGGTTCGGTCATTGCGAAGCAGCTCCTGATTTTTCCTTTCTGAAGTGGGTGGAGAAAAGTCTCTTTTTGCCAACCCGAACCAAAAAGCTCCAATAATTCCATGTTTCCAATATCAGGAGCTTGGCAATTGCAGACATAGTGTCCCAATGGACTTGTTCCCAATATCTCAGATACTCTGGCAAAATCACTTAAGCTTAAGTCCAAGCCACCTGACTCTTTGTCGAGATGCGGGGCAAATAGCCCTAGATTCTTGGCTTTTTCCCGGAGTTCATTCAGTTGAGGTAGATAAGACCTAAAAGGACCTTGTACCACTTTGAGGTCTATGGGATAGAGTTCTGTCTCTACAAATTCCCGATAAGAGTCCAGCAGTTTGCTCAATTCAGAACTAGGTAAATTTTGGGTTGGGTGCATAGCTTTAGATTGTGAAACCTCCATCAGCAGTAAATACGCCGCCAGTAGTATAAGAAGATGCAGCAGAGGCTAAAAACAAGGCCATGGCTCCGATTTCCTCAGAAGTTCCGGCTCTTTTTATGGAGAGTTGCTTCATGATCATTCCCATGATTTTATCATTGGTCCATAGGGCCTCCGAAAATTTGGTTTGGATCAGCCCTGGGCAGATGGCGTTGACACGGATGCCTGCATCACCCCATTCCTTCGCATATACCTTCGTAAGAGAAATCAAAGCAGCTTTACTCACGGAATAGATCCCCAAACCCGCTTCAGGAGAAATGCCTCCGATCGAACTGATATTGATCACCGAAGCCTCAGCAGATTTCCTCAAGTGTGGAAAGCAGAGTCGGGTCAATTCAAATGGTGCTTTGACATTCACATCCATGATCTTGTCAAAGGCCTCCATACTTGTCTCGTGAACGGGGCCAAAAACTGGATTGGATGCTGCATTATTGACCAGAATATCGATGGTGCCATATTTTTCAACAGTTTGATCTACTAGTTTGGGTAGTTCTTCCATATGGCCTACGTTACAGGCAAAGCCGCTGACTTCGTAGCCCTTGGCTCGAAGCTTTTCCGCCATTTCATCCAGCGCATCTTGCTTTCGGCTGCTTATGACAACTTTGGCACCTGCCGCTGCAAAAATTTCTGCTATGCTGAAGCCGATTCCTTTACTTGCACCGGTGATCAGCGCTACTTTTCCATCCAGAGAAAAAACCGAAGATAAGTCCATGTTATGAAGGTTGATTTTTTCTTTTCAAGATATAAAAAAAAAGGCCTTGGAGAAGGATAGACTTAAAATATATCCATAGTTTTATCCAACATTAAATCCAAATTTCATGAAGGAGATCATTTTTGAAAAAATAGGTAAGCCACTCGATGTTTTACAACTCGTAGATTCCGAAATACCCAAGCCAAAAGCCCACGAGGTACTCATTCGCGTGAAGGCACGAAATATCAACCCCTCAGACATCATGTTTGTGCAAGGGATGTATGGAATTACACCACAGTTGCCAAGCAGCGCTGGATTTGAAGCAGCAGGGGTGGTGGAGCAAGGTGATGCCGCAGGCCATATACCCGCCGGTACACGAGTAATGTTTTCAGCAATTGGAACTTGGAGAGAGTATGTTTGTGTACCCATGCAGGCTGTCATTCCTATTCCTGAGCCAATGCCTTACGAGATAGCTTGCCAGGCTTTTGTGAATCCATTGACAGCATATGGAATGATCGAAAAATCAGGTCTTCAGGCAGGTGAATGGTTGTTGATTACGGCGGCAGCCTCAGCTTTTGGAAAGTTTGCCATACAATTGGCCAAGAAGAAAGGTATCAAAGTAGCGGCAACGGTCCGCCATGACGAACAAATCGAATTGCTCAAAGATTTGGGTGCTGATTTGGTCGTGAATTCTGAGAAGGAGAAAATTCAGAAAGTCATTCCCGAGAAGACCGATGGAGGTGTGCATATCATCTTCGATGCCGTATCCGGGGTGCTTGGAGCTAAAGCTTTGAGTTGTCTACGCCAAAATGGCAAGATGATGGCTTTCGGAGCCCTCAGTATTGAAAATATGCCTGTAAATAGTGGACTATTGATTTTCAAGGGCTTGACGATCGAAGGGTTTTGGTTGAGTACTTGGATTGAAAGTCTGGATCAAGATTCCCGCAAAAAAGCATTTGGAGAAGTTTTCGGCTTTTTGATGGCAGAGAGCTCCAAGATTGATATCGAAGCCAAGTATCCTCTAGAATCCTTCCGTGAGGCGATCGAGGCTTATGAAAAGCCCGGTAGAAACGGAAAAATTCTGCTGATGAGTTAATTTCCGCCAAAATTCCATGCTTTGCAGGACATTATCCTCATCTTTGTGGTTTCAAACAAAAACCAAAATCAAAAACAGAAAGCATGAATTGGGATAAGCTGGATCAGGAGCTAACCGAAATTGTAGAAAAGCGGATTCAACTCGCTGGAATGGATTACAACGACGAGAATTACGATGATATTGAGGAGGAACTTCATGACTTGGAGGATGATTTCAATGAGGATTACGAAGATATCTTAGAAAAGGAACTGGAAAAGATATACAGCCTTTTGAAGTCAGATACAGATATCCTTCTTCCCACAGCCTATGTTGCAAATAAATATAAACCCTTGCTTCCGGATGCGCGAGGAATCGTGAGTTACGAAGTAAAAGGACAGGAGGGAGTACCGATCGAGTCAGATCAGTTTGACCGGCAGGATGTACGAATTGTGCTGATTCCCAATCCTGCGAGATTTGTAATGCTTATCAATGGACAGCCGCTGAAAGACTTGTGGCGAAGCCGATAAAATCAATCCCCGCTTCGAAAGGAGCGGGGTATTTTTTTGAGTGACAAGAAGTTGATTTTTTATGTAAATAAATTTATTCTAAAGATCAAAAAGGCTTAAAAAGCTTTCGTAATCACCTTCAGCTGGATAGTAGTAGATAGCAAGGATCATTTTTTGAGGCTTAGCAATAGTTTTTTCTTGATCTTTAGCCCACACTTTAAGATCCTTTTTTAAATGGGGGATCAAACTTCCATGGGACGAACTGAAAGTAAATTCTTTGATTGGCTTGATTTCCTTGATTGATAGGTTTGTATCAATGCTGAGTTCGTAAAGAGCAAAGCGATCACCCTCTATCTCAGATCCCTTATATTCGGATAAAAAGTTACTTGAAGAGGAAATTTCCAAATTTGCTTTATTTTTTGGTTCTAGTTTAGAACTCACAAAAAAATCTAAAACCTGCATTTTGAGGTTAATCTCACGAATATATTTTTCAGTGATTCCAGGGTATCGTGTTTCATCAAACTGCCGATCTAATTGTAAGGATCCAGAACAAGAACCAAAACCGAGCTGCCCTTGATTATTTTTGCCAGCAAAGACCAGCCATTCGCTACCTTCATCTGGTAAAAATGAACAGCTACTGTTCAAGACACTCCATACCTTTATTTTTTTGATTGACTCTCCTTTGTATAATTTTAAAATTTCAATCTCTGCATTATGATAATCCGAATCCTCCGGATCTGGGCTGAGGGAAATTATCTTTGCTTTTGCAATGAAATCACTTTCTCTGACATTATCTAAAAGGTTAGGGATTGAACAATCACAAGCATTGGCAATTTTTCCAAAAAAGAAAAAAAAAAAGAGAAAGGGAATAGAACTTAAATAGCTTCATGTAGATTCTTATTGAAGATACTAACTTATTTATAGCTTTTTTTGAAGGTTACCTCCTGTTTTCTTCCAGAGATTTTTCCAACTCCTCTTTCAAAATTTTAGCATTTTCTAAGCTAATTTCATAGGATACGATTTTCTGATCAATTAAAGAGGAATAGATTAGCAGTTTGTTCAGTAAAATGCCAGAATCACTTAGTCTATAAAGCTGATTGCTTATTAAGTCCATGTTGTTGCTCAACCAAGCAAGCAGTTCACTGGTGAAGTATTGAACTTGATATTCTCCTTTTTTGACACTTTCCTCTGCAATGGATTCATAGTAATTGCTGAGTTGCTTTTGTAGTTCTATATCCTCAAACAGAGCTAATTTTCCGGTACTCTTGGTAGAAGTATAAGTAGCGCTAGTTGGACCGTAGTTTTCGATTTGAAGAGCCATGCTGAAAGGCTCATCGATATTTTCATAATCCCCATCATTGATCAGTTCTAGTAATTTTTCTAAATTTTGAAGGATGAGTTTGTTTTGAGGAATTAAGAAGTTTTCGTAGGCTTGCATATCTTCTTGAAGGTCACCAAGCAAGGATTCCATAATGATGAGGCTTTCTTTTCTGTCTTTATTGGAATTTGCCCGCTCATTGATAAAAAAAGCCAATAAAACACCCAAAATCACTCCCAAAAAATTGAAAAACTGATTGGTCCAATCGATCTTTTTAGCCATGGTATTTACGGGTTGATGGTTAAAATTATTCCAAGCAGCCTTAAGATATCTAAAGGATTGGTTAGAAGCAATTTTCAAATAAAATCAAATTCAAAAAAAACTTCTTCGGTTGTGCTGCTTTTCCGAAAGCAGCACTGGCAAATTACCTAAAATGTCCTGCTTCTGGAGAATCAGGATAACTGGAAGAGAAGCCAAAAAGGGAACTTATAACCTGGGCGATTTTGAACTTGGATTTTTAAAAATAAGAATCAGACAGATGCAAATTACAATGGTATCGATTAAAAAGATCAGCGAAAACATCGCATTCCAATTTTCTATACTTAAACTCAAAAAGCCAGCAATTAATCCATTGAGTGGTAAAATCACTCCCAATATTTTCCCATAACGATAGTCCTTAAATAGCAGTATCCCAATGAAGAGGTAGCCAATTCCAAACATCTACATTAGAATTTCATTTGGATCAGGGTCGGACTGAAAACTCGGAAGAAAATGTAGAATACCGGTAGCGATCATTAAAATGGAACCGTTGTATCGTATAGCTTACACGGATACCTTCTTAATCTGAAAATCAGCCGGATTTTATGTTTGTGCTTTTCTGGAAAAAGCAGAAACAAGCTTTTATCAAGGAAATAGAAAAGCTTTCCTAATCTGATCTAGAAATCCAAGTTCCTTCAATTTACCACATTAACCCACTTTTTTTTAGATAAGTCAAAAAAGCCATAATTCAATTGGGCTATTCCTCAATTAAAGGATGAAAAGCCAGATCAATCTCCAAACCCTTGGCAAGGCGTTTAGCTTGCTTGAGGGACTCCTTCGGATTTGAATAGTTGAATAAAAAAATGGGTTCGGAAGTGATAGAATAAATAGTGGTATTGAATTCGGTCACTCTTCCAGATAAGGTCGGGCTTATCCCGTTTGGCGTATTTCTACTGATATAAGTTTTGGATTCCAATTTGATTTTGGATAAAAGTGGCAAGGGTTTCCAGTCTCCAAACTTGAATCCTGCAATGGAAGAATACTTTTTGAATTTCTTCTCCTCAAAGTCGATGAGTGTTCCTTTGTAAGTGAGTACAATCAAAAGACCAATAATCACCGAGCACATACCAACGGCCAACACTTTTTCAATCGAACTTCCGCTGGAAAGAAAAGCCGGGCTTACTAACACAAAAAAGCCTGTGAATACCAGTAATAACCCAAGTAGATGAGGACCAGAAATTAAATTGCGTTCTTTGAAATCGAAGTGCTTCATTTGGATGTCCTTTTATTAATCTGTTTTAATTTAATATTTATGCGGAGATCCAAATTGCATATTCATTCAGCCTCTATCTAAAACCTAATTTTTCCCTAACTCGGCTCAGAATCTTTTCTCCTTCGATCTTGGCCTTTTCTTCCCCAGCGGATAGCTTTTTCTCAATTTCCTCAGGATGCGTCATGTAGAAATCAAAAGCCTTTCGCTCTTCAGCATATTTATCCAAAATCAATTCTAGAAATTCTTTTTTGGCATGTCCGTAGCCATAATTGCCCCCTAGATATTTCTGGCGAAGTTCTGCTGTTTGGCTTTCATCAGCTATGAGGCTGTAAAGCTTAAAAACATTGCAGGTATCAGGGTCTTTGGGCTCCTCAAGAGGTGTGCTGTCTGTGACGATGCTATTTACATTCTTCTTGAGTTGCTTTTCCGGAAGGAATATATCAATGTAATTATTGTAGGACTTACTCATTTTTTGCCCATCAGTACCCGGAATGGTCTTGACTGACTCTGCGATTCTGGCCTCAGGGAGTGTGAGGATTTCTTCTCCCACAATCCGGTTGAAGGCAGTAGCGATATCACGAGTCATCTCCAAGTGCTGCATTTGATCTTTTCCTACCGGTACCAAATCAGCAGAGTATAGTAAAATATCAGCTGCCATCAGGACGGGATAGGTAAAAAGCCCTGCATTCACATCTGCCAGTCTTTCGGATTTATCCTTAAAGCTATGCGCATTGGCAAGCATGGGAAAAGGGGTGAAGCAATTGAGGTACCAGGTCAACTCAGCTACTTCAGGTCTTCGTGATTGGCGATAAAAAACCGTCTTTTCGATGTCCAAGCCAAAGGCCAACCATGCCGCAGCCACTGCTAGGGTATTTTCTTTGCGAAGCTCTCCATCTTTTGAACTGGTGAGTGAATGAAAATCTGCTATGAAAATGTAGGACTCTTCGGAGTTTTCTTTAGCCAGTTGGATAGCCGGGATGATTGCTCCTAGAATATTACCTAAATGTGGTCTTCCACTACTTTGAATGCCTGTCAGTACTCGTGCCATCAGTCTAATTTTAGCGCAAATTAAATAAATCAGCCTACAATTCGTCCGGATTTATCCGTTATTTGTACCTATGCAAAGATTTGGATTTTCAGCTTTTTTCATCCTTCTGTGTTGCCTAAATGCGCAAGTACTTCATGCTCAAGGGACTCAGGATTCTCGACTCATTTGGAAAGTGAATAAACTTGACCTGGGAGCCATCTTGGAAGAGGAGGGAATACAGGAAGCAACTTTTGAATTTACTCATTCCCAAGACTCGGCGGTTTGGATTGAGAAAGTTTGGACGGACTGTGGCTGTACTACTGTGGAATATACTCAGGATTCCTTGGCAGCAGGTGAGACAGGAATCTTGAAGGTTGCGTTTGATCCCGGATCGGCTGTTGGGGGCTTTTCTCGATTGGTAGTGGTGAAGGGAAATCTTGCCAATATGATGGATACGCTCTATCTAGAAGGGAAGGCAGTCCCCAAGCCTAGAAACCCTGAGATAGAATATCCATTTATCAGTGGACCGGTTGGGATGCGTCAGGAAAAGGCCAATATGGGGGATGTTTTCACAAACGAACCATCATTCAAAGCTTTAGAAATATTTAATTTCTCAGACTCGGTTCTTCGGGCTGATAGCCTTCGGTATTTTGGACCCGGCCATATTCAGATTCGACAAATTCAAGACTCCATTGCTCCGGGACATCGTGGTATTCTGGAAATTGGCTATGATGGGGCTACGAAAAATGATTTGGGTTATGCAGAAGACCCTATTCAGTTTTTTTGGTCAGATTCTTTGCTGTCGGATACCGATGTGATAGCAAATGTTTTTGAGTTTTACCCGGGTTTTGCAAAGGACGAGCTCGGGTCAGTTCCAGCAATGAGGATCAGTCCCTCAGAGATTGATTTGAAAGAAATTTCTGCAGATGAAATCCAAGAGCTCACCTATACTTTGACCAATCGGGGAAGGGAGGTTTTAGAAATTAAAAAAGTACAGGGAAATTGTGGCTGTCTATCCCTTACTCTTCCCAAAACTGAATTAGGACCCGGAGAAAGCATGGATTTGATTGTAACATTCGACCCAAAAGGTAGGAGAGGGATCGATCAGCGAAATATTTACATTTTTTCCAATGATCCTTTGAATCCTGTTCAATCGGTAATCCTCAAATCTAGGATTAAATAATTAGCGAATTTTTCTAACTTAGATTCAAGGATTTAATAAATCTTGAAAATGAATAAACGGCTAGGTATTTTATTTTTAGTGATGGCCACAATTCTGTGGTCTTTTCAGCAGGCAAGTGAAAACTCAACTTTTCGAGTAAAGCCTTATTTGCAGACTTACGGAAAAGCGAATTTCCAAATCACCTGGTGGTCTACAGGTGAAAGCAGTTCGGAATTTATACTTTTTGATGAGCAGGGAAATCCCGTAAAAACCGAAAATCTGACAGGGGAGGAGGTTGCCGAAATCTATTATACATCCATTGAAAAAAATGAAAATATCCCCGGCTTAGATCCCGCTTCGTGGCTCTTTCCGGATCAAACCCGTCGTTTTCGAGTCAGTCTAGAAAATCTTGATCCCGGGGTAGCTTATTTTTATCAGGTGAAAATGGGTGGTGAAACTTTTTCATCAGGATTTCAGACTGCCCCTGATCCAGCCAATTGGTCTTCGATCCGATTTATTGCGCTTTCAGACAGCGAAACCGAACCCCTCGGTCGGGTCAATCGCAGAGCTTGGTATCCGGCAGGCCTTACTTCAAGGCCTAGCAGTGGTTTTGAAGATTGGATAGCAAAATTTGGAACTACCGAAGAGCAAGGTTTTGATATTATCAACTATGCGCTGACCGAAAAGGAAGGCTATGAATATAACCTCCGGGTGATCAATTCACGCCTGCCTAACTTTTTGCTGATGCCGGGAGACTTGGTGCAAGGTTCGGGCTATCAGCCTGCTTGGGATGAATTTTGGAGGCATAATGCCGGAGAGTATGATCAAGGTTTGTCCAACTATCCCATCATTCCTGCATTGGGAAATTGGGAAAACTTCGGAGCCAAAAATGGGAGTTATGGATTCAACGAACGGGGTGAATTTTTACCCAAATTAGGCAGAGAGCGCTTTCATGAATATTTCGAAACGCCTAGCGCTGATCCTTTACAACTTCATCGTCAAAGCTACTACCGGGTAGATTATGGTCCTGTAACCATCCTGACTTTGGACTCTTCGAATGGCACTCCAGATCAGTCTCGGTCAGATTTTCCGGATGATCAAAAACTCAAGAATCAGGACTTTACCGTAAATGGAACGGATACGCAGGAAAACTACACAGAATCCGCCTATCAGGCTGCAGGTGGCACTGATCTGAGTAGCTTTGGGCCAGGTAGTCCGCAATACCAGTGGCTAGAGGCCAATTTGCAAGAAGCCCAAGAATCAGGTCAATTGATTTTTGTACAGTTTCACCATGCCGCATACAGCTCCGGGGAACATGGAGTCCCTATCAATCATGAATTGGCGACAGGGCAAAGTGGGGTTCCGATGCGGGTTTTGCATCCGCTCTTCGAGGAATTTGGAGTGGTAGCTGTTTTGTCAGGACATGATGAGCTTTTTGAGCGATCATTTGTAGATCTGGATAATGATGGAAAAGGCGTCATGTACTATGACGTGGGAGTGGCAGGAGATGGCATGCGAGGTGAAAAGCGAAACTGGTTCAGTAATCCGCTTCAATTGCTAAACTACAATTCTTTCAAGCAATGGACTGCTGACCAAAATGAACCTGAGCAATGGACCACATCAGGCGGCAATCCTATTTTGACTGATGGAGGTAAGCATTATGGTCACCTGGAAGTGAATGTCAAGCGGATTGTAGAAAACGGAAATCAGTTCGCTCAGATTGATTTTTCACCGGTTTATGTTTTTCCGGTTTTGGATCAAAACTACAATCTCCAAAATGTGGAAAGACGGGTTTATGGAGATGAGGTTTCCCTGAAGGTTTTACTCCAATCAGAAGCTTTTGTGCCGGAGCTGAAAGACTCAGTAAAGTTATTTTTGGATCAAGGAGGAAGAGCATTTTTGACTCCCGAGGAGGTGCTCGTCGAGCAGCCTGATGAAGACTTTTCTTTTGAATATTCTACAGGCTTTCAGTTGAATTGTGATGCGATTGGTGAGCAGGAACTGATCGTGACTTCCACCCGTCAGTTTGATGGTGAGGTATTTAAGGATACCACTCGCTTAATCGTCGTGGATACCATTGCGCCTCAGGGCGAATTCACTTGGGTTGCCTATGATTTTGATCTCAGTTCAGGCGAATTGACCCTTGATCCACAGGACTTCCTTGTTTCTGCCCCTACAGACAATTGTGGAGGAGGAAATGTGGAAGTAAGCTTATCTCAGACTTTTATCACTTGCGCAGATGTGGATTCTGAGCGGTTAACTTACCCGATTACGCTAGATGTTATTCTTACTGATGATTCTGGAAATAAACTCATTTACCCAACCTACGCGGAATTAAGGCTATTTGAGTCTGAAAAGGTTTCCTTGACTCCTTCGGGCACGCTCTTTACAGGGGAATCAATCGATCTGCAACTTGGAGATGAACTTGAATATCAAGTAGTGGAATGGAGAAAGGATTTTAATGTTATTCCTGGGCAAACAGGTACCTCATTAACAATATCTGAACCTGGTCGATATGCTGCCATATTGGCCTTAGAAAATGGTTGTACGGTTGCTTCTGAGGGAATAGAAATAGAAGCGAAAGAGAACCCTTTCCCTGCTGTAAAAGATCAAGTTTCCCTCAAATTGGATCAAAGTGGTGTGGCTGAACTTTCACTGGAAGAGATTTTTGAAACCTGGCCAATTTCAGAACAAGTCCAAGTTACAATTGATAAAAGCATTTTCTCCTGTGAAGATTTGGGTGAAAATACAGTGCAGGTACGTTTAGAAACAGATTTAGGTGATTTTCGAGAGGATCAAATCTTGGTAGAGGTAGTGGATGAATTGCCTCCAACCCTGGAATGGAAATCAGCTGAATACAACTTTGACCTGAGTGTTGGTGAACTCACTTTCGATATTGAAGATTTTATTGTTTCGCCTCCTACCGATAATTGTGGCTCGGAAAGCATTGAAGTTAGTTTGAGCAAAACATCGGTGACTTGTGCGGATATTGATTCCGAACGTGAAAATTACCCCATTGACTTGGATGTGGTCGTGACAGATGCTTCTGGAAATACCTCGGTTTATCCGACCTACGCACAACTGACATTTATCGAATCCCAAAAGGTTTCCTTAACTGCCCAAGGACCTCTTTATGAAGGGCGAACTGTAGAATTGCGCTTGGGAGAGGAATTGAATTATGATGTTTGGGAATGGCGAAAAGATTTGGAGCAGGTTCCTGGAGAGAAAGGAAGTTCCATCATCGTGGATAGTCCCGGAAGATACACGGCTGTTTTGGCATTGGAAAATGGCTGCCTGGTCAACTCAGAGTCCTTGGTGGTAGAAGTAGAGGAGGTTCCTTTTCCTGCCGTGAAAGAGGCAGTGAATTTATCGCTTAATGAGCAAGGTTCAGCCGTTTTGGCTGTTGAATCCCTATTTGAAACCTGGCCATTCGATAGTTCGGGATTGAGTTTTGAGCTATCCAAATCTGAATTTGGCTGTGCGGATTTGGGTGATAATACCGTTCAGCTACTAATCAGTGGAGAAGGTGGCGTGGAATGGGCTTTTGAGGTGTTGGTTTTTGTAGAGGATAAGATTGCACCGGTTCTCGAACTCCGGGATTTAGAAGTTGAGTTGGATTTGAAGCTTGGTGAAGCATCGATTTCGGCAGATGATCTCATCATTTCAGCCAATGATAATTGCTCAGAGCTGGAAATTACTCTCAGTCAAAGTCAATTTGACTGTGAGGATATCGGGAAAGAGATTGTGGTAACTGTCCGCGCCGAAGATCTCGCAGGAAATGTGACGGAAGCTAATTCGACCCTGAGTATTATTTCCTTGGAGGCCGAGCCGGTGACTTTGAGTGGGAATTTGGAGTTCTGCCAAGGAGAAACTTCTACGCTTTCTGTCAATGCTACAGGCGATTTTGAAGTGGTGAGTTGGACTAGAAACGGTACGATTATACCCGATGAGAACGGGACTTCTATCGAGGTAAGCGAAAGCGGCAACTATCAGGCAAGGATCCGCTATGCGGGAGCTTGTCTTTCATCTTCAGCTATGGTAGCCGTACAGGTAAACCCGCTTCCAAGCGGAGAAATTGAAGTGGAGGGAGATCTCCTGACAGCACCTGCGGGTGACTTTAGCTATCAGTGGTATCGAAACGGAGAACTCATTGACGGCGCAAATTTTCAGACTTATCAAGCAAATCTGATGGGAGAATATGCTGTTTCCCTGACCAGCTCAGCAGGATGTAGCACATTGCTGCCGGCCGTGACACTGACCATTTCCGGTTTGGGAGGAAAGCCAGATTTTGAGGTGAAAAGCATCAAAATTTATCCCAATCCAGCTACCCAGCGAATTCGTCTTGAGTTTTCAGAAGAAATTGGACAGGATGAGCCGAGTATTCAGATTTTCTCATCAGAGGGCAAAGAGGTAGGAGGACTGGTACAGCTGATTCAATCCACAAGAATCTCCGCTGATCTGGACATCAGTCAGTTGGCGGTGGGTGTCTACTGGATTCAGCTTTATGGTGAGAATAAAACAGTCTATCAGGCCCGATTCATCAAAAATCCCTAGCTGATTTTGTAACCAAAATTTTTGGGTCTAGTTAAAAAAGGCAGAAGCGATCATTCATGAAATCACTTTTGCCTTTTCTTTTTATGGGGATATTTTTAGGCTCGGTCTATGGACAAAGCGCAAGACAGGCCCTGGATTTTTCTTTTCAGCGAGGCTGGATTATTCCGCACAACGAAGAACTGGCCGATATATCTCAGTCAAACCCCATCGGCTTGAGCCTAAAATATCAAGTGCTTCAGGGGAATCGAGAAAATTGGGAGGCATGCAATTGCTTTCACTATTTGGGTTTTGGGCTGCAGGTTCAGGATTTTCAAAATCCCGCCGAATTAGGTCGGGCCTGGACGGCTTTTGGAAGCTTTCAACCCATTTTATGGAGAGCAGGCAAAGCGGAGTTTTCCTTGGATATGGGAATTGGCGCCTCTTATCTGACGCAGGTTTATGATCCCATTGAGAATCCCCGAAATACCTTTTTCAGCGCACCACTAAGCTTCCTGCTTTATGTCCGCCCAGTGCTATCCTATTCTATCGGTTCAGATTTTGATCTGACGGCATCCTTTTTTTACAACCATATTTCGAATGGGGGACAGCGCCAACCCAATCGGGGGATGAATTATCCGATGTTTTCAATAGAAGGGACCTATTTCTTGAGAAAAGAAGAATTGCCGAGCTATCAAAAATCGGAACTGTCGAGAAATTTTGAGTTTTACTTGGACTTGGGATTCAATACCCGGGAATCAATCGCCGGAGGTAGATCTCCCAATTTTTCTCTGGGAGCTGGGTTTTTTAAGAAATTTACAGGCATTTGGGCCATGGGGGCCGGGCTGGATTTGAATAAGGATTTTTCCTTGGATGTGGAGGAAAGCCGCTTGGAATCCCTGATGCCGGCACCTTTTTTGGCTAATCACTTTTTGTTTGGAAGATTTGATTTCCAGCAGCGATTTGCTTGGTATGCGAGCAAACCCGATTCGTATCAAGCCGACCGGAATTTCTATCAGCGATACACCCTGACCTATCAACTAGGAAAAAACCTACGACTAGGAGTAGGGATGAAGGCTCATGGGCATGTGGCTGAGAATATGGATTTGAGAGTGGGGTGGAGGTTTTAAATTCTTACCGTTATGCTTCTTTTCTTCAGTTAACTCCGTCATTGCGATCCCGACAAGGTCGGGAGAAGCAATCTCATTAGTCGCCTTATGCTGCTTTTCTCTGTAGTGTTGCCTTCCCTTAATCGTTATGCTGCTTTTCCGAAAGCAGTGGTCATCGCTATGCTGCTTTTCCAAAAACATCATTTTCCTTGCCCACCTGCGTGTCCTCACGCAGGGAATTCCAATATGCTTACCCTGACTGTTTCCACGCAAGGATATACCCGCTTCGTCTTGCTGGCACGGAGTATAAATTCT
>LJXT01000009.1 GCA_001314815.1 Algoriphagus marincola HL-49
AGCATGGTAATATTTCAAAACCTTCGAGGTCATACTTTATCAATATTTCCACAATCAGTTTCAAAAATCGGTACCAATTAAAAGAGACCTCAAAGGTTAGGTGGCGGCTTCGGCGAGTTCCCGTTTTCGGCGTTCTTCTTCAACGATGCGGTTGTAGATGGAAGCGCGTTTCTTGATGCGATTGGTTTTTTCCCAGTCCATAAAAGCCACGATCACAAAAAGCATGTAATACATAATCTGGGACTTCTGACGGATGATAATGCCCAAATTCGACATCACAAAAGTCATGGAGATGGAGATAGAAATAAACACCACCGCCGACATCTTCACCATGGCTGGAGCGATACGCATATAATCAATAAAGCTCTTCTTAAAGATCTTGGAGAACATATAGATATACAGGGCATTTTCCATAGACACTGCCAATCCAATTGCATTCGGAGAGTCAATAAATAAGGGTCTAAACCAAAAAGTAAAAAGCTTCATGGGAAGGCTATAATTCATCATATCCACCGCCGAACCCGCAGCTTGCAATCGCTGGGCATTTAGGGCCGTCTCCTCTTCAAAGCTTTGCAAAACATTGTTAGGATCGTAACCTAAAAAGTTCAATAAATCCTCATAAACAAAAATACTCATCCCAATTCCAGCTAAAGCCACCAAATATTTTTGGTAGGCTGGTACCTTTTCCCTACCCAAAATAAATCCAACTCCCATCCCGATCAACACGGCGAACAGGATATGCGGACGAATCATATAACATATAAACCCACCCAGGACCATCTGGAAAACCCGTTTCCCCGGCCAGGAAAGCCCATAAGTCAAGAGTGCCAATCCTGTGAAAATATAAGCTCCTTTTCCCAAGGAAGCTGTCCAGAAATGCATATTGGGTAGGAACATAAAAATGGTAATCGCGTCCCAACCCTCAAACTTGGGATTGAAGCGCAGATTCTCCTTCATAAAACAATAAAAATAGACAAAGCCCCAAAAACCCACCCAAGTGGAAAAAAACATCATCATATCATAGTTGAAGCCCATCCACTTGGCAAAAGGGTAATTAATCCATTCAATGAAGAGTGTTCCAGGTTCGAAAGCATCAAACCAGTTTCGGTAAAATTTATGGCTCCAGAAATATACTACTGAGTCCGATCGATTAACCTGGGCATAGGTCCAATAAACCAATCCAAAAAACATATGATACCAGTACATCTGATTCAATAGCCCTGCTTTCAGCCATTTGTGTTCCTTTTGAAGGTTATTCAAAATAGGCTGAGAAGCGAAGAAAAGAAAGATAACTAGAAGGACGGCGCCGAGCAAGGAATCGTTGGGTTTGTGGTTTTCAAATATAAAAAAAGAAGGAAGTTAAATGTTAAGGGTTAAGCGCTAAAGTGTGCCCCCCTAGCCACTCCCGAATCAAGCCTGCCAGGAGAAGGCTAGTTCGGGACAGGCTCTCGAGGGGGGAATTAGATTCTGGGTTCTACTTTTTAGGTTCTAGGTTGGGGAATTGAGGAATCGGGGAATTGATTAAGTGAGCAGGGAAGGTTAAGGGATAATGGGGGAGTTCGAGGTTCTAGATTTAAGCTTCCACGTACTAAAGTTAGGGAATTGATTAATTGATGAACTGCTTAATTGATGATGGGATTAAAAAATTGCTTTTATAAGAAGTTTTATTTTGATTTGGACGTGGCTAGAAGGCTTTGGTATAATTCCTCGAATTGTTGGGTGACTTTAGATAAAGAATAATTAGAAATGACTAGATTATAAGCCTGACCTAAAATTTTTTTCCTCGAAATTTCATCCATTTCTGAAACCTCCTGAATTGCTTTGGCAAATGCTTCTAAATCGTTTGGGGAAATGCACCAACCGGTTTCCCCATTTTTGACAAGCTCTGGGACTCCCCCAACAGAGGAAGCTATCACAGGCACACTGCTGAGCATCCCTTCCATTAAAACTCCAGGAACTCCTTCAATATGGCTTGTTAAAAGCATTATATCTGAGCCTGCAATAATTTTGTTTAAATCTTCTTTTTGATGACCTAAGAAAAAGACATGATTTTCTAAACTCAATTTAGATTTCAGTTTTTCCAAATTCTGTCTTTGAACCCCTTCCCCAATTATTAATAATTTCAGATTAGGAATATTCTTCTTAAGCTTGACAATTAAATGAAGGCTGAATTCAAGATTCTTTTCAACACTTAAGCTACCTACCTGAACACAAACAAAATCTCCCGGATTAATTCCGTGATTTATTTGAAGAAAAGATTTTCCAATAGCTTTATCAACAGGGTAAAATTCAAATCCCCTTCGAATTACTCCACTTTTTGAATCGGGAATATTCAATAGTTTTTTGATATCCTCATTGGCTACTTCTCCGACTGAGCAAAAATAATCTACTCTTTTTGCTAGCAGACGATACATCCTCTTTATCCAAGGCCTTGGTCCTACCCAATGGCTCATAATGGAAATATTTCTATAAACCAATCTTGGTTTAGAATTACCAATAAGAGCCAACACCGAATACTTCCATGTATCCGAGCCGTTGGCTTGAATAATGTCTGGTTTATGTTTCTGGATAAGCTTTCTTAGCTCAAAGATCAGTTTAAAGTCCAATGACTTTTGTGGGTTTCCTGTTAAATCCAGATTAGTCGAATTCTCTAAAGTAAGAATTCCCATTTCGCCCTCAATAGGATATAACCCAGCCCAGACTACCTGATGGCCCCTTTTAATCAATTCCTGTGAAAGCAAAAAAGCCGAAATTTCGGCTCCTCTTGATTTTCTGGAAGTCACTAATTGTAAAATTTTCATTTAGCGCTTAAAGGTATCCATGACTGTCCAGCTATCCGTAGAATTGTAGGTATGGGTTCCCTCCCATCCCGATTCCCAATCCGCTTCCATAATTCGATCGGTTTCTTCCTCATATATTTCCCTATCCCATTTGGTTATTTTCTGAATCCGGATTCGATGACCATAATGCTTTGCCGAATCCTGCGCCGGTCTGTACCATTGCCCATTCTTTTGAAATAGTTTACCTGCAGGGCGACTGGATTTGACATCGGAAACAATCGGGTTCATAGGATGGGAAATCCAATCACTAGCTTTGAGGTTATTTGAGAAGTATAAGAAAAGCTCATCAAATGAAGAGGAGCCCGGATGAACCTTCTTGTTAATAAATAGCCAGAAAAAACCGTCCTTCTCGCATAGTGTAGGATCATAAACTGCCTCTCCCTGAAAACTGACGTGGGAAAGCTCCCATTGATTTGGAAAATTTTTTGAATGATAAAATCTCAAATCTCTGTTTTCGGAACTCTCTGTGATCATCCACCAATAACCTTCACTTTTAAATATAAAGGGATAGGATAGATGAAAGGATTCTTCTAAAACAGTTTTGAAAGAATCAACTATTCCATTTTCAACTTTAGCATAGGAAATTACTCCTCTGCTACTTTTATAAAAGTATTGTTCTACAAAAAGCCATGTTTGACCTAAATGTTCAATTAAATATGGATCTGCGAGATAGGAACTGGGAGGATTTTCAATTTTTATTTTTTCCCCGGTTGATTGATCAACCAACCAACAATTCCAAACTTCCTTATGCAGGGATTCATTTAGCTTCCTTTTAAGATTCCTAATTACCCAATTTGCGGCTAAACGAGTCATTTGGAGATTTCCAGGAGTTTTCCTTAAAGCAGAGTCTTGAGAAAAATATTTTTTCTCTTTTGATTCCACCTCGATTCTCCAAGCGTCTACTCCAATTCTATTTATTCTTTCCAAAGCTCGAGGAATAAAAAAAAGGCTCTTCCAGTAAACTTTATTGGCATTTCGATGAACAGACAAGGGGTCTGTACGACTCCAAGAACGATAAATGACTTTTCCCTCATCTAGCTTTTCAGAAAGGATCTGCAATACCGAACCTGTTTCTTGCCAACCAAGCATCACCTCCCAAAAGCAGGGTGGGCCGCCCTTGTTGACCAAATTGTCACCATGATGATAGGACCAAATTCCCAAGCTCGGAATAGTTAAAATATCTCCTTTCAAAATTCGAAAACCCAATCGAATCAGAATATCAGGCTCTTGTTTTTTGACCTTTTCTAAATCTTCTTCAGAAAATCTATCCATATATTTTGATTGGATAGGCTTTACCGAAATGGTTTCTGCTGAAAACCCTCGAATGGAACGAATATCCTTCCGTTCAAAAGCATTTGGGTTTACCTTGAAGAAGGTTCTGTCAATTTTAGAAAATGTGCGATACAAAAAGGAAGACTTAGATCCTGATGGCTTGGAGGTTTGGTTAAGCAATACAAAGGAGATCCTAGCTAAATCCTCCTCCAAGATTACCCTAAGCATCTCCCAAGCCCATGCAGGAATAAGGTAAGAATCCAATAACAGCCCGATTCTAAGCTTTGAATTATTTTCTGCCATATTCCTGATAAGCCGACCTGAGAACTTCTTCGTATTGCTTAGCAATCACTTGAATATCAAATCGACGAATAGCCTCCTCTCGGGCAGCTTTCCCGAATTGCTCCATTTTTGAAGGTTGCTCTATCGCCTGAAGCATCCGTTCTGTCAATTTATCGATATCCCGAACCGGAAAAACCAATGCATTTTCATCAGGTTTGATAGCTTCCAAATTCATGGGAATATCTGAGGCAATAATGGGTATGCCTGACATCATCGCCTCTACTAAAGCACCTGAAAACCCTTCATACCAGGAAGGAAAAACATAACAATCCGCTTCATAGAGTTTAACCGTCACATTGGGTATGACTCCGGGTAATTCAACCTTGCCTGTAAGCTCTAATTCATTTACTAACCTTTCTAAAATGGGCCTATGATTTCCCTCTCCATAGATTACTAATCTTGAAGTCGGATACTTTCTATTTATTTTAGCAAAGGCTTGAATCAATTCCTCAAAACCTTTGATTTGCAGTAAACGCCCATAGGCCAAAAAAACAAAACCAGCATTTGCTGGCTTTTTCCATATTCGCTCAGGGACTTTTCTTCCACGATAAACTACTTTATTTTTCTCAAGAGGTACTCCTAAGGTTTTTACATGAGATTGAGCTATAAAATGAGAATTTGAAATATAAAGTTTCGGAATTGGTGCTGTAAATCGATCTAAAAGCCAAAAAAATTTAAATTTTTGTAAATCCAGAAAGGACTTATTCCTAACCACTACATCACCATAGCTATCACTTACAAAGGTACCCACCAAAGGTACACCAGAAATAAAAGAAACTAACCTTGCAATTAAATTACTTCGGAGTAGAGAAGAAACCAATAAATCAGCATTCTCTTCTCTTATAAGATTGTTCAATTTTTTAATTCCATTCCAAAAATCATATTTCCCTTTCAAATCGAGAAATACCATTGGAATACCCGCAGATTCATAAGCAATTTTCAAATCATGCCTTGAATAGAAATAAACAACTTTATACTCCAAATCAGCAGAAACCAAAGGAAGGATTTGAAGCAAACTGTTTTCTGTCCCCGCATTGATAAGGGTATCTTGGATAAATAGAATTTTCAAGATATGGCTGCATTTATTCTTTCCTTCATTTTGAGTATTATAAGAACTCTAAGAAGAAGCCTAATATTAGGTAAATTATTAAAATTATTAGAGTAAAAAATCTGTTTCAACTTTTTTGGAATAAAAGATTTGAGTTTCTTAAAACCTCTCTTTTCGGGCGGAGTAGAATTTATATTAGCAGTTATATTTCTAATGTATACTGGAGAAATCCCTAAATCTACAAAATCTTGATCCTGAAATTTGGAAATTTCTTCATAAATAAAATCTTTCAAATTAATCATTAATAGGTCATCAACTTTAACTCCATCACGATTTTTCGCATAAGAAATACCCTTGAAATTAATTTCATTTATTTTTTTTGATATTTTCTTATTTAAGGAAAGATTTTCTGGGATGAATTCACTGTATTCCAAAAGTCTTCTATTTAACAGAGGATTAATAATCTCTACAAACATTAATTTCAAGTCTGAAAGAGCGGCATTTACTATGGGGTGCCTAAACTGAAGGCCAATGCGTTTAGAATAATCCACTAAAGATTCAGACTCTTGCTTTTTTAATAAGTCTGAATTCTGCAAAGTTTTACTAATAAAAACACTTTTTAAGTTATTGTAATCTTCAACTAATTCGCAGCCAATAACTTTCCTCGCCAAAACTTCATTTTTTAAAGTTTTTCTTCCAAAGCTTTGATCCCCTCTGATCACAAAATCAACACCAGAGTCACGAAGTCCTCTCCAAATACCAAATCCATCAATATATCCTAAAACATGATCTACTCTACCCTCACCATATTTCAAGTACTCATTAAAGATCTCATCAATATTTCCCTGATTTTTGAAAATATGATGTGTTCGATGTGGAAGGTTTGAAATGAGAGAAATTTTTTTTGCAATATTAATTTCAGAATTCCTATCCTTTTCAGATTCCTTTGTTCCCCAGGTAATAGTCGGAATGGAAAAAGGTTTTGCCAAATATGAGACAAGTAATCTACTCTCGATTCCACCAGATAATAAATGAATCGTTTTTTTTGAGCTTAACTTTATATTTGACATACTATCTGATAGCAAATCCAAAAAATATTTAAAATCAAATTTGGTACTTAATGGAAATTCTGATTTTATATTTTCTATTTTGGATTTATAAGTTAAAAAGTTATACTCAAAGAAAGTATTTCGAGATAATAAGTTAATTCTTGAATCCCAACTATTATTTAAACCTAATGTCCCAGAGCTTATAAACCATGGTACAATTTTTTCATTAAATTTAAAAGAATTTAAAAGGACAACAATTGGTATCTGCATTGTGGAAAAGCAAAAAAAATCTTTATTGAAATAATACCAAACACTTCGGCTAGCTACATAATCAGATACTATTTGTATCTTTTCTTTTTCTCTTCTATATAAGAAATAATTCCCATCAGGAAAATCTGAGAAATTTTTCCACTCATTAGAACTAATAAACCCTAAGTAACCAAAATTGGACTCCATTCTGAGGCTCTCGTTATATCCAACTACTATATTCCACGAAGAAGAATCTTCTATCACTTGTATCCTATGTTCTTGTCCAAATTCAAGTGCTATCCAATCAAAAATCTTTTTGATCTGAGAATGATATGATTCTTTTGTGTGACTATTGCTAAAATGCAAAGAGAACAATTTTGCCATTTTTTTAAAGCTTAATAGAGTAACCTGATTTACCAGTATAAAAATGAAAAAAAGCTTTAGAAATCAATTTCAAATTAAGCATACCATACTCAATACCATTTTTAAAACCGAAAACCCCTTTTACCAACCACTTAAAATGTAAAATGAGAATCATTCTGTAACTTTTGTGTTTAAGAGCGAGGAATAGCAAATTTCTTAAACTGTAATACTCTCTCCTTAACCTTCTTAAGAATCTATTTTTATAAAATGGTTTTTTTATTCCTAAATAATTTTTTGCTTTTCTCCTCTCAAAAAACATATGAGAATCTGCATAAACTTTAAATCCCTTTTTCTTTGCGTTTAAGCAGAAATCAAGTTCTTCAAAACCAAAAAAAAAGCTTGAGTCAGGTAAAACACCAGATTTAATTACGGCTGAAGATACCATCATGGACATCCCTCCAGCAATAAAATCCACTTCAATTAATTCTTTGTTTTTCAGTTCAAAATCTTTTACCCTAACAACTTTAGCTCTTTCAAAACTAAAATATTGTCCAACTTCGCCGATTACACCAATTTTCTCCTTTTCAAAGTGAATTTGTAATTTTTCAAAAGTATCTAATGACTTGGGAGGGTCATTATCGTCCCCCCAGTAAATCCAATCAAGGCCATCACGGGTACAAAGTTCCAATCCTTTTTTTGCACCTCCTGCAGGACCAGCATTATACCCCATACGAAAATATCTAACTCTCTTATCCTCAAAATTCTTAAATCGAAATTCAGTATCAACATTATCAGAATTATCAATTATCCAAAGTAACTCTGGTGGAAAAGTTTGTTGAAACACAGAATTAATGGTTTGAATTAACAACTCTGGTCTATTGTAGGTAATGATAAAACCGCCGAACCTCATCATACTTTTACTTCTTCACTATATAACCTTTTGGCCAAAATGGGAAGCATTGAAATCAAAAATCTTATAAGTGTAGAAATCTTTCTAGGCTTTAGCTTATAAGCAATCCAAAGATGATCTTGTGCTTCCCGGAATCTACGAAACCGGATAAAATTTACACCAATCACTTGGTGATAAAGATGTTTAATATGATTTGAAAGCAAATCCCCATGTTTCTCGAGGACGATTAAATTTGATTCAATTGCATTCTTTAAACTCTTACTACCGCCATCAATGGAAGGTTTGTAAATAAAGTTATTCTTCTGAATAAACGAGACTGATGGTTTTTTTCTATCAATCCTAAAAAAAAGTTCGGTATTCTCACCGAATTTAAGCCTTTCATCAAAACCTCCTATTTCCATGAATAAAAATTTTCTTATCATCCATGAACCCGGAATTACAGTTGCACGATGTTTTCCAAAACTTCTTAACTCAGACTTTTCTCCATTAGGACTAATAGTAACCATATCACAGTAAACCAAATCAGTCTTGGATGGAAGCTGCGTTTCGAAGTCGCTTAACCATTCTTCGGTAAAATCATCATCGTCATCTAAAAAAATTAAATACTCTCCCTTTGAATATTTTATGGCTTGATTACGAGCAGAACTAACACCATTTGGTACCCCACGATGTATATATTGAAAATTGAATCTAGCAATTTGAGCTATTTCATTTTTTTGACAATTTATGCTATCATCAACAAAAATAACTTCATGTTCTTTTTTGATAATAGGGTTAAGCTTTTTAACTAAGTCCAAGAGAAGTTTTGGCCTATTTAAAGTTGGAACAATAACACTAATCAATATCATAACTTGATTTAAATTTTTCCAAGACAGACTTCTTATTAAAAAAACCAATATAATAGTAAAAATAAAAAAAAACTCTTCTTTTCATAGAATTAGAAAATTTTTGACTTTTCTTCCTCAGTATCCTACTGTACAAATCATCAATTTCAAATCTCAAAAGGTTGTCAATCCCTAAGTTATCTAAATAGACTTGTATCATTTTTAGATTCGACAACCTTGATTTAGAGGTTATTCGATTTCCTGGATGCCTTCTATAAACGCTAACAGGATTTTCCCAATCTCCTGCTACAAAAGTTCCTTTTCTCATCAACCTAAACCATAATTCGATGTCTTGATGCAAAAACAAACGTTCATCAAATAGTTTAAACTTTTGAAGAAATGATTTTTTGAAAGTAATACTATTTGTATCAAATAGTACTAATTTATTTCTTACTACCTTTTCAAAAAATTTGATAGGCATCAAGATAGGATTAAGATTAGAATATTTTATAGAATTAACGCCATATAGTTTATTTCTGAGCCCTTGGTATTTATCCATTATGCTACATGAATAAACTGCATCAATATTCTCTAGTTCTGTAAAGCGTTTCTTATCCATAAGAAAGCGATTCGGAAGATACCAATCATCAGCATCTAAAAAAGAAACAAAAGGAGCGGTAGATTTTTTAATACCAAGATTTCTACTTGCACTAGGCCCTTTATTTAAACCACCTTCGTGACTAAAGACCTTAACTTTATCAAAGGTCTTTTCCAGTTCAAGACAGACATTTAATGAATTATCAGTAGATCCATCTTCGACCAAAATGACTTCAATTACCTCCTTTAACTCAATAGCAGAAGTAACTGAATTAAAAAGAAATTCGGAAGCATTAAAAACTGGAATAATTACAGAAACCACAAACAATTAAAACAACTTTTTTAGGAGCAACTTAAAATTGTAAAAAAACCAAGTTATTAAATAGATTTTAGGCTTGAATCCAAAATTCCTATTTATTTCTGACTTCTTTATTAAAACACTTCTACCACCTGACTTATTGATAAGATTAGAATCATGAACAACATGAATCCACATTCTCTTGTTCATTGGATTTATTGAATCAAAATGATATATCATTTCTTTATGTTGAAATGCAAACACTGTTGAATATTTTGAAGCCACAGGTTCTACCAACAAAATAAATGGATTACTTTCAATTTTTTTTTTAAAAAATTGATTATTTGCAATATTATAAACATAACCATACTGAAAGTCTAATATGGTTTTTTTTGAAATCCTTAATCCGTTAATAAAAGAATGGGCACTTTCTACAAAATCATATCTAATAGCATCATCGTTATCCAATCTAGATGAAACAAAAAAATCAATATCAGAAGGAATTTCAGATGATAAATCCTTTAAAATCATCTGATCGATATTGATCCAGGAATTAGCTAATTTAATATTTATAATATTTTCATTATCGCGTGATTTAATCAAATCCAAAATGTCCTTGGGAGTATTTACATCAAAATAAACTAGCCAAATAAAATTCTTATTAGATTGATTTACTATACTGGGATAGCAGTATTCAAAAAATAAATCAATTCTTTGCTTCAACCATAAACTAGGCAATATATCCAAACTTATTGGTACTTTAACCAGATATTCGATATTAAACCTTGTAATTAAAGTATGAAAGACCTTTTTCATTTCAGTCTTGCAAGGCCTTCTGAAGGTGAAACAAGATTCAACAAATTTTTCCTATCCTTTTCTAAAAACTGGTAATCTAAAACTTTTACCTCTTCAAATTTATTAAAAGGCAAAAGCTGAGAATCTCCGAATTTTATAACACCTAGACCTTGATCACTATCAATTGTAAAGATCTCTAAATCTGAACGAATAGATCTTAAATAAATAATGGTTTTCCATACATCACCATTCCAACCTCCATCCCAGCCCTCAATTTCATTATTTTCTATTTTTACTTGTATTTCATCATATGACCTTTCTACGGGTGTAGCCCTAGCCTCGGATATTGGGTTACAGTCATGCAAAATTATAAACCCATCATGAGAGATATATTTAAGAGAATTCAAAGTATCGTTTAAAGATTGCTGAAAATTATGTAGCCCATCTATAAAAACTACATTAAATCCTAAATTGAGAATACCATCTGGATTTTCATTGAAAAAATCATCGCTGTACTTTCGATACAACTCAACCTTTTCAAAACCAAAGGCCTTTTTAAATTTATATTTTCTACAAATTTGATACGCAGGATCCACACCCACTTTTACTTTAGATTTAATTCTAAATAGATTATCACATCTCTTTATTCCAATCTCCAAATACCTTGAATTATCTTTTTTATCGAGTAATAATTGAATTAATTCAGATCTATGCATTGCTTTAAAAATAGTTTATTATACAATAATGATAAATATTATTAATTATCTATAGTAACGTAAATTATATAACAAAATTTTTGAAAATAAACGAAATCCAAAATTAGGAAAAACACCACACAAATACAGTTGAAAATAAGAATTAAATAACCCAAACCCTAAGTTGTAATTCTTTAAATAAATAATTCTTATTCTTCTTTTCATTATTCTAATAAAAAGCTTTTTATCAAATTCATATTTATTCACCAAGCTATTTAGTTGTTTTATTTTTGAAATAAATGATACTATGCATTTAAAATCCTCTAAACTTAGATCACTTTCTTTATATGACAATGACTTATAAAAATTTCTTTCACATTGTGTCAGATTTAATTTAAATGCTATCTCTAAAAGTTCAATTCTTCGCTTTGAGCTATTAACCTTTTGCGTTTCGCAAAATAAATTAGAGACTTGATTGGGATGTATTCTAACCCAATATAAATTTTTATTGACAATAGCGCCTTTTGAATTAAGTAAGATATCAGTAATTAGGGCATTATCTTCTGAATGAGTATAATTTTGATCATATTTTAATGAATACTTTTGGAATAGATCATATCTATAAATGGCTGAAGCGTGGGTAATAGAACAATTCCATAAATGGGAAGCTTTAATCTCATGATCTTGAATTATTTTATATTCCAATACCTCATTTTTCTCTAAAGCCCCCACTTTTGTCCCACAAATTCCTATTTCGGGATTGCTCTCCATGAATTCAAAAAGAAGTTTAATTCTGTCTAGATGACATTTATCATCTGCATCCATTCTAATTAAATACTTGGTAGATATATTTCCAAGTGCAATATTCAATACTTTAATCAGGCCCTGATTCTTTTCAAAAGAAATCAATTTCACCCTTTCATCATTTAAATATTTTTCAATGACCCCTTTTGAGCCGTCCGTTGAGCCATCATTTATAATTAAAAATGTAAAATCAGAATATGATTGATTTAGAATACTTTGAATAGATTCATCCAAATACTTTTCACAATTATAAACAGGCATTACTACTGTCACCATCTGCTAACCATTTTAATAAACCACTTTCTGAAAAAGATAAAATAGTCCTTAATTGAAATCTTGGAGCTAAGTACTAGTTTAAATTCAGTGATAGCCAAATAAAGCGCTTTCGTAAATTCTCCTTCTTGAAGGTAGCTATATTTATCCTTCCATGAATGATTCCATAAATGAACAGCAACCGTATTTTTAGTAATAAAATTTCTATAGTCTTCAGTCTTTTTCTCAAATGGAAGTGGATAAAAGTATTCTTTCTTAAAGCAGGTCACATTTGAATCAACTTGTATCGATGAAATCACCAATGGAATTGTCTTTTTTTTCGCTAAGTCAAATGAAAAAGAATCATACTCCCTAAGCATTTTTTTTATGTATGGATTATTCTTTTCTGCACCAATAATTGAAGCATTTAAAGAGTTATCAGAATCATATCCCAAGAACACCTTATAATTTAAAAATGGATCTAACGACCTTAACAATAGCATATCGGTATCTAAATAAACCCCTCCTTCATAATATAAAGCATGTAATCG
Source organism: Algoriphagus marincola HL-49 (assembly GCA_001314815.1). Classification (GTDB taxonomy): domain Bacteria; phylum Bacteroidota; class Bacteroidia; order Cytophagales; family Cyclobacteriaceae; genus Algoriphagus; species Algoriphagus marincola_A. The sequence continues at coordinate 12,890 of LJXT01000009.1, forward strand.
AACAACATCGGAAACAAAGGCATATTTTTTCAAGGTATAAGCCTTTGATGCAAAAGAATAATGCGCCAAGTTTAAAGAGTCTTCATTCCAAAGTTTAATTTCATAATCTGGTAACAGCCTCTGCCAACTACTAAGACAATCTTTTTCAAGATTGCTCATTTCATTGGAACCAAACCAACAATAATGAATTTTTCTTGGTATCAGTTGAAAAAGGGGTTAATAGATTTTGAATAGGCCACCATGTCACCATTCATTTTAACAAGATGATAATTGTTATTTCTAAGAAGGCGTTTTGTCGAATCCATTTCATGTTTCTCCAGATTCTTAATTTCAAACTTAATCATTCTTAAAGAAACATGACCGAAATCAATCATTTTGATAATTTCCGCATCGAACCCCTCTGTGTCTATTTGCAAATAATCCAAGGTATTTAAAGAATATTTCTCAATGATTGTTTGAAAAGGGATTCCATCAACATATTCAAATTCTATATCATCTTTTTCAATTCCATCAAATTTTAGAATATGATCTTTGGAAAAGGAACCTAATCCTTGTCCCCAAGCCGGAATTTTTTTTAAACCCAACTCATTAAGTTGATAAAGCTTTAGCATTTTGCTCTCTTTATAAATCGCAGCTTTAACAAATTTCAAATTTTGAAAAGCTTTTAAATTAGATTGGAGAATTGCAAAATATTTAGAAGAAGGCTCAACAACAGCGCCGCTTACTTGCGTTGGATCTATGGATTGAAAAAGATCATCAAAACTTAAACCGTCATTAGCTCCAATAACTAATATCGTCGCCTTCTTAGACAAAAGATAGTTTCTTGTTTTAGCAAAATCAATTCGTAACCTTCTTTTAAAAAAAGATAAATCATGAAGACTCCACTTCAAAGATGATGGAAGTTTGTTGACAAAACTTATTCCAATCCTCCTTACAAGTTTCAATTTACTTGGAAGTTTATTTGTGGTAGAAATACCGAGTTTAAATCTTCCTTCAAGGGCTTACCTGAACCCAGAAAGTCATTCTGGATACATTTCAATTTAGTTGCTTGGGTTAAGACTTCGTAATAATCGTCTAAATATCCAAAGTAAAAATGGAAATAAATTTCATCTGATCTGTAAAAAGGAAACTGAGGTATAGTTATTTCAATGCTTCCAATGGTTTGATTCAAAACTACCTTTTGCTTAAAATTTGAATTATTAAATGCTAACAATCCCTTTCCCTCATCATCAAATAATCCAAATCCTACATCCATTAGAGTTCCCAAATGTTGATCTAATAATTTATACCCCAATGAAACCTTAAGTTCTTGTCCAGCACTAATTTCAATACCCTGCACTCCATCTACACATATATTTGCCTCTATTAATCCTAAATCCCGATCCCGTTTTTCAGGATGTGATCTTAAATCTGTATAGCTCCCTCCAATTGATTTATCAAGTCCAAAATAGTTTTGAACAGCTAATTTTACAGATCCATTAAATAGGATTTCACCTTGATTTAAAACTATGCCACGACTACATAAGGATTTTACTGCTTCTAAATTATGACTTACAAAGAGTACTGTCCTTCCACTCTTTGAGACACTTTCCATCTTCCCCAAACACCTAGCTTGAAACTCATAATCACCAACCGCAAGTACTTCGTCAACAATCAAAATCTCCGGATCTAAATGAGCTGCTACCGAAAATCCCAGCCTAACTTTCATCCCTGAGGAATAAAACTTAACGGGAGTATCAATAAACTTCTCCACACCTGAGAAATCGATAATCTCATCGAGCTTAGAATCGATCTCCCGTCGGGTCATTCCCAGGATAGTCCCGTTCATATAGATATTCTCCCGACCTGAAAGTTCGGGATGAAATCCGGTACCCACTTCCAATAAAGAAGCTACTCTTCCATGGATTTCAATTTTCCCGGAAGTGGGTTCGGTGATTTGGGAAAGAATCTTGAGTAAAGTGGATTTCCCAGCCCCATTCTTTCCGATAATTCCTAAAACCTCACCCTCCTTTACCTCAAAGGAGACATCCTTCAAAGCCCAAAAAACAGACTCATCTTCTTCTCCAAATCGATTAAGATCGCGCAATCGCTTTAAATTATCCAAAGGTGAACCAATGATTTGAGAAATTTGTCCAACCAAAGTTTTGGCTTGTTTTTCTTTTAGCCCTAGGCGATAGCGCTTGGAGAGGTTTTGAACCTTTATGACTGAGTTAGTCATTTTTATGAATCAAAATTTCTTGTAGGTCTTTTCTTACAGCTACAAAGTTGGAAAGTACAAAATTTTCCATATTCTTTGAATAGGGTCTAAAATCAATCCAATTGGGATAGATTTTTCCAATTTGAAAGCCTCTATCCTCAAAGAATTCATAAAAATCAGCTAATAAATATTTAGAGTCAATCGCCATGGGTCCATATTCAAATTGTACCAATCGGATTCGCCCATTTTCAAACATGGATTTAAAACCCATTAATACCTTAGATTCAAAGCCTTCCGTATCGATTTTTAAAAAGTCAATTTGATCGATTTGGTGTGTTCTACAATACTCATCTCCAGTGATTACTTGAACCTCTAATTTTTTACCATTTTTTCCAAGATCATGCTCAAAAGCTGAGGATAAATAAGAGGCTGTAGGATAATAATTGAAATGAAGTTCACCTTCTGAATCAGAAAGTGCTATTTGATTAATATAAACCCCACTAAGGCCAACAACGTTTTTCCTCAATTTTTCAAAAGTTTCCGGCACTGGTTCAAAAGCATGAACAATAGCATCAGAATTATATTCTTTAAGCTTCTCAGTCCAATTTCCAACATTGGCTCCCACATCTAAAACCACCTTTATTTCATAATGATTGAGATTTTCCAGAAACCAAAATTCACCACTTAGACGACTATCATTGATTTTATTATTTAACGCATTGGAAAGACTTTGAGAAAAAGAATAAAGAAATCGTCCTAAAGCATTCTTTCTTTGTAGAGCAATAAGCCAAAAAATCCTTTTTTTAATTTCCTTGATCATCAAAAATTTTGCACGAATAGTTATAAATCATATAATCCAATTTATTCTCCTCTTTGAAAGCTTCAATTATATCTTGAGAAAGCTTGGTTAACTCACTGGATGAATCGGTTTTATTAACATGGGGGATTTCTCCTAGACTGCTTTTTCCGAGAGCACATCCCAATTTTTTAATTGATTCATCATATTCCTCCGTAATCCCTACAAAGAAATAAGAATCCAAGACTTTCTTGAAATTAGAATCGTCACATTCCAGTGTTCTTGCCAAAAAATTGGCTTCTGAAAGAACATAATCCTCTAAGGAAAACCCTTCTACCCATTGATGCCCTTTTCTTTTGCCATATTTATAGAGGGATAAACGTTGGGCTAAGGGATTCCTCACAAACGTGATCTTTTTCAGATTACAATATTTTGCGTAGGGCATGATTCGCTTCGAAAACCGATTTCTCGGGTGGTGATAGTGCCCAGCTACTATTTGAAACGGTTTGAGATTTCTAATTTTTGGGGGACTATTTTCAAATTTCGATTGTGCTATTTCCCAGTCTTTTGGATCGGGGAATTGCAAATCGTGAGGAGGATAATCTCTCACCATATGAAACCATTTCCTTAGCACGATATTCAAACTAGTCCCTCCACATTTAGGAATATGGTTGAAAATGAAGATCGGATTTTCTCCAACTTCCTTTGGATAAGGACGAAGTTTATATTGCAAGTAAGCTCTAGAATATAAAAACTTATCCTTAAGATATTGGTAAGGTTTACTTCTTCTGATTTTTAAGAACTTTTTAGCCATAAAACTAGGTCAGCAATCGAAACTTTATTGAAATAGAAAGAGAGATGGGCTTAGGCAAGGAGAGTCGGAGAGTTAAGGGTTTTTGGAATGAGGAAAATTGAATGAGTAATTAGGAATTGGTCGCTAGTTGTCGAATTGAGGAACTGATGAATTGAAGGAATGTTGAATGAGGAATTATGAATTGTTGGAACATGGAACGTTTTGGGTTGTACGTTGTACGTTCGGGGTTTCTAGAATTATGAATTTTGAATGAGGAATTATGAATTGTTGGAACGTGGAACGTTTTGGGTTCTAGGAGTTCCTGATTCGGCAGGCGTTCAGGGTTCTAGGAACTTGAAGTGCCTAGGCTACATTTAGCTTGACTATTTCCAATTCAGCTCCCTTTTCAACGGCTTCTTTGCCTGTCTCCAAAACTCTTTGTGTCGTTTCTGAACTAAGATAATAATGACCGCAGTTTTCACAAATTTCAGCGGGAACGTTTTTAATTAGTACAATTGTATCTCCCTTTTCTAAGGTTACTGTAACCTGTCCAGGATTAGTATTTCCGATTTTACAAAGCGAACATTCCATAGTATTATTTCTTTGTTTTAAAGTCATTTCTCCAGATTTCTGGATCCGGAATGTAGGTAGTGATTATGATGCAAACTGCCGTTATTTTTTCCACTGCCACTACCAAGTGAATTGCCCTTCCCTTTACGCATCCTAACATTAATAAACTTGGAAAAGGTTTATCATCAGGGTATTCCTTAATAATTTCTCCCTCCTTTAGTACTATCTCGATATCAAAAGTATCAATATTTCTTTTAAACATCTGTATCACAGCATGATCAGAATATTTAACGGTAGAGCAATTCATGAATTAATTTAAATTATTCCAATTTTAGACTTTAGAATCAAAAATAAGGAATTCGGGAGTGGGTCGGACGTTATCTGTTAAGCGTTAAATTCCTAGAATTAAGAATGTTGAATTTGGAATTATGAATTGGTCGCTAATTGTCGAATTGAGGAACTGATGAATTGACGAATTGAAGATTAAGAGTTAAATGTTCCCAGAATTTAGAATGTTGAATTAGGAATTATGAATTGTTGGAACGTGGAACACTGAACGTTGAACCATGAACGTTTAAGCCACATCGGCAAAAGTGCGTTCCATTTTTCGAAAGTACATCATCCCAAATACAAACACCACCACCGCGACTATACTTCCCGGCCAGATCCATTCCCAGGGCATGGGGCGGTTGAGGAAGGCGGCGCGGAAGCCTTCAATCACGCCGACCATGGGGTTGAGGACGTAGAATTTTTGGTATTCGACAGGGACTGCGGAAGTGCTATAGACCACCGGAGCGGCGTAGAGTAGGAGTTGAACCAGAAAAGTCAGCGCATGCTTTACATCCCGATACTTAACTGCCAAGGCGGAAAGGAACATTCCTATTCCCAGGCTGCAGAGCAGGAGTTGCAGGATCAAAAGCGGAGTAAATAGCACTCCCCATCCGGGGACTTGCTTGAAATAGATGAGCATAATCACCACCACCACAAAGGCAATGGTAAAGTCCAGCATCTTGGAAAGGATAGCGGAGAGGGGCAGCACCATGCGCGGGAAGTACACCTTGGTAATCATATTGGCATTTTGAATCAGGGAATTGGCTGATTCGGTGAGCGTACCGGAGAAGTAGTTCCATGGCCATAGGGCCAAGTAGGAAAAGAGAATGTATGGCATCCCATCGGAATCTACTTTTGCTAAGCCACCAAAAACCAAAGTAAAGACTACAGTCGTAAAGAGTGGCTGAATAATCGCCCAAGACACCCCCAAAATCGACTGTGCATAGCGGGCCTTGATACCGCGTAGCGTCAGGAAGTACAGAAGATCCTTGTATCGCCAAAGCTCCTTGAAGTCTACCATCTTCCAGCCGGAGGAGGGTTCGATTACTTTGTAGTGTTGGGTATTAATGATTAGGAATTTAGAATTAGGAATTAGGAATGTTGAGTTAGGAATGAGGAATGATGAGTTAGGAATGTAGAATGATGAGATGTGAGAGGTTCTAGGTTCTAGGTTGTACGTTTTGGGTTCTACGTTGTACGTTTTGAGTTTTAGATTCTAGTTTTTGGATTGGAGAACGCTGAACGTAGCACGCTCAGGAGTATTTATTTCCTTTTCGGTCTGAATTTTTTAAATAGATCATCAAAGAATTGATTTTAGCTTTAAGTTTCTCTGTTAAAAGAAGTATTTTATTTAATTCCTCTTCGTCAATGTACTTAAAATCATAGGCTCTATAGGCTTGTGATCTAGTTTCAGAATTTGAGCCCTTAGCAATTGATAAAAATTGAAAGAACTCTTTATTTCCATCTCTATCAAATCCTTCTGCGACCCTGTGAAATATCAATAGATAAGTAATTCTTTAGTCTATTTTTGATGTATCTCTTACCGTAGGTTGTCTTCAAATATTTTTCTCTATGCAAAGCATCTTTTTGATTTAAACATGCTTCAAAATAAATTAAATCAAGGGGACGTCTATTTTTGGTTGAGGGTGATAATCCATTAGAGTGTTCCTCAATTCTTTTTTTTAGATCTTTAGTATAACCGGTGTAAAATCTTTTATCAACCTGACTCAAAAGTACGTATACGTAAAACATAAGCTTATTTCACAGGGTCCATAGTAGATCCAGAGGCACTTGTGATTTGAGCAACGAATTTGTAATCTTTCGAAAACGCACTTTTTCGAGTTAGCTCTTTAATTGTCAAAGCTATTTCTCTCGCTTCTTTCCAAATTTCCAAATCTTCAAAACGTTGAACTTTCATGTGGCGCATTGTAAGTTTTGGGTTGGACTAACGCTGAACTCTTAACCTAGAACGTGGAACGTTCACAGCTTCGCCCTTTCACTCCCATCGAGGAGCTAGGAATGAGGAATTAAGAATGATGAATGTTGAATGTTGAATGAGGAATTAGAGTCCCAACAGAAAATATTGCTGTTACTTTAATTCTTCATTAGTCAATTCATAATTCTTCATTTTTCCCGCTTCGCGGAATCGCAATGGCGACTGAGTAATAAATTTACTCGGTGCTTTTGGAATTGCAAATTTATTTTTTGAAAGAATGGGATTTTGAAGTTGGAAGAGTGAAGATGGGAGTAGGAAGTAGAGGGTAGAAGGTTAAAAGTTAAGGGTTAAGGGTTCCTAGAGTTGAGAATGTTGAATGAGGAATTAGGAATGGGTCGAACGTGGAACTTAGAACATGGAACGTTGAACGTTTTGGCATCTCGACTCCGCTCGATATGACAGTTCGGAGTTGCCTGAATTATGAATGTTGAATTAGGAATGTTGAATTAAGAATGAGGAATTAGGAATTGGATTGCTAGTTGTCGAATTGATGAATCGATGAATTGACGAATTGAAGGTTAAGGTTCGGCGTTCGAGGTTCGAGGTTTGTTGTCGAACTGTCGAAATTATCAATTGAAGGTTAAGGGTTAAGGGTTAAATGTTAAGGCAATTCCACGGCAATGTGAACGCAGAACGCTGAACATAGAACCTTGAACTTTTTCCATTTTGGTCAGGATTGATACTTTAAGTCTATTTTATAGATCAAGAATATCCAGAGCGCCTATCCTAGTAAAATGTTTAAAGTTAAGGGTCGCTAATGGGATGGCATTTGATACTGCGACCGAGGCAATCAAAATATCGGCTATATCAATCAGCTTATTTTTAAACTTTAGTTCTTTGTATATCCCAGAAGCGACTACAGCGGAATCAGACGTAAATGAAAGGACTTCAACTCTATCAAAGAATTCTTTCCAAAAATTCATTTGCTCCTTCGACGCCCCCAATAAAACCTCATATTGGGAAATTGATGACACCTTAAAATCGAAATCCTTAAGTGAAAGCCTATACAAAAAGCTTTTTGATTTTTCCTTATTCCGAAAGTACTCAATCAGTATTCCCGTATCTAAAAGGATTGACTTTTCCGCCACTGATTAATAGATTTTCTTTGCGATTTGTATTCCTCCGATTGGCTATCACTCATCACTGGCCCTGCCAATAGAAATGAAGAAAACTCGGACGCTTTAGGCTTTTGTCTGATGATTAGCTTCAGCTTTTCCACAATTTCCTGTAGGGTGGAAGTTGGTAGTCCTTGGGCTATTTCCAATAATTGATTCACCTTTTTATCTACCGGAATTTGGTATGCTTCTGCTGGTTCATTCACCAAGTTTTTATGTTTTTTTGCCTCAGACATGGTTGAATTTAGTAAAAATGTTTGGGATTTCGGTGTTCGGGGGTTTTAGAATTAGGAATGTTGAATTAAGAATGTTGAATTTGGAATTAGGAATGGGTCGAACGTGGAACGTTGTACGTTTTGGGTTGCCTGAATTAGGAATGTTGAATTAAGAATTATGAATGAGGAATTAGGAATAAGGAATGGGATCGCTAATTGTCGAATTGATGAATCGATGAATTGACGAGTTGAATGATAATGGTTAAAGGTTAATCGTTAAGTTAGCCAACCTTAGACTAAAAATCTTGGTACTATTTTCTTAGTACTTCGTACAATCACCACTTACTTCTTACTACTCACTTCTTACAACCAATTTTCCTTTTTTTGATACAAAAAACCAGGGTCGTAAAAATACTTGTCACTAGATACTAGCTACTTGATACTTTGCTTGCTTGATGCTTCATGAATGCAGTCCCAAACGCTTTTATCCTTGTATTGGGGTCTCCATAAAAATCCTAGGGCTAGGTTGATTTCATAAGACTCAAAATGCTCAATTCCTCCACCGGAATATTGGGTGACTTCCCCAAAAAATATTTTATCCCTCACTGAATACAGGTCTATCCGGGCGTGTATGAATGGCTTGGACAAAATCTCGGCAATTTCAATCATTCTCTCATGGGTAGAATAGGAAGGAATATCTTCCAAATCAGGGATACCTGACTGCACTCTATGGATAAGCCGAAGATCCGGGTCTGTGAATGCACGGGAGGGTTTTCCAAAGCGCCCATTGAAAAAGAGAATGAATTTCACCTTTCCGTAAAAGCAATAGAACTTGATATCCATGGGAATATCTCCCTCTTCGTTTCGGATCACTTTTTCGCAAATAATCTTCCTTGGAATATCCCGGTAGGCCCATTCATGACGTCTTTGTCCATAGCTTGAATTGAGCCAAGTCTTGGCTAGTTGCAGCGTTTTCTGAGGATCAGCACCAGGCATGACCAATTTATTCGTTCCGGATCCATGATTGGCTTTCATGAAAAATTCTTTTTGCCAAAGCTCCTCAGGAAAATCCATTCCATTCTTGCTGACATGATAGATGGGAATCAGAATTTCCTTTGCCACTTTGGAACCGAGTGTCTGACGAACATAATCTCTTACTTCAAACTTATCTGTAGTCTGAATCAGAAGTGGATCCCGGTCATAAATTATTTTGTGAACCACCCATTCATTGTAGGTCCAAGGATCATGAAGGTTAAGGTCAAATCCATTATGCCTTTTGAAGATTTCATGCAGTTTTGGATAGCCCAAGAATCGCTCCCAGAGGTCATAGAGCCGATCGTAGGTACTATTCAGTTTTGCATTAAAATTCAATTGCTGGGGATAGGAGTTTAGGAGTGAATGCTGAAATATTGATTTTTAGCAGTAAGTCATTCTACCTAGTCAATTGCCTTAGGTATTGAGTAAAAAACCAGCCTGCATCTTTCAACCTTTTGTGAATAAGGGAAAACCTCAGATAGCGAAGGCAAGTCTGTCGATAAATGGCTGGGGGAATTTTGGAAGAAAATGGGTTGGTAGCTGGATTTAGGGCTGTTTGAACCGCTGCAATCTCAGCATTTACCAGTTTTTCGCGTTTATTGGCAATTTGACCTGATATACTATTTCCATGGATCAGGTAGACATAGGTGGGCTTATTGATGATGCCCCAAGTGGGGTAGTTGAGTATGACTCGAAAGAAGAGTTCCCATTCCTGATGTTTTTTCAATCCTAAAGAGAAGAGCCCGGTTTTTTCGAAGACTTCCCTTCTAAAAAGTGGCCCACCGGTAATAAAGAGAATTCGAAATCTCAAGTAATCTTCAACGGCTTGGTCGGATTGGATATTTTGATGAAAGGTCTGCGGACCGGCATAATCTTCCTCATATCGGATTTCGGCCCTAGAAGCTACGAAGGCAAATTCAGGATGAGATTCGAGGAAATCGACCTTCTCCTGCAGGCAATGAGGCAGCATCAGATCATCCGAATCAAACCACTGAACAAACTCACCGGAGGCTAGTGAATAGGCATGATTCCGGCATGAATTCCCTCCTTTTGGCAGATGGTCAGGGCGTCGGACTACTTTGATCCTAGGCTCTTTGCCGGCAAAGTCACGGAGTAAATCCAAGGAAGCATCGGTACTGTGGTCGTCTACGACTATACATTCCCAATTACTATAAGTCTGCTCGCAGATGCTTTGAAAAGTGTGTGGAATGTATGCTTCCTTATTGAAGTTGGGGATGAGAATAGAAACTAGTTTTTCAGCCATGAAAGGCAAATTAGCTATGCAATTTGAAAGATTAAGCGGGTTTGAAATAAATTCTTGTTTCGGAGAAAAAAGGATCACAAATCTGTACGCCTTGATATTTTTCACAGCGCCAATTGCCCATCAATTCATGCATTGCTTGTTGGTAGGATTCGCGTTCAGAATTGTCAAAAACCAGCATGCCTCCCGGTTTGAGTTTTGAGATCGAATTGCGAAGGCATTCGGGTCTTGCACGTCCATCGATAAGGATCAAGTCAAAGGCTTCATCCGAGAGATGATCAGCCGCATGAGCATAAGCTTTCCAAGACATCCCTTCCGAAAATAGGCCATGCACACTTCGGTATTTATCTTCAATTTCCGGTTGATTGATTTCTGGTTTATAAAGATGAAGTGAAACCATTTTGTCATTTTCCAGCTCCTTTTTCACGGTTTGAAACCATTCATGATCATGCTCTATGGAATAAACTGAGGCTCCTAAATTTCTAAAAAACAGCGTACTGCCCCCCAGTCCGAATTCCAGAATATTCATCCCTGGTATGATGAGTTCCCGGAGACGCTCACAGGCAAAATGATTGATCCAGGGGAGTTGGCGTTCGTAAGGAAACACCCGCTCCCTGTTGTAATCATAGTAGGCGGAGTAACCTTTGAGGGCTTCGGAGATGGGCTTTCCTTGCTTGATGTATTTCCAAAGTTCATTTAAAAAGCGCGCAAGGATCCGATGGGATGGTTTGACATACCTGTTATTGGTAATCATAATGGGTACTTTAAATATAGGTGATTAAGCTGGGGCTAAATATAGAACAAAAAGTGGGGAGTTGTGGAGTTGGGAGGTTTGGGGTTTCGAGAATTAGGAATTGGGGGAAGGTTTTGGGTTGTAGGTTGTAGGTTCTTTGGGTTTTTTTGTCGAATTGATGAAACGATGAATTGTCGAACTGAGGAGTTAAGGGTTAAATGTTAAGCGTTAAAGGTTAAATGCCAGAATTAGGAATGATGAATGAGAAATTAGGAAGTGAGAGTTAGATTAGGACGTCATAGCGAGGAGCTGTGCGGATTTTTATCTTTTTCGATTCGCAGGAAGCGACGAAGCTATCTTTTGGAGTTGGAAGTTGGAGTTCCGAGAATTAGGAATGAGGAATTGGGGGAAGGTTTTGGGTTGTACGTTGTAGGTTCTACGTTTTGGCTTGGGGGTTCTTAGAATTTAGAATGTTGAATTAGGAATTATGAATTGTTCGAACGTAGAACGCTGAACATAGAACCTTGAACTATGCACGTTTTGGCATCTCGACTCCGCTCGATGTGACAGTTCGGGGTTCATAGAGTTGAGAATTAGGAATGAGGAATTAGGAATTGGACGTTATTTGTCGAATTGAGGAACTGATGAATCGATGAACTGATGGTTTGAACGTTTATTGGTAAGCGTTTAAGGTTAAATCCCAGTGTTATGAATGTTGAATGAGGAATTGGGGGATATTTTTATTTTTTCATAAAGCTCGAAAAAATTCAATTCCTTGTTTTCAGGCTTCCAAAACTCTCCAAATGTTAAATCTGTCTTATACTTATCAAACTTTTCCAAGCCTGCTCCGGTATAATGAGTGATTTCTCCGAAATATATTTTTTGACCTATTGAATATAGATCTACTCGGCAATAGGCAAAATCTTGGGACAGCTTTTCACTGATAGACTTCATTTTATCGAAGGTCTCGAGGTGGGGAATCTCCTTCAGTTTCTCGTATCCGAGGGTTTGAGGATCAGGAATTTCCTTTAGATTTTCATCTGTATACAATCGGCATTGATCCTCAAATCGGTCTTCCACAAACATTACCATTTTCACTTTTCCATGGAAACAGTAAAATTTTATATCCATGGGGATTTTACCTCTTTCATCAACCAACACCTGCTCACAAATGACCCTGCGGGGAATATCTCTATAGGCCCATTCCAGGTAATGTTGACCATAGCTCTGAGCCAGCCATGATTTGGCCAAGTCCTTGATTTCCTTTGGGTCATCAGTAGTAGACACATATTTATTAAAACCCGAAGCATGATTGGCTTTCATAAAAAAATCATGATTCCAAGATTCCATGGGAATATCATCCCCTGTTTTGGACACATAGTAGGTAGGAATCAGAAGTTCTTCGGCAAGCTCTTTTCCCAACTTTTCTTTGATATAATTCCTAACCTTCACCTTATCCGAGGTAATGACTAGGAGCGGATTCCTATCATATATTTTCTTAAAAAATATTCGCTGATTATGCGTGATGGGATTTTTTAAATCCAAGGGATATCCCACCATTCTCTTGAAAATCCTGTGGATTTTAGGGAAATTTCTAGCTTTTTCTAAACTAAAAAGCAATCTATCCTTTAAATTCTGAGGATCTCCTTTTCTGAATACTTCCCTTATATTCATGAATGTTAATTTGTCACAAAATTAAGGATTATGCCTTAATAGTAAGGGCTTGAAGTACTGAGATTGAGAAATATCCTAGTTGGAAATTTCGGTTCAATTCCAGTTTAGCTTGGTAAGATTTTAGGTGTTATTTTCCGAAGATTAAGATGCCTTGAATATCTCCTGGGTCATACTCGAGAATTTCTACTTCTACTTTTCGGCTGACTTTTTCATAGGTCTTTTCCCGGATGAAATCCAGATATTCTCTATCCAAATTTTTTCCTATCAATACCATCTGAACCGTCCCCGAGTCAATTCCCTGTGCATAATCTCCGACGATGTAGGCCTTTTCTACCTCTCCCATTCGCTTGACGATTCGCTCCATCAAGTCATCCAAACCCAGGAATTTGGATACCATATTTTTGATTTCCTGAAAAAAGGGATGGCCTTCATTGGCCTTGTACATTTTGGTCTTGCCCTCGTCTTCAGCCACCAAAAGTCCTGCATCTGCCAGTCGATTGAGTTCCACCCGCACCGAATTGGTGGATTCGTCGAATTCCTTGGCTAGGGAACGTAGGTATCCTGAGTTGGCATGAGAAAAAAACTTCAACAGAAGCTTGATTCGGGTTTTGGATGTGACGAGGGAGTCGAGCACGGATTAATGAGGAATGAAAAATTGAGGATGAAGAATGTTGAGTAAAATTTTTACTCGGTTAATTTAAGTGGTTTTAGGGTTTTTGGCAAATGTTTTTTGTAGTTGAGGTTCTGAGAATGAAGAATTAGGAATGAGGAATTGGGGGGAAGGTTTTGGGTTTGGGTTGATTGTCGAATTGATGAATCGATGAATTGTCGAACTGAGAAGTTAAGGGTTAAATGTTAAGCGTTAAAGGTTAAAATTAGGAATGAGGAATTAGGAATTGGGGGAAACGTTTAAGGTTTTGGTTTGTCGAATAATGGATTCTTAACATTAAGAATACCATACTTAAAGAGTTATTCCCGATTCGGATATTCGGATCAAGTAAGCTAAGCCAGAAAGCACATGCAGCAAGAAAAAAGCAAGCAGTATCCCTATTCTTTGAAAGCTATTCGTGTTTAGTTGCTGCTTTTGGAAAAAACTAGAAAGTAGAACCTTGGCAATCATCAGATAGAGTAAAAAAAGAGAAATGGGGATTTGCCAATAAAAATTTCCATCCAAATAACCTGGTCCACTTTCTGCGAATATGAAAAAGACCAACATGCCAAAGGAGAAAGTCAGGAATGCCAAGCGGAATTCAGGATTAGCCCAAAACGTCTTTCCAAAGAAAATCAAAGATGCTATCAAGAGTGGAAAACTACCCAATAGATCCCAAAGCGGGCTTTCGGAGAGTTTTAGCCAAACTCGAAAAGGATCGAGTATCACGTCTCCCCGGGCATTGAAATTGTAAAATAGACTGTCTACTGCCGTTTCTGAAAAAATCAGCCACTTGCTTCCCAACAAAAAGGCCAATACCAAAACCGAGTAAATTCCAATAGGAAAGACTGATTTTCTGGAAGTATTTGAAAAAATGGCCATGACCATCAGACCGGGAATTAATCCAAACAGATAGCTGGGCTTTATTAATAGAATCAGAAGGGTCCAGCTGATCAAAGGAATAAAATTGGGTTGGCTGCCAATGCACCATTTCCTTACCTCCCAAAACAAGAGCATGCAAAAAGGGAAGACGAAAATAGTGCTCCCATTATGCCAGAGATTGGGGGTCATTTTCCCCAAAAGCCAATAATCTCCTTCCCAGCCCAAAAGGATTAGCGGAAACATCAACAGCAACCCAAGGGGAATCCAAGCAAGCCATGGATTCTCTCGGATTTCATTTTTCAGAAAGTGATAAGTCAGGAGATATTTTGCCAACCAACTGATTCCTATAAGGAGTAGAAGGGCGATTTTAAGGCTTTTGGAACCTGGAATAACAGTGCTAATCCCAAAAAAAGTAAGGTAGTAGAACGGTGGAAAGGGGATTTTCCCACGTTCCTGATAAAAATTCCAAATATCCAGATGGGCCAGAAAATCTGAAAATATATTTCCAGCCAGCATCTCATAGGTAATCCAGGAAAATCCAAGAGTGACTAGGAGTGCAGAAATCCAAAAAGCCGGTAAACGGGAAACCATCTTCATGGACGAGGAGAAAAAGACTTAGATTTCACAAAATGAAGCAAAACCAAACTTTCGCTTTTCATCTCAGACTGAAGGATAAATCCAGGAGAAATTCGGTTCATGTAATCAGGAAAAACCAGGGGTTCGGGAAGCTGAAAAGCCAGCAGATAAAACTCTTTCAGTTCGCTTTGTCTCGAAAAACCTCTTAACTCATAAGCTTTTTCCTGCATGTGACTTCTGGAAATCCACCCATAGCTAAGGAAGGGAATGGGCTGCGATTGACTGAATTTTTTCAAAAAAATGTATTCCATGATTCCTTCCAGAAAAACTGGGGCATCAGATTTCTTTTCTTCCAAAAGAGAGAAAAACTCCTGCTGCACTTGTTCCCTGCCTTTAGCTTCCTTCCAAAAGTTGAAGAAGTGAATCCCAAGAAAAAGACATAGCAAAGCGATTAAGGCATAAATCCATCGGGAAGTCTTTTTTACCAATGAGGAGTTAAAAACAGGAAATAGAAAGGTCATAAAAAAGAGCAGATTGACTCGGCCCAAGAGTAGGTTAAAATGATTGAAAAGGAGGTAAAACATGACCCAAACTCCAAAAAACAGGATTTTTTTTCTCCAAGAAAGGTCGGACAATAAGAAGGAAAGCAGCAATACTAGGATCAACATGGATTTGAAGAGTTCGGTCTGCTGAACTCGCAGGATACGGATCAATCCATCTTTGAAGGCTTTCCAAGTCCATAGCTGATGATCCGACTCTTTCTTTTTAGCCATAAAATCCTCGGTGCTGAGAGAAAGTTCTTCAAACATCCATCTACTTACCAAAAACCAATCGGAAGAATCCGGGATCGTCCCTTCTTGAGATTGCTGCACAAAAACTGGGTGATCTAAGATTTTTGGCCTTGCCTGATTGAAATCCAAATAATCAAGAGAAACAAAAGATTCTTGATAACTCCACTTTCCAAAAGCTAGAAATACTGCGAAACTAATTAGCAGAAGACCTCTTGAAATGAAAAATCCTGCTTTGACCTCAGGGAAAACCCATGCACACCAAGCCCACCCTAGACCTACCAACACCGCTGCTTCAAATCGAATAGAGAATGCCATAAGCAAAACCACATATCCTAGGGTAATGAAGCCTTTTGATTTAGTATCAAATACTGTCAATAATCCAGCGAGCGCCGCTAAACCAGCGATCAAGGTGAACTGTGGAAAGAAGGCGAAATGAAAAGAAAGCAGTCCTATAAACAGACTCCAAAAGTGTTTCTGGATTTTTGTAAAAGCAGAAATCCAAACTTTTTTAAGAAGGAGAAAAGCGGAAAGGAAGTTGACTGCAAACCAAGTCAAGCCATACCAGTTGGTCTCAGGAAAAAGGCCGTATATCTTCGAAAAAGACCAACTGAGCCAAGGATGAATAAATACTGCATAAGGTTCGGGTTCACCTGTATAGGCTCCAGAAACCAGCCACATCATCATTACATCGTCATTGGTCTGGAATCGCCAAGGCAACAACCAGATAATCCCCAAGGCCAAGAAGAGTCCACCGGCCCAAAAAAGAAAGGTTTGAGGTGTTTTTAAGTAGTCTTTCATCTGAAATCGGTGATCAGAATGGGCTCTTGGGTAAAGTTTTGGGGCAATGAATCGATGGGGAAAAATAAGATATCTTTGCTATACCCTTCTGGAAAAAAGCCTTTTAATTGCTCCTGATCCCAAAAACCTGGGCTTTGGGGGAGGGTTTTTCCTAAGAGAAAGGGGATTCCTGAAATGCGGTAGGCGGCAAGAAGCACCTTCTCCTCTCCTATTTGGGTTTGCAGCTTTTCCAAAGCGGAAATCTGATGGAACGACAAGTGGATGTTTTTTCCAGGAAGGTATTCCCAGTTTTCGGTAGCTTTCCATAGTTCCCGTTGCTCAAAAGGACGCCACCAAAGTCCATTGAATACCAAAAGCAAAACTGAAAAAGCGATGCCAATATTTACCCATTTGAGAGATTTTAATCGCGCTTTCTCTGCAAGAATCAACCATGCCATGATCCAAAAAACCAAGTAATGAATCCCTATTCTCAGCCAGTATACATTACTTCCAAAATGAAGAACAAAAGGTAAAACCAAAAGAAGAAGGATCCAGACTTTTTCCTTAGCTGAAAATCGGGAAAAATCGGATTTTGCAAAAAACCAAGCCCAGATTACTACTCCAAAGAGCAGGAAAAAGTGGTTCCATTCATCAGTAATATGCGTGATGAAAAAAGTCAGGTGAAATGCTGAGATAATAAGTAAGGCCTGAAAAAATTTCTTTTTGATCAAGCGAAAGGATAAAAAAGAAATCACAAAGAGCAGTAAAGACCAAAAAGCTCCCACTCCGGTATGCTTGACTAAGGTCCACCAATGGTAATCTTCTCGCCCGGTTTGTATGGATAGTCCATCGCTAAGTCGAATAATGGCATTTTCGCTAAGAGTCAAATAAAACACCCCCTCCAAAAGAATAAAGGGAATGAGCAAAGCAAGGAGCACCTTCCAATTGAGCCTTTTTTCATAAAGCATCAAGCCTAGCGTCAATAGTCCCAATAGCCATGCTGTTGTCACTTTTACATAGACCAAGATCCCAAGAAGGACACCCAAGCTTAGGTTTTGAGTCAATTTTGATGCTCTAGTCGAAAGCAATGCTAAACAGCCGGCAGCTAGCACAACCGAAAGATGATTGTAGGATAAACTTGCAGGAAGGAAGCCATATCCGGCCATTAATCCTAAAAGAGAAATCAGATAAACTTCAAGGGAAAGCTGCTTTTCAAACTTCAGATTTCTGTAAAAAATAGCCAAGGCCAATGCTCCTAAGCAATAAATGAAAAGTCGGAGAATCCTCAAACCGACTATTCCAAAGTGAATCCCGGTGATCTGGTGGAAAAGCTTAAAAAACAGATCGTAATTAAAAATCCCTCCTTGATTTTCCTGAAGAGGATGGGCTAGCAAAACATACAAGCCCTCATCTGAGACATCAAATCCGCGATTGATCCCCAAGAGAACCATGGCAATACATATAATTGTAGCTATGACTAGGAATTTGGGCATTTGGGCTTCTTTGTCGAAGTGATGAATTGGGGAATTGTTGAAGTGAAAGTTAAGGGTTAAATGTTAAATGTTCGGGGTTCGGGGTTCGGGGTTCGGGGTTTTGACGAATTGGGGAATCGTCGAAAAGTGGGGCGTTAATTGTTAAGGGTTAAAAGTTAAGCGTTAAGTGTTTGAGGTTATGAGTTCTAAGTTCTTTTTTCTCAGTTCTTGGTTCCTACCTTCGGCAGGCAAGCTTGATACTTGATTCTACTTTTTCCCTCCTGTTACTAACTAGTTATTTTTTCTACCACTACTTCGGGTAAGTCAAAAAAGAGCGGAAGACGAAGAAGGCAATCGCTAAAGCGCTCTGCGTTGGGAAGATGTCGGGCATATTCCTCAGGCTGATGGTTTTGAATATACTCGCTCTTATGTAGGCTTTGATAGTGAAAAACGGCTAAAATCCCTTTTTCAGCTAATCTAACTATGTATTCTTCCCTGAGTTGAGCATTTTCAAACAACAGGTAGAAGAGATGGTAATTCCCCGGCTGAGATTGAAACTCCACATCTCCCAAACCTTTCAGACATTCTTCCAAGAGCTGCAAAAAAGATAAAGGCAAGACTTGTATTTGATCCTTTTTCCCGGAAAACCAAGCGGAATAATCATCCCAAATGGCTTTTCGTCTAGCTTGAATCCTAGCCAAATGTTCTAACTGAGCATAGAGAAAGGCTGCCTGCAAATCGGATAGTAAGAAGCTACTGCCCAAATCCTTCCAACCGTATTTGGCTATTTCTCCGCGAAATAAAGCTGCCCGGTCTGTACCCTTCTCCCAAATCACCTCTGCACGCTTTATGAGTTGAGGCTCATTGACCACAAGCATCCCTCCTTCCCCACAATGGACATTTTTGGTTTCATGAAAGCTAAAGGCTGCCAATTTACCAAAGCTACCCAAAGCCTTTCCATTAAAAAATGAATTCACCGCCTGTGCAGCGTCTTCAATTAATGGCAGATTGTATTTGTCCGCCAATAGCTGCAAAGTATCCATATCGCATGGGACCCCGGCATAATGCACGGCTACGATAGCTTTTGTCTTTTCACTGATCAGCTCTTCTACTTTAGCTTCATCCATCCCAGGAAAATCGGCTTTGCTATCCACAAAACGGATTTTTGCCCCTCGAAGTGCAAAGGCATTAGCTGTGGAAACAAAGGTGAAAGAGGGTACTATCACTTCATCACCTGGCTGAATATCAAGAAGTAAAGCAGCCATCTCCAAGGCATCTGTACAGGAAGTCGTGAGAAAGCATTTCCCAAAACCGTACTGCTCTTCAAAAAAAGACTGACAAAGCTGCGTGAAGTGGCCGTTCCCAGAGAGTTTACCCAAGGCTACTGCCTTTGAAAGGTAATCATGCTCGGCACCGGTCAAGTAAGGTTTATTGAAAGGGATCATTCGTTCCCGGTTATTGATTTAATGAAATATGAAATTACAGAATCTTCCCCTTACCCTAATTTTCCTTGTTAATCTGGCTGGAATCAGGAAGAAAGAAGATCAAAGCATCCGGAATCTAAACCTCAAGGCTTATTTACTGAGTATTTTTTCATACTGGTAGAAAATCGGATAATCTTATTTTGAAATAACTATTGGTTTAAAAAGGAGTGAATTTCGCTTTTTCAGGAAGTAGGTACTTCATAAAATTCACCTCATCCATGCTTTGTCTTTTGGTATATTTTCTTTGTGAGATCACGAAGTAGCTTTTATCTGAAGATTCCCAATTTATCTCATCCTCATGCTCTACCAGGATAATCTTTTCTTGCTCGACTCCTGATTCGGATAAGTACTGCCTCATTTTTTCCATTTTCTCTTTTGTACTTACCGCTACAAATTGATTTCCGAGTTTGGAAGAAATTGATTTGGCAGGGCTACCGGCATAGATTTGATTATACGCCATATCATGGGTAATGACTGAACCGGCTAAGGCCATTGACTTATCGGCAGCTTCAATAGGCCCGACAATGCAATGCCCGACAAACCATACATCCTTCCCAATATTCAAGGGTTTTTGGGAATTGAACTGGCAACCTTCAAGCGTGTCACCAAACTTGATATGAGACCATAATTGAGAATGAGCCCCAATACCACAATTATCGCCGATGGTCGCACCACCTATGCAGTCAATAATGGAAAACTGACCTATCCAGGCATTGTGACCGATTGAGCAGGATTGATAGCCATGAATAGTTACCTGATGATGGATTTTGCCATAATCCCCAATTTGAAAATCATTGCAAATAATTTGAACTCCAGCCCCAATGTAAACCTGGTCCCCTATTCGAATACGATCAGCAGGGCCATCTATACCTCTAATAATTGCGGTAGGATGAATAAAAACTCCCTGACCTAATTCAATTTGATTCGTCTGTATATTCTCCATGAGTCATTCGGTCAATTAAATACAGGGGTCTTCCTTTTACTCCTTCAAAGATCTTCCCAACGTACAATCCTACCACACCTATCATCATCATTAAAATCCCTGAGAAAAATGAAATAGATAGGATTAAACTGGTATAGCCTGAGACTGTAATCGATCCCATGAAATACCGAATCAATGTTATACAGGAAAAAAGAAAGCTTAGGATAGACACCAATAGACCTGCTTTAACCATCAATCGAATAGGTTTATCAGAATAAGCTAAAATGATATCTAAAGCTAGGTTAGCCCTTTTTCGGAAAGAGTAATTGCTTTTGCCTACAAGCCTATGCTGATGCTCCACTTCAATGGTAGATAACTTGAAGCCCATCCAGCTTACCATGACAGAGAATACTCGTACAGGCTCTCGCATTCTGCGAAATGATTCTGCTACTTTGAAATGATATATTCCGAAATTGCCAATGGCAGGATCAAATGTTTTACCAGAAAGATAGGATAAGAAATAGAAAAATATCCTGGAGGTCCAGACATTCGAGGTTCCATCTTTACGGTTTATCCTTTTCGCCAAGACCACATCATATCCTTTTTGTGCCTCTTGGTAAAGCTTTGGGATTTCCTCAGGTCTATCCTGCAAGTCACAGTCCATCACTACAACCCACTCCCCTTTCGCGTGGTCCAAGCCTGCTGTGATGGCATAATGCTGACCAAAATTACGAGATAGCTTGATCCCTAAAACTTCCGGGTATTTTCCTGAAAGCATCTCGATCACTTCCCAAGATCCCTCAGGGCAGCCATCGTCCACAAGAATGATTTCTGATTTAAGATTTTCGGCATTTAAAGCTGCCAAAATCCTTTGAATCAATTCTTCCAAGGTATTCCCTCCTTTATAAACAGGGACCACCACCGAAATATCAACTGGAAAATTACCGTAATCTTGATTTGCCATGCGAAGATCAAAAATAAAGAAATATGGCTATTCCTGATTGGGCCTAGGAAATCTATTTGAGTTTTTGGGAGGGGAAATGAATTAAGAATGTTGAATGAGTAATTAGGAATTGGCTTAGACCTTAATTTTCAATTTGAGGAACTGATGAATTGTAGAAAAGTAGGGCGTTAATTGTTAAGAGTTAAAGGTTCAGGGTTCATTGTCGAATTGAGGAATCGATGAATTGACGAAAAGTAGAGCGTTAATTGTTAAGTGTTAAACGTTAAGCGTTAAAGGTTCGGGGTTCTGAGTACTTGGATCTTGGTTCCTACCTTCGGTAGGCAGGCTTGGTACTTCGTCTTGGGATCTATTGTCCACCTACCCAATTAAGGTTTTAAAGCGCGGAATTATTCTATATAAACTTCATTTTATTTAAAAATGTGGAAAACTACCCTTATCGCATTCCAAAAATTACCCACTTTATGGTATTTTTTTTCCGATTATGATTTTTACCTTTGAATCAGGGTGATTAAGCAGCTTTTCTCAACATTGTTTCTAGAAAATTATAAGGGATTTTTTTCAACACTTTTTAGCCCCTTAACTTTCATTAAATCAGATACAAAAACAAACCTCTTCTCTCGAAGGGGTTTGTTTTTTAATAGTATCTAACTTCACAATTTGGGTTTGACTCTCTAAATCGATCTACTGTTCGACTACTTAGTCTGGTATTGAAGCAGGATAATTTGATAAGGTTTGGCAAATCTTCAATTGGACGCAGGGAACGGAGGTTGGTGCTTGCTACATCGAGTTCTTCCAAACGAAGCAAAGATTCCAAGCCTTTAAGCGCTTTCAAATTAGTCCCGGAAATATTCAATACTCGAAGTTCGGAGAGATTAGACAGCGATGTCAGATCCTCGATACCCGTATTGGAGATATCCAAACTTGTCAATTGGAACAATGAGGAAACCGGAGTAAAATCAGAAACTGGCACCTGAGATAGACGAAGTTTTGTAATCAACCTCAACTCCGCCACAAGACTGATATCTGTCAGTGGAGCGTCAAAAATGGAAAGCTCTCTCAAATTCACAAATGCCTTCAAAGGAAAGAGGTTGCTAAAGGAAACTCGCTCAAAACTTAAGGCTGATAATGCTGTCAGGTTATGAAGTTGTTCTGTACTTGGGTTTTCCGGAAGGCTGAATTGCCTTCTGAGCTGCTCACTCCAAGTCTCAGGAAGGGTTTCCCACCAATTTGCCAATTCCTCACTTCTGTAAACCAGGGTCAAATTGGGTTTAATCTGAAGCAATTGTGGAACTTCCTCCTCCAAGAAGTTAGCCTGATTTACATTCAGGTAGCTAAGATTTCCAAGGCTTTGAATGGGTAGAATACTCTCAATGGGACTTCCCGAAAAATTCAGTCGTACCAAGGAGTCCAAATTTGTCAAAGGAACCAAATCTTGTACATCTGTATTTTCGGCTTTGACTTCTTGGAGAGTCTTGACCTCAGATAGCGGCAATAAGTCCGCTATGGGGTTATCTGAGAAGTCAATCTTACGAAGCTTCACGAAACGAGTGATGGGGTTCAGGGTTTTCACTTCCATTCCCGCAAGGTCCAATGACTCTAGACCAATAGTGGAAGTCAGTAGTTCTACATCCGGGTTTTCTCCCCGAATTTGAGGATTAGCTTTTCGAAGCACATTTTTCCAGGGCTCCGAAAGAGCTGTCCACCAACTTTCGAGATCCCGAACATGGTGAATCAACAGAACGTCTGAATTTGCTCTGATAAAATTATCTGCTGAGATGACCGAAAGCTTGGTCTCATCCGCAAGCACTTTACGGAGATTGGACTTGGCATTCAAGCCGGAAATATCCGCAACTTCCGTATTGGTGATATTGATGGTTTCCAGCAAATCAAGACCTCTTAGGGGGCTCAAATCAATAATATTGGTCTCCGATAGATCAATATTTTTCAAAGAGTCCAATTCACTTAGGCTAGAAAAATTGATCAGGTAATTCTTACTCAAATTAAGCTCCTTCAGACGCTTCAGATCTTTAATATTTTCTGAATTGTTAAACCCACTTTCGGTCAGGTCCAAGTATTGAAGGTTTTGAAATTCATTCAGCACCTGAAAACTCAGCACAGGTGTGCGGACCATTTTCAGTCTTTCAAGTGACTTCAGATTGAGCAAAGGATCAATTTCCGCTATTTGGGTTTCAGAAATATCAAGTTGCTTCAAACGCTCGGAATATTTGATGAATTGAATATCTGATGCAGGAGTATTAGAAACATCCAAATACTCCAAAAATGTAACATTGGAGATTGGTCCCAAGTCCACAATTCGGGTGTCACTAAGATCGATAAACTTGAGTTCGCGAAGCGCCTCAAGCGGAGTCAAATCAAGTAATGAATCAGTACCTGATATATCCAAAGAGTCTACCGAAACGAATTTATACAACTCGTCTAAACTGATCGAATCCGTAGCGGAAAGTGTAAATCTATCCAGGAAATAGCCTTTCCAATGAGGATCCAAAATCTCCCACCATTCCAAAAGTTCTTCATCACGGCTCAGCTTGGTAGTGTAGATGCTGGCGATTTTAAGTTCTTGGGAGTTTTCTTCAAGATTTACCTCTACAAACCGAGGTTTGGTATCTGTAATTTTGTTCCCGTCTTTAACGGTGGCCTCAATAGTTCTGTCCATGGAGACTACAAAAAACACCTCCCCATTTTCTTTCTGACCAGGCTTTACCTCTCTTACTTTAAACTTGAAGTTGACATCCTGAAAAAAAAACTCGATATCCTTCAGGTAGGCGGTGACATCTTTATTGGTAACTACTTTCCGGTCAAGAACCAGGTCATCTTCCACCTGCACTGTTCCGTCCCTAAATATTTTCAAATAGCTCTCCCGAATGATGACATCCTTGTCTCGTGTGGAGGTCTCAGAGGAGCCAATGGTATTGAGCAAATATTCCAAAAAGCGGATTTGATCCTCCACTTTTCCGGAAAACTCGGTGATTTCCTCCTTGCTGTACCCTTCTATGTCTTGCCCATAGATCGGTAAGCAAGTGATTATCAAAAAGAAAAGTAGAAGAAATCTAATTCGAACCATAAATATACTTTTGCAATGTTTCTTTGTCCCCGGTATTGAGTTTGACTAAACTGGAAATCAACCAGCCAGTATTAAATCCGGGTCTATTGAACTGTGCTACTTCAAAATACCAGCCATCTATTTGAAAAAAGTGAAATTTAACATTACTCACTGTTTCAAATTTCAGGTTTCCTTTTTTCATTTCATAAAGAAAAATCGTCAAATAATCCGGCGAAAAT
Organism: Algoriphagus marincola HL-49; assembly: GCA_001314815.1. Classification (GTDB taxonomy): domain Bacteria; phylum Bacteroidota; class Bacteroidia; order Cytophagales; family Cyclobacteriaceae; genus Algoriphagus; species Algoriphagus marincola_A. The sequence continues at coordinate 37,422 of LJXT01000009.1, forward strand.
GAGCTTTCTGTAAAGGCCTCGGGTAGCTCCGAATCTTGAAAAGCCCTTCGTAGATTCATAAAACCCAATTCATGGGAAAGCGGATGAAGAAAATCCTTTTCATCACCAACAGGCTTATCGAAGAGATTGCGGAAAGGTCCAAAATCCACAGCATCAATTACCCATTCGTAGCCGAGGCCTTGGGGTTGAATTTTCAGGATCAGGGTTGCTGTTTCCCTTTTTCCCTGAAACATAAATTGAGCTTTCACCTCTGAAAACCAGTCCCCTAGGTGGAATTTGAGGTATTGAGGGTAATTGTCTGAAAGGACTTGATTGATAAATTGGTTTTTCAGATCAGCACTGATCCCGGTGGTTTCATTATCAAAGAGTCGCAGAATAAACTGGCGGCGTAGCTCTTCATTTTGAAAAAGAGAGTCTCCGGTATAAAAGCGGGTATTGCCGTCGGGAGATTCTTCGGCATTGAATCTTCTGAAAAATTGATTGAGTTGTTTGGTCGAGGCTGCAAATCGACCATCGTCTTTGATTGTGCCCCCAGAGCCAATGCCCTGGGCGGCTACAATCGAAAGGCTTGCGACAAATATCGCAATGGTAATCAGGGTAATTCTCATGCGGAAGTCTCAGTCACTCGTACATCGCCGAGCATGACATCCCAAAATTCAATGGTTCTACCCGCGATTTGGGTTTGTTTTTTCTCTACATAGATCGTGATGTCTTTCTTGGTCGTATCCTTGTAGTTCATTCCGGTCTCGATAGATGTACCTTCGAATCGCTGGAAGATAGTCACTACACCCACATAGCGGCCATCAGGCTGACGCTCGAGGTCTGAGATGTACTGAATGTCATACCAAGTGATATTTACACGGTCATAATTGAGAGCCATCAGACGCTCAAAATATCTTCTGACTTTGTAGTAAGCGATTTCGCTGGTATTGATACTGGATACGCCCATTTCGGCACCCGGTGCGAATAGCTCTTCGGCTCTATCCATTACCCGGTTGGCTTCAGAAAACTGAGTTTCCTTACTTCCAATAATGGAGATGTATTTACTCAGATCCTTTACTTTCTCCAGAGCAAGAGAATCAATAGCTTGCTTTCTAGCAGGGCTGATAGTCTCCGATTGTGCAAAAACTGTTGCTGTGCTGATTAAAAACAAACCTAGAAATAAGATGATATTATTTTTCATTTTTATAGAGTTCTAGCAGTGATTATTTTCTTCTCAATTCAAGTTCAGATACTTTTCCATTGGCATCCAATCGGATATCGCTGATGAAGTTTAGATTCTTTTTGGTATCCTTCAGGTACTCGAGATACTTTCTGATAGTGGTAGGTTCATCATAGTCTTTGATTCCATTTTCTTCATGGATGACGATCAGCACCGGGGTATCTTGGTTAGAAAACATAGCCAATGTTTGCTCAATTGATTGATTAGCCATAGAGGGACTGCTAGAACCTGCTACAGAATTAAAAGCAGATTCAAGTTTTTCTACTGCTACTTCTTCTTCGGATGGAGCTGCTGGAGCTGGTGGCGGAGTCTCTTCTACGCGTTCAACGGGTGCTGGTTCGGGCTCAGGTTGAACAGCTTTCTTTTTGGACTTACAAGCCCCAAGGGCGATGATAGAAACTCCCACGATGAGGAGTGCTCGCTTGAAAGTCAAGGTGATTAACTTTTCTCTCATTTTTGAATTAAATTTAGTTGTTTGCTTTTTGAGGGGTTTTAAAGATTTTGACAAATTAAATAAAATCAGTGAAGATTAGGACAAAGGACGAGCCAAATCCAATTGATACTTTGTCAATTATTGCAAAAATCGGATGAATGGTTGAATTAATAACAAACCAAAGATTGAGTTATTGTTTTTTGGTGAGTTTAAGAAGAAAAGAAAGAAAAAGATGAGGGTATCAACAGGACCGTTTATATGATTCAAAAGCCTTAAAACTAAAACAGATTTGATTTAAGGACTTCTTACTGGTTAAAAATACCAATTTTAGGGGATGTTTTTACTTTGTTTTTATGACGACATTTATGTCAGTGTTAAGTTTTAATCAGGCTAAACCAATAAAAAATGCCCGGGGTTTCTCCAGGCATTTTTTCTTTGTGATTTGATTGATTAGTCGAGTACTTCTTTTTTGAGATAGGCAGCTTGGGCCTCGGGAGTACAATATTTTTCAAAAAAAGCCTTCCCCCCTCTAGATATTTTCTCGTGGTAGCCCGGATCGCTGATTATCTCATCCAATTTAGAATCAAATTCCTCCGAAGAATGAATGTATGCGATTTCCTTTCCCTCTTCAGGGTAAATAGGAAGAACGATGGCAAAAGGAAATGAAAGGACAAATGAACATGCGTTCCAATATTCTGCCAACCGCCAACTAACCGCTCCTAAAACAGCAGGATTGTTTAATGAGATGAGGGATTTGGCACTAAGCTCTGAAAAAAGTTTTGGAGAGTAGGTCTTGGTGTTTAGCTCTTCGTCATATCCAAAGTTATTACCATCTGAGCGGGGAATAAAACCTCCTTCAAATTCAATCTTTGGATGCTTTTTGCATGCCCGGATAAATTCGGCTCTAATTTGATTGGCCCAAGTTTCCTTTTTCCAAGTACTTCCTGAAAAAAACACATAAGGATGGAAGTGATAATTATCTTCCAGGTTTTTATAATCAGGTCTTTTTCTCAGAATATAGACTTCTCTTGCAAAGTCTTTGGGCTTTAATTTCGTTAATAAATGAAAATGAAAAGTCTTCAAATATAAGGGTAAGATATTGACTGGATAGTGAGGAAATAAAGGTCTTACCTTTTCCTGTTGATAGCTTGGATTGTCAAGCAATTTATTGGTAGCAAAATAAAGATGGCATTTTTTGTATAGCTCATCATTCACTCCTACCGGGTCATGGTTATCGATGACTACCAGTCTACCTTTCAGTGAAAAAATGATAAATCCTCGGTTGTTGAATTTCGAGAATTCAGAGTTTGATTGAAATTTCAAATCAAAGAGTTTGGATAGGCTCAGTAAATAGTAGGAAGAATAAAAATTGGGAATGTTATGAATTAAAATAGTCATGATTAGTTCAGGTGATATTTTTCCCGTATTCTTTTCTTCAGGGCAAGATAAATGAGTGAGAGTGCAATCATTATTGCCCAGGCAATAGTGAGATTTGGGTACTCCCCATAATAAATAAATAGTCCAAAATTAATAAGCAACTGCAGTATAGCATAAACAAGTGCTATAATTACATGATCGATTTTTACCTGATTGACCAAGTACTGGTACAGGTGGGTTCTATGCGGTTCAGTGACTTTTTCCCCTTTGATCAATCTCCTGAGTATAGTAAAGAAAACATCAATTCCATATACCAATAAGAACAAAACAATGATCGGATTATGATCTACCAGGTACCATTTGGTAAGCAGATAGATCATCAAATATGCAAGCGAAATGCTACCGATATCACCTGCAAACATCAGGGCTCTTTTCCTCAAATTAAAAATGAAAAAGACCAAAAGAGCTAGAATCTGATATGACAATAGCTGTTCAGGAAAAATTGGTAAATATTCATTAACAGCCAAGAGACTACCGAAAAAGACCAAGGAGTACAATCCTGTTATTCCATTAATACCATCCATAAAATTGATGGCATTGATAACCCCCAAACCAAAGAAGTAGAAAACCGGAAGAAGGTACCAATCAATTTGGGAGAAAAGGTTGAGATCCCAAAAAGCAAAGGATAAGGCTAAAAACTGTATCCCGAATCTAAGAAGCCTTGAGATATCAAACATATCATCAAGCATGCTGATCGCAGCAATCCACATCATGCCCAAAATCATCCAGGTATTCTGAAAATCATAGGCCATCCACCACAAAAGCACAGCAACGGGAATAAGAATCCCTCCCCCGCGTACGGTCACTTTAGTATGAGAAGATCTGGAATTGGGACGATCTACTATATCAAACCTTAAGGCTAAACGGTAATAGACTAAGGCGATCAACAGAAAAAATAGAAATATGGATAAGTACGAGAGTATCATTATGAGTTGAACTGAACTTGGTACCAGTAACTATTGAAAAATAGAGACCTTACATAAGAATAGTTTTGAACTGGATTCACTTTAAAATCTTCTACAATTTTTGAAATATCAAGGTAATTAAAGAGTCCAATTTCAAACAGGGGACTTTTGTTCATATTTTCTAAGTGGTCCCTGAGTTCTGGAATTTCAAGAAAATATTTATTCCACTGAATAGCCAAACCTATTTTTTCGTGATTTCTTATGTAATCTGGTAATTCTTTTCCGATAGTATTCATAGAAAGCCACTTGCCTTTTCCACTGGTTGAAAAACAATCATCAGGGAGGCTATTGACGCCTGTGACTAAGCGATAGTCTAAAAACGGCTCCCTACATTCGATGGACGCTCCCATGGTCGTACGGTCATTTTTATCATTTAAAGTCCCAAGATGAATTTGCTGATCCAAGTAAAGAAGCTGCCGAAGCTTTGATTTTGGAAAATACTTCTTGGCTTCCTCTAGTTTCTGGATTCTATATTGAGGTAAAATATTCAATGAATTTAAACCCAATCGTTTTAAATCATGCAGGAACAATTCATTGGAATTGGTGAGAATATGGAAATCTGGATTTCTAAATTCTAGATAATGAACCAGCTTTTTTAATCGTGAGTTTTTCACCCAATTTTTGGGAACATACTTGAGGAAATTAAAAAGCTGATACATAAAGTTTTTCCCCATAACCTTTTGTCTTACATATCCACCAAGCACTTCATCAGCTCCTTCTCCGGTAAGTAGAACGGTCACATTTTTCTTTGCCTCCTTAGAAAGCCCCAAGAGTAATCCATCAGTGTAATGCATTAAAGGCTCATCATTTATCAGAATGCTTTCATTGAGTAGATTCACCAAATTGGAACCCAGAATATCAAATCCGTGATAGGTCGCATTTAACTCCTTACTGAGTGACTCTGCCAGGTGAGATTCATCCTTCTCAAAGCCTTTGAATCGAAGATTCCAGCTACTTAGATTAGAAAAGCCTAATTCCGATTGGGCATACAAGATGCTACTACTGTCCAAGCCTCCACTCAGCATGGTGCCTACCGGAACGTCTGCAATCATCCGCAATTTGACAGAATCAAGGAAGGTTTCCTTGTACCATTCCAGTGGATTTTGGATTTTGGGATGTGCCAATGCTGCTTCACCAAGATTGAACCAAGCAGTGTAAGACTGAAGATCAACTCCATTCTTCCATACCTGATAATGCCCCGGAAGAAAGCGACGGACTCCCTTAAAAATGGTGTTCTCTCCACTGACATGTCGATAGAAGAACTGCTCATCCAAAAATTCGTCAGCGATTTCTTTTTGAAGTCCAAGCTTGAAAAGAGCTTTTGGTTCGGATGCAAAAGCCAAATAGTCATCATTTTCTGTCCAAAAAAGAGGCTTTACGCCAAACCTATCCTGCACCAAGACTAACTTTCGCTGAGACCGATCCCAAAAAGCAAATGCAAAAAAACCATTTAATCTAGGCAAGACTTCTAGCCCATATTCCATCAATAAATAAAGCAGTACTTCGGTATCAGACGTGGTATTAAAGGTGTATCCTTTATGCTTAAGCTCTGGATAAAACTCCTTGAAATTAAAAATCTCCCCATTGAAAATTAGATGAAAGCGTCCACAAGAAGACTTGAAAGGCTGATTGGCATGATCGCTCAAATCCAAAATTGAAAGCCGTCGGTGTCCTAAAGCCACATCATCTAACACCTCATATCCTGCTGCATCTGGCCCACGGTGTTGCAGTTCATCAGTCATCTCTTTCAGCTGTTGATAGGAGGCTGGCTGCCCACTTTTATTCCAAAAACCTGCTATCCCGCACATGATGATTTTTCCTTTACTAGCGTGGAATAAACTTCAAAAAAATGTCTCATATTTTTATCTCTGTTGCAGTATTCATCAATATATTTTCGGTTTGCAACAACGCCCTTCCTATACTTTGAAGGATTGGTCATAAATCGCTCTACTTTATTGACTAGGTCCTGTACATCTCCTTGAGCAGCTAGCAGGCCGTTTTGACCATGAGCAATAAAAGCCCGATTGGCAGGCAAATCAGTCACAATTGGAAATGCTCCACAAGCCATCGCTTCAAAGAGTGAGGCTGACACTCCTTCAGAGTCTGGAAATGCGAGATAGATATCGGCCTGGCTCAGGTATTCGGGCAGATCATCATTATCAATTCTACCAAGCCATTTGATGGTGTTGTCTAAATTCAATTGAGAAGTCATTTCAATCAAACGCTCACTTTCCACTCCATCACCAATCATAAGACACTCAAAATCATAGCCCTTCTCATGTATAATTGCTAAAGCTTCTAGAATTTTATCATGGTTGTAAATGGGAAAAAGACTTCTCGTAACAATTAAAGTAAATCGCTGTTCATTGATGGCTATTTTTGAAAAAGTGAAAAGAGACAGATCTAGTCCCTTGGGCCGAACCAATATTCGATGTGGTGGAGCTCCGGATTGAAGCATGGCATAGGTCATAACATAGCCCCAGGCATGGATTAAATCCACATTTCGATAAACAATTCTCTGGAGAATGGATTTAACCCGTCTTCCTAAAGCATTGGTGGACCAAATATCGGAAATCCCCTGTTGGGCAACCACCCTTACTTTGGCTTTCACTGCCAAACTGAAAAAACCATAGCTAGTTGATCTTTCCGCCAGGACCAAATCATATCTTTCTGAAGAAAAAATCAAGCTCCAAAAAAATCTAAAAGCCTCCAAAATTCGCTTGGCCCTTGACTGATTATTAAAAAGCTCCTTGGTTTCGATGCTTAGACCTGACTCCTTTTCGATTCCTTTTATCCAGGTAATAGCATCTGCCCGGTAGGTCTCACCCAAAAACAGTATTCTCATTTTTTTAGAAATTTCCAATTACAGGCTTAGGACTCCAAGCTAACTCTCTCCGAGCTTTCAAATCCGAGAATGTTAATGTGGACTTTAATTTTGAGTGACGGTAAGAATTGAAAGGGAACACACTGATAACATCTCCTATTTTTGAAATGAACCCAAGAAGACCTTCTGAAATAGAACGTACTTTCTTCCCATATTTGAGAGATAAATAACTATCCAAATCCTTTAGGCTTGGATGAATACCATCTGTGAGATTATAAACTCCACTATGTCCTATCCACTTAGGAAGATGCTCCGCGATGTCCCTTGCCAGAACAACAGACTTTTTAGCCTGTCCGTCTCCCATTCTAAAATAATATCCCTTTTCTATTGCTTTGATCATAGCTCCGAGGTTGCCGGGTGGATTTGGACCAGCAATCAAAGGTAAGCGTAAAATCAAAAAGTCGACATTATTAGACAAAGCCCAAGACTTCCAGATTTCTTCTGCTTGAATTTTACTTTTAGCATAGGGAGTAGTCCCATTCAGAGCTTGGTTTTCATCGATATTTACCCCTTCATCTAGTCCATACACGGCGACGGTACTGATCAAAACCATAAGCTTGGGGAGTTTTTTTATCCCTTTTAGCAAATTTGAAGTTCCAGTAGAGTTAACTCTAAAGAACTCTTGTTCCTCTTCAGCACTCTTGGGTATGACATGTGCTTTGCCAGCAGAATGAATGATCATATCTATTTCCGGAATTTCCGGAATTTCTTTGCTCAGATCACAACTAATCGTATTGGAAGATGATCTTCCTAGAGAAAACAACTCATGATCTTTTTGAAGGGTATCGGTCAAAATCCCTCCCAAAAATCCACTCCCACCAGTCAGCAAAACTCTCATTGAATTGAGTTTTGGATTTCGTCCAACATCTTCGAAGCAAGGAAATCCTTATCAAATTCTTTTGCAGCTAAAATCATTGCTCTCTGTCCCATTTCGGATAGCCGATCTTGCTTTGCATCCAATTCTATGAGTTTATTGGCCAATTGTACCGGATCATTAGGGTCCAGTGTAAATCCAAGATCATGCTCTATCAGAAAATCTTTCATCCAGCCTGATGTATTTTGTATTACTGGAACACCAGCAGCCAATGATTCAAAAAATTTGTTTGGGGAAGAGGTATCCAAGACGGGGGTGCCCCTCAGGGGAACGAGTGAGACCATAGCATTTTGAATCAATCCAACCAACTTTTCTTTGGGCATCAAACCCCATAGAAGTAGGGTCTCTAATTGATGTTTGGAGATCTCTTCTTCAATATGTTCCCGCTGCTGCCCTTCTCCTATCATGAGAATCTTTAAATCTGTTCTTCCCTCCTTCTGCAAGATCTTGGCGGCCTCCAAAAGCCATAAGGAATTATTGACAGGGCCAATATTGCCTGTATATATCGCATACTTCTTTGGATCAAGGATTGAGCGGTTTTCGAATGGAGCAGGCTTTGAAAAAAGAGGAATATTGGCGGCATTGGTAACATCTATGACAGGTACCCCCGGAAAACGCTTTTCAATATTTTCGCGCATCCCGATTGACAATGCCACTACCAGAGCGGATGCTTTATAGCATCTAGCTTCAAGAGCGTATGCCAGTTTTTTCGCGATCGGGTTTTTTAGCAAGCCCAATTCAATAGCCCCTTCAGGCCACAGGTCTCGAGCTTCAAATATCAGTTTTTTTCCTCTGAAATATCTGGCTACCAATCCAGGTAGTCCTACTGTGATCGGCCCTGAGGATGCAATCACAACATCTGCTGGCGCCGTAAGTGCATACCAAATTGACATAATTGCATAAGTCAAAAAAGTAAAGACCCTTTTTAAAAATGGCTGCTTATTATCGATTCGTACATTGATCACAGTCACATCCACACCCTCAAAATTCTGATGCTCAATAAATTTAGTGGCTGTCAGGTCTGACTTTGAGTAAATACTTGTAACCACCTGTACCTCATGACCTTTCTTAACCCACTCTTGGGCAAATTCATGAACACGCGTTCCCCAAGAGCCCTTAGGAGTTGCATAATATTGATAGAAATAGAGGATTTTCAATTTAGATTATTTTATCCAGCGTACAGTGCCAGGGAAATTTTCGGTATTCAATTGTCCATTCTTCCAAGTGTAATTTGACTCCATCAGTTTTCTATGGAAGTCGCCTAATTCAGAAAGAGTAGGATTCCATATACGGCCCTCTTTTATTCTATTCCCTAACTGTTCAAAAGAAGAGGCCACTTCTTCTTGAATACGACCTAATTCATCTTTAAAAATTCTTCCCGGATGATTGGATCCCAAATAGGCAAAGTAGGTATGAGCCACCAAGACACCTGATTCAGCCTCTAGGTCTTGTAAGGATTTTTCGCAAAAAACAGCCCGAAAGTCTTTTAATGAAAAGCTCTGAAAGGCCATCAAATCCTCATTTTGCCCAAAAGAAACGGGGAAAAAAGCAGGAGAAAACCTTGAGAAGAAAAAGGATTTGTCTGGGCGGAAAAGATTTTTCTCTATTAATTTTAATGAAGCGGCAGCGGATAGGGTTTTAAATAGACTAAATGCAAATGGAAAAAGACCTTTTTTACCCTTCCTTAATTCTGCAAAACTGGCATTCAGTACTTTGACCCTCTTATCGAGTGTATCATTCGTACCATATGCGAGCCAGGTTTTTTGGTTTCTGCTTTTATCGTAATCTAATCCAGCACGTTTGGCACTACTCTTTTCTTGGAATATCGCGCTAATTGATGAATGACTAGGCATTAGTTGATTGTGAGATCTTGAGTTTGCCTCCATACCATCCACATAGTTCCAAAAATATCTGACGCCTTTTATTTGCATATGCTGGAGCCATTCTCTCTGGGAAGAAAAAGATTGCTTGGAAAAGTTGTATTGATGAAATCCATGATCAATATAGGTTTGAATAGTTTTCAAACCGCTTGGTGTTTCAAATTCTTGATACTCTTTCCAGCTCTCTTTTCGAAATGATCTACTAAAGGCATGGTAAGCAATTTCATGACCATCTTTCTCCCATTTCTTTATTTCTTCGAGTAATGGCTTTTGATCCAAGGCTGCATATTCACCTTTATGGGAATAAGTATGTAGAAAGACCCCTTTAGTGGTTCGAATATGATTCTTTTTAAACAGCTTCCGTTGTGCCTGAAGTAGGTCTAGGGTGTCAAAATCACAATGATCTGTAAAGCAAATCGTGGGGGCAAAGCCGAGTGGGGTTCTGGCAAACTCAGGCACTGGCCCTGGTCCATAATATAAACCCAAAGAAAATTTCTTGCCCGCGCTTACTTCAAATTGCTTTTTCCAAACTCGGTAGTCATCTTCATTATACCTAAAAACAGGGTTTAAATCCGGATGAATTAAGTACCAGCTCAGCGAATTGTTTTTTTTATTCCATTTCCAAGCTCCTAGAGTAGTTGTTCCCAATAAATAAAACTCATTCGCAAATTTCATCAATTTGGGTGAATGGTAATTGGCGGTCGCATCCACAACCTCGGGAGATATCCATTGATAGGCTGAACTCCGAAAGAAAAGTGGCTTTTCCGAAAGCTTGAAGTCTACTCGTAAAACTGCTACTTGACAGTTTTTCTTAAACTCAATTTGGTAAATAGAAAAAGATCCCTCCTGTTGAGTTTCGAATTTCAAATAATCCTCAGAGACAAGTTCTCTGTGGACTTCTGCCAAATGAATGGAAACTGATTCAATCAAAAAGTTCTAATTTTTTACCCAAATATACAGGTCCAATTTTTAAACATCTAATGCGAGCCAATTTTCTAAGCCCGGCCTTTTGAATTCCCTTGATCGAAGGAATATTCTGAGGACTTACAAGCATATAAATGTGTGACTTGAGAAGATGCTCTTTTACTATCTCCGTGATTACCCAAGGATAAATCCCTTGGCCTTTATAAGCATCAATGGTCACACAGTCGCCTATGGTGATCATTGGCTGATCAAAATCAAAAGCACGAAGCAGGAAACTATTGAAATAGATATTGCTGCGATGAATAAGCTGCCCTTGTTCCCGTATCTGATAGGAGTGGTTTTTAGGATCAAAAGAGAGTTGAAAAGTTAAATCCTTAACCAGAGCAGAATAATTTGATTCCCCCTTTTTCAAGCCAAAAACAAGTAAATCTACTTTGTGAGGTTTTATTTTCTTTAGAATCTTCATCAGCTAGATCCTAAGTTGTTTTCAATCAACTGAAACTTCCCCGTTTTGGCTTTTGGTAGGGAGTCAACTCGATTGAACTCCATCCCTAGCGGCTCTTCAAATATCTCTTCAAACATGCCGAGAATCTTTGAATGATCGATTTCCTGGATGTGTTCATCCGTCGTATAAATCAGCCTAATACGGTCGGCTACTTCTTGGACTAGCTTAAATTGACCTATCTCGGGGAAGTGCTTCATAATGCGGACCACGTTTTGTACCGTAATGTACTTTCCTTTTGGTGTGATCAGAAACTCCGTTTGTCGACCAATTACTTCACCCAAGATGGGCAGGTCCATGCCGCAGCTACACTTTTGAATCTTCGATTTCATAGCCATATCGCCTACTTCATAGCGAATGAGCGGAGTGGTAAAATTATCAAGTCCCGTCAAGACCACCCTTCCACTTTCCCCTGGATTGACTTCTTGATCTTGATCATCGAGTATCTCTACTATCAAATGCGGGCTATAGATATGGTAGGTCCCTTCAGAGCACTGCCCTGCTATCAAAAAGCCTTCAGACGCACCATAGGTATCGAAGACTTGACATGAAAATGCCTTCTCAATAGTTTCTCGAAAATGTGGCAACAGTTTTTCACCGAGAGAAATGATTGATTTGAATTGAATATTAGAAATTTCATGATCCAAAGAAGTCTTAGCAAAAAGATATAGGCTAGAAGCATATGCCACGAAGTGATCTTTGGGGGACTTCTGCAAATGTCGAAGTTCTCTCAAAATCTCAGCTTCGCTATGGCTCATCGCAGATATATATCGTGTATTCAATAATTTATCTTTGATTGCCTTCTCCTTGGATCGTTGCATATTGACCCCTGTTTGCAAGATCGAATTACCAAATCGATACCCTGCCCACTCCCACCACAAAACTTGAAGTGCCCGATTACTACTTAGCTCTTCTTTGCTGAAATAAATCTTGGAAGGTGGACCTGTCGAACCAGATGAAGTAATCGCGGTAAGGCCTTCGAGATTATTGGTAGTCAAAAATCCAGACAAATGATCTCGAAATTGCTGCTTTTTCAAGATTGGAAAATTGGCAAGCCATTCATATGGATCGCTAGAATGAGGAATGGCCAAAGCTTTGTAAAAAGGAGAATACGAGCTGGCAAATTCCAGGATTTTTGAAAGCTTTTCTTTTTGGAGATTGTTCAGTTCGTTTTGAGAAAGGTCACATACCTCCCGCCAATATTTTAATTTCTTGATAAAACTTCCGCCTGTCAACTGATCTCCAAGTGGAAGAATTATGTTTTCCAGCAACTTTTTTTTCAAAATCTGAAGATCGGATTACTCCAAAATTAATTGTGGTACTTTTCTTTTTTTCTTGACCTTTTTAGGGTCTACTTTTTTAGGAGCTCTAATCATAAGCAAACTAAGACCTATCAGAGCAGGTGTGACAAAAGTCCTCATTGCAGCATGAAAAGAGGTGTAGACTGCGACCAGGTAAAGTGCAAAAAGGATTCCTTTGGTCATTGGGTTTTCATTGTACTTAAGCAATACTAAACCGGCAATACAGAGCACTGAGAAATATATCAATCCAAATAAGCCGTGCTCGGCGAGTAAGCGGCTCACCTCAACATGGGCTACCGTACCTGTCATAGTCTCTCTTAAAAATCTAGAAGCTCCTGCCCCTACCCCAAAAATAAAGTTCTCAAACCAAAGATTCAGATCACCCAGAAAAATATCAAGACGGCCGGTTGTGATGGTATACAATGACTTTTCTTTAGACCCCTGAATAGTCCCCATGGTCTCTCCTTGATACCTGAGACTGAGCAACCCATTGGTAATTTGATCAACTACAACAAACGCTAATGCTGCTATCAATAAACCCGGAAGGACATATTTACCAACTTTAGGTAACTGGTATTTTTTGCGTTTGAATGAAGGTGCTGATCTAAGGAAAAATAAGATAACAACTATACCCAATACCGCACCGAGCATACCACCTCGCGAAAAGGTGAGTAATCCCTGGAAAGAAAGAGCAAACAATACCAAAGCATCCAAGATAAAGTAGCCTGAAAACTCCCATTTGTTTACCATTAAGATAAATATAAAAAGCGTACCCAGTCCGAATAAGGTTGATACCTGATTTGAACCGAATCCTCCACTCAAATCCACATTGGCACCTAAGACAAAT